>CAMYJI010000001.1 GCA_947258545.1 uncultured Ectothiorhodospiraceae bacterium
CCGCTAGAGACTGATCCCAATGATCCCTTGTTGAAAGCGGCGATGGATCATGCCAGGTCATCTATCGACCAGTTCAGAGAGCTTTTCAAGACCTATCCTGATGATGCCTTTGTGAAGCTTAACTTTGTCAGCAACACGGGTACAGTTGAGCACCTGGGTGCCCACGTCGAAAAGATCGAAGGCGAGGATATTCATGTGCTGCTGGTTACTCCACCGGTAACCCATGAAGGGCACCTTGATCGGCAGTATATATGCACGTTTGAAGATATTGAAGATTGGCAGGTTACGGATATCGAGGGCAATATTTATGGTGGCTTTACACAGAGAGCTATGTTTGATATTGCCCGGAAGCAAGGTGTCAAGATTCCGAAGAAATTGCTCGATATGGAGCGTCAGTATGTTAAATGATAACAAGACGCTGTGCTGCTGATTTACCGGAGAGCGCGACGTTATGCATTTTAAAGCGATGATACAGATCCTATTGTGGGCGTTGCTATTGGTCATAGCGGAATCATCAACTGCAGAAATATACAAATGGGTAGATGATCAGGGGAAGGTACACTTTAGCGATAAAAAGCCGGGGAACCAGGACGCTGAAAGGCTAGAAGTAAGAGTAAACACCTATAAAAGTGTCAGCTATAACACTTCAATATTCGATACAGGCAAGAATGTGGTCATGTATTCAGCGAGTTGGTGTGGCTCCTGCAAAAAGGCCAGAAAATATTTTCAGAAGGAGAGAATTCCATTTACAGAATATGATATTGAGAAGGATTCGAAAGGGAAGCGGCAGTATAAGAAGTTGGGGGCTCGCGGTGTCCCGGTAATTCTCGTCGGTAAAAAACGAATGAATGGTTTTAGTGAACGGGGCTTTGAGCGTCTCTATAAGTAGATCATGCATGAAACATATCGAGCCGTTCGCTGCACTCGCGCGGTCAAGTGCCGCTTAATAAAGCATGATGCAACAAGAATATGACCAAGCGTAGCTTTAAAAAGGGAGTACTGGTAGGCGCAGGAATTGTAATTGTAATGCTTGTGATGCTTTTCTTTGCGATGCCCTATATCTACCTGTATAGCGAGAACAGTAATTTCAGGGAATTGCGAGAAAAGTCCAAACTGGATTGCGCTAAAATGCCGTTACATTGTGGTTCGCGATGAGCGTATTGAAGCAATATCGAAATACGCCAGGAGTGGCAAGGACCTGGAGTTAACAGACAACTGGGGAAAAACAGCCTTATCATGGGCGCTTAATAGAGAAAAATACCCTATGGTGAACACGCTGCTTGCATCAGGAGCAAACCCAAATACAAAGGATGAAGAAGGGAGGTCCATTCTTTATCAGGCTATTTTACGAGAGAAATATGATATTGCTGATGCACTGCTGGCGCATGGGGCAGATATCAATATGTTAAGTGGCAATGAATACCCGGAAACAGTGCTTCACTTTTGTGTCATGAAGAACAGGCTGGAATGCGATCAATATTTAATAGCGCATGGTGCAAATAAGCATCTTGAGGACTCATTTGGTTACACGGTCTTCGATAGAGTGAAGACTCATAAGCACATCAGTAAAGAAATTGGTGAAGCTTTAAAAAAATAATGCATCACAAGGGCGCTAGCGGGGACACATTAACTGTAGTAGTACAGATTTGATTTGACAGACAGTGTCTGGATGTAAGTCCAGATTCCACTTCAACCCTGTTTTTTAGCCGGCTCTTATATTAGCAATTACTAAACGGGGAAGAACGACCCATACCGGATGTTTTAGGTCTTGGTTTAAATGTCGTGAAGGCAGCGGAAAGCAGTCATCTAGAAGTTTCGTACATTTCCAGGGAAAGGAGACATCGGTTCCAACGTGTCTGTTGCCGGAAAGCCGGGCGCCACCTGCCGACCTGTCTGGCTGACACCATCAAATCCTTCACCCCATTCCCATGGCAATGACCCAAAGGGAGCACCAGGATATCGGTTGGCCTGACGGCCGGGATGGGTAAGATAAGGTATGGTTTCGATGCGGATCTTTGCAGGTGGCGGTGAGGATAGAAGGTTCGGGTACGGCAGCAGTGGGTCAGATCCCAGTATTTCTTAATAGTAGAGGAAACTGAGATCTGACTCCGGTAATTTTCCTAATTTATCAAGGACACGCTGACGTCGCCTGTCAGCGAATTTGTCCGCGAATCTCACCCGGGCGGTTTTCTACCGTGTGGACATTCACATAGGTGTTGCCGTTCAGTATCTCGTCGACGAGATTGTCGAGAGACATCCCCATTAACGGCCCCACCAGATCATCAACAGTGGCTGTTCCCTGGGCCAGTATGCCATTCAGTGTCACCCCTGGGTTGGGGATAAAGGGGCCGTCGCTCAGGAAACCTGCCGTATCTGGAACCATGCTCAACACAATGGGGCCGTTGGCACCAGCGGGAGCGTTATGAATGTGTGCTCCGATAACATTCTCGATATTGGCCACGATCACCGTATACTCAAGTGCGGTCCCGTCTTTATTGAGCTGGAAGATGGCCTGTCCCTGGGCGCGAGTGTCAACCGAGGTGGGTACCTGACTACGACCGCGCAGGTGGGTTATAAAGTTGTGCACCTTTGTCGCACTGGAGTCGGTATTTGACTCGGAGCCGCGCGCAAGTCTCAGAACAATGCCGGTGTCGCCGAATGGCACACCTGTCATATTGCCAAGCACATAGAGTTCGCCATTTGCATCCTGGCCGAAACCGAGCAATGACAAGCCCAGCTCGTCCGGACCAGCCAGCCTAAACTCGGAGATCTTGCTGGTTTTGATGCTACCCGTCTTGACGATGTCCTTCTTGCTCAGAAAAAACAGGCGGCCGTTGTTACCAAAGAACACCCGCGTAAAGTCGCCGAAAACGTAGCGCCCGCGCAAGCTCGGGATATCGTTGCCGCGGTACACAAACCCGCCTACGATCGCGATGCCTTCATCGTGGTCATATTGGGCCACCGGATCGATCAGGTCGGGCGGTCCGCAGGAGGCATCGTCCGTGACGAAGCCAGGGTCGGCTCCATTCGGATCAAAACAAAAAGACCCTTCCTTGATTCGCCAGCCATAGTTTCCACCGGCCACGACCACATCAACTTCTTCAATGTCATTTTGCCCGACGTCAGCGGCGTAGAGGTCACCCGTCTCCTTATCGAATGAGATACGGAACGGATTGCGGAAACCCCAGGCGAAGATCTCGTCACAAACACCGTCAGCACATCCCGCCTCGCCACCGAAGGGACCGGCTCCGCCTGGGAAGAACGGGTTGTCCGCGGGTACGCCGTACTCACTATTAGCCGAGTTGTTTCCGAGCGGATCGATGCGCAGAATATTCCCCAGGATGTTAGCAGGATTCTGGCCGTTACCCTGCAGGCTGTGACCGACGCCCTGGTCATCCGCCGCCCCTCCATCGCCTAGCGCAATGTAGAGATGGTGGTCCGGACCAAAGCTGATCGCCCCGCCATTATGGTTGAAGTTAGGCTGCTCGATTTGCAGCAGCACGCGGCGGGAGATGGGATCGACAACCGAAGCCTGATCCGCTGGATTGGGTACTTGCCACTCCGTGATGACACTTTCATGGTTTGCTGCTGCAGCTTCCGGTGCGTGAAAGTCCGGTGTGCCCGTTGCGGGTTCGGATGTGTAGGTGTAAAGCAAGCCATTGTTTTGGAAGTCGGGATGAAACACCACGCCCAGCAGCCCGCGTTCATCGAATGAGCCAGGACCAAACGCACCCAGTGGCACCAGCAGGACGCTGAGATCAGCGAAAACGACCTTGTTGCCTGTCGTTAGGTCAATAGCCCAGAGTATGCCGTCCTGGTCAGTTACAAACAGCCGGTCCGGATGGCCTGGCGCGGACGTTCCCCAGTTCGGGGCAGTGAGACCGGTGGCCACCGGCTCCAGGTTCACATTGACACCCGCTTGTTTAATTGATTCAGAAATGGGATCAATTAGTTGAGTTGCGCCGAGTGGTAGCGAAACCAGCAGCAGGGATAACATCACTGCTGATAGAAAATGTCTTATTGCGTATCGCATAGGATCTCCTCCTCCATAATCACATCAGGAGCTCATTGATGGTTTTTCAATGACGGTTCTTGCTGGAAGCTCGCATTTCTTTAATTTTCCTTGCAAAGTTGCTTCGGTACGGGGTTGTCATCGTGATACCAGTAAAGCAGCAATTATTGCGCACCGCATATGTGGATATTCGCAACACTGCCCGGCAGGAAAGTGAACTCCGGGTTTCTGCCTATATATGTATAGTCGATAGTTACTCGGTGCGCGACTTTATTCTCGGGAGGTGTACCAGGAAAAATAAAAGCCCTTATCCCAGCATATAAGGGTAATTGACAATCTGTTCGCCTAACTTCTCGCACAGATCACTACGTGAGAATGAGGGTCAGACCACGGTTTATCAGTTTATTGACTCTGCAACGTGAAAACGTGGTCTGTCCCTCATTCTCCTTATGTTAAGTGCCAATGAATACCCGGAAACCGTGCTTCACTTTTGTGTCATGAAGAACAGGCTGGAATGCGTCCAGTATTTAATAGCGCATAGTGCAAATAAACATCTTGAAGACTCATTTGGTTACACGGTCTTCGATAGAGTGAAGACTCATAAGCATACCAGTAAAGAAATTGGTGAAGCTTTAAAAAAATAATGCATCACAAGGGTGCTAGCGGGGACACATTAACTGTAGTAGTACAGATTAGATTTGACAGACAGTGTCTGGATGTAAGTCCAGATTCCACCCCAACCCGGTCCTTTAGCCGACTCTTATATTCGAAATTACTAAACGGGGAAGAACGACCCATTCCGGTCGTTTAGCTACCTCTAATATATCAAATCATTTAACAAGGACTTCAGGCCCTTTCTGGTCATTAATATCTTAAGAATGCGACGACTAATAAGTTGCAGTTTTGCTTTGGCTGGCAAAGATAAACTAATCAGGCCGTACACTTGATCTTGATCAACAAAACTCCCGCAATATGTACTAGTAAATTTATATATGCAATGAAGTTATCTCGGGGCAGGATTACAGAATAAATGGAGGGGCATCATGAAGGGATCACATCTATTGATTACCGAGGGAACAGCAATAAAGTCCCTATGGGGACTAATATTCATGTCGTTTGTCTCTGCTGCAACGGTCTCCGCATCCCCACCACCACTATTCACCGACGGTGCCGATGACGCCGAAGCAGAAGCACTGGTTCGTCCATTACCCGCTGCGGCGTTAATGGCGCACGACGCGGCAACATCGGGCGCGGTGATCAGCGGTGGTCCATCAGCCCCCGTGATCAAAAACCTTTTCCCCGCAGGACGCGGTGAACGCTATTCAGAAAATGCCACCACTGACGTATGGGCCCTTGGTAACTACGCCTATACCGGGACCTTTAATAGTCCCTGCGGGGGTGATCCGGAAGCCGGAATTTGGATCTGGGACGTCTACAACAAGAATAGACCGGCGTTTACCGGAGTGATTTCCTCGCCGGTGGGAAGCCGCTCGAACGATGTGAAAGTCGCGTCCATGAACGCGGGTGATATTCTCGTTCATTCCAACGAGTCCTGTGCCGGAGGGCCGGGTGGCTTCGAAATTTGGAACGTAGTCGATCCTGCTAACCCCGTGTATCTTGCGAGTGTACGCCTTGACGAGCTGAATCCGATATCTGACCTCCTGTTTGGCGGCCTTACCGATGTCGGTGTACATAACCTGTGGTTGTTCACGCAGGGCGAACGCGATTATGTTGCGGTTGTGGCAGAATCAGCGTTTGATAACTTTCGGATCTACGACCTCACCGATCCATCCAATCCGGTGCTGACCAGCGCTTGGGGTGCAGAGGAACTCTTCGATCCGGGGGTTGGCGACGAAACGACTGATACCGCACGAGTCCTGAACGCAGTGCTCTGGCTCACAGACGGCTTCGGCGCATCACGGAACCGGTTTCTTAATGATGTTACCGTCAACGCCGATGGTACCAGGGCCTATCTGAGCAACTGGGATGCGGGCCTAGTGTTACTCGACATCAGTGATCCCGCAGCCCCTTCACCGGTATCGGTGGCACTCGATCCCGATAATGGTTCACTCGATGGTGAGGTTAACAGTCACGCTGCCTGGCCGAGCGAGGATGGAACCATAGTTGTTGAGATGGAGGAAGATTTCTCGACTTTTACCTTTAACCTTTCCATTGATGATGGTCCAAACGCGGGGGACTACCCCGCGCAAGAGGGCGCCTTCACGACCTCGCTTGCCAGTTTACCGGGAGGGCAGTTCAGTGGTCTTGTCACCTATGTGGGAGATACCTGTCTTGGTTCGGTGCCTCCTGCTACCTTAAGTAGCGAAGTAGCTCTGATTCAGCGTGGCATATGCCGTTTCGACGTGAAGGCGACCAATGTGATCAATGCGGGGTATGCGGCGATGGTAGTATTTAATGATGCCGCACGCGGTGACGCCCTGGTTAGAATGGGGGGTGACCCGCGCGACATCCCGGGGATCTTTGTAGGCCATTCCACGGGACTTGCCGTCATGAACGTAGCCACTGCTGGAGATCTTGTGATCGGGAACCTCGGCGCGAGTGTGACAGCGGAGAGCGTCCCCGATGCGTGGGGTGGTGTGAGGATATGGGATTACTCTGATCCGGCAAATCCGGTGTTGGCATCTACCTTTCATACTGTATGCAGTGCCAACCCTGTCGATCCAAGCTGCGACCCGTCGGGTACTTACTCGGCAAACAACGTGCTCGTCGAGACTGCCGGCAATCAAACCAAGGCATATATTTCCTGGTACTGGGATGGCATGCTGGTCGTTGACGTCACAGACCCGTACAACCCGGTTGAGATCGCGCGTTTCTTTGACAACTCGACGAACTTCCTTGCGGCAAACGGCGGTCGTCCGCATGACTTCTGGGGTGTGTACAAGCAAGTCAACTCGCCTTGGATCTTTGGCTCCGACCGCAATGGTGGATTGTACGTCTTCAAGGAATTCGGCCAAGGTTCAGAAAAAAAGGGAAATAAATAGGAGGGAGGCAAAAACCAGAGCATGAGTAGAAGCACAGATCATCTCGATCTCTTTGTTTAGCGATACGCATTGATTTTCGTGTCGCGTGACAATTGTTTCTTACGCAGTTCAAAGAGAGATGATCGCCTAATTATTGCAGCGGCGGCCTTCAGTTTGAGGGTCGCCGTTTGCATTTGTTGTTCAATGACCGTTCTTGCGCGCATTTCTGCCGTTCGCCGGCCGGATGGGAAGGACAATTAATGGCCGGTTATCCCCGTACAAGAACACCGCATCAGCGGGACATTCTGGTTCCTGGGAACGGCAACTCTTTGCGGTCTACGGTCATTCATGCAAGTGAGTGAGGCTCACTATGATCAGACATGCCTGTCAGATCTAATACCGACTATTACACATTACCGCAGCACTCACTCAGTTCGTACTACGGCAATGTGCCTGTTCGCGCATGCGTGGCCCTACATCGGAGTCGTTATAGTTAGACCCTATGCCGCGCCGGGCTTGCGCCCAATCGCTTCAGGGCTTTCAGGTGCCGTGCCTGCCCAGTGCGGGTCGGCACGCATTCGGTCGAAATAGGCATTCAGCCCGGGATAGCCGGACCAGTCAAAGGGGATCATCTCCTTGAAAGCTTCGATGTTGATGATGGAATAATCGGCCAGTGTTATGCCATTACCGACCACATAATCACGACCGGACAGGTGGCCTTCCAGCACGGCTGCAAACTCGCTCAACGATTCCATGGCATCGTCGACGACGGGCTGGTTGGGTTCCTGTTTCATCAGCTGGACCTTGAGCACGGCCTGGTAGGCGATCGTGCCCAACGCGTTATTGAAGTGCGCCAGCTCCCAGCACTGCCAGCGGACGATATCCGCGCGGGTCTGTGGGTCTTGGGGAAACAGGGGATTACCCGGTACCTTGTCGGCCAGGTACTGCATAATGGCATTCGATTCCCAGAGCGTGAAATCGCCGTCGACCAGGGTGGGCACCCGGCCATTCGGGTTCAGTGCGAGGAATTCGGGCCGGGTTAGATCCCCGGCGAAAAAATCCTGGTATTCGACATCAAGGTCAATGCCGAGACGGCTGGCGGTGGCCTGTACTTTGTGGCAGTTTCCGGATCCTACGACGGCATAGAGTTTCATGTGACCCCCTCCTGAATTTATGACTTGCAATAAACAAGTGATATCAGTGTAGCCAATTGCTTGTATAATGCAAGCATTAATTAGAAGGCCGTGACTCATGCTGTGTGCTGGAAAAAAACGCCGGTCGAGCTGCCCGGTTACCTTTGCCCTGGACCGGGTGGGCGACAAATGGAGCCTGCTGATCGTGCGAGACCTGATGTTCAGGGGCAAGGAGACCTATGGGGAGTTTCTGAACTCCGGGGATGGCATCGCGACCAATGTACTCGCCGATCGCCTGAAATGTCTGGAGACCGAAGGCATAATCGAACGGTCACGTGACCCGGAAAACAAACGCCGGTATCTGTACCGCCTGACGGACAAGGGGCTCGATCTGGCGCCTTTACTGCTGGAGATGATTCGCTGGAGTGCGAAGTACGATGCAGATACCGGAACCCCGGAAGAATTTCTCGGCATGATTGAAAATGACATGGAAGGATTGATTAAAAAAGTGCGCGAGGGGATGAAGATCTGAGGTCGCAGGCGGCACCCCTGGGTGGTCGACACAATATTATTGCCAGGCACGGCTTCACGAAAATCAAAATGCAGTCCATAGTCTCCATATCGAACCTGTCCAAGACCTATGCCAGCGGCCACCGTGCCCTGAAGGACGTGACCCTGGACATCGCGCCCGGTGAAATCCTGGCGCTGCTTGGTCCCAATGGGGCCGGCAAGACAACGCTGATCTCGATTATCTGCGGGATTGTCAAGGCAAGTTCGGGTTCGGTGAGGGTAGGGGGCCATGACATCGTTGCAGACTACCGCGCCACGCGCAGCATGATCGGCCTGGTGCCGCAGGAACTCACGCTCGGCGCCTTCGATACGGTGTGGAACACGCTGTGCTTCAGCCGCGGCCTGTTCGGCAAAAAGCCCAACCCGGACTACCTCGAACGGGTGCTCAGGGACCTGTCGCTGTGGGGGAAGAAAGACAGCGAGCTGATGACGCTGTCGGGTGGTATGAAGCGACGGGTGCTGATTGGAAAGGCCCTGTCGCACGAGCCCACGGTCCTGTTCCTTGACGAGCCCACGGCGGGCGTGGACGTGGAATTACGCAAGGACATGTGGGCGCTGGTGCAGCGCCTGCGCGAGTCCGGTGTCACCATTATCCTGACCACCCACTATATCGAGGAGGCCGAGGCGATCGCCGACCGGGTGGGCGTGATCAACGACGGCGAGCTGTTGCTGGTGGATGACAAGCTGGCATTAATGCATAAACTGGGCAAAAGGCAACTGATCGCCGAGCTCGAGGAGGCCGTGGGTGTCGTGCCCGATACGCTGGCGCCCTGGGGGCTGGACCTGTCGGCCGATGGCAGCCGGCTGACCTATACCTATGACCCCCACAATCCACATACCGGCATCAGCGGCTTGCTGCAGGCGATCAGGGAGGCCGGCCTGGTGTTGAAAGACCTGGAAACGACGCAAAGCTCCCTGGAAGAAATATTCGTCAATCTGGTAAAGGCCAGGTAATGAACACCTACGCCGTCCGAGTGATCTACAAGTACGAAATGCTGCGCGCCTGGGAGACCCTGCTGCAGAGTTTCGCCTCGCCGGTGCTGTCCACATCGCTTTACTTCGTGGTGTTCGGCTCGGCCATCGGGTCACGCATCGAACAGATCGAGGGCGTGTCCTACGGGGCCTTCATCGTGCCCGGGCTGATGATGCTGGCGCTGCTGACCCAGAGTATCTCCAACGCCTCCTTTGGTATTTTCTTTCCAAAGTTCACCGGCACCATTTACGAAGTCATGTCGGCGCCGGTATCCTTTTTTGAAATCCTGCTGGGCTACGTGGGGGCCGCGGCGACCAAGTCCCTGATCATCGGCCTGATCATCCTGGCGACAGCCGGGTTTTTTGTGCCGCTGGAGATCGCCCATCCCGTGTGGATGCTGGGATTCCTGGTCCTGACGTGCATATCCTTCAGCCTGTTCGGGTTCATCATCGGGCTATGGGCGAACAATTTCGAGAAACTGCAGCTCATCCCGCTCCTGGTCATCACGCCACTGGTGTTTCTCGGCGGCAGCTTCTACTCGGTCAGCATGCTGCCGCCCGCCTGGCAGACCGTCACGCTGTTCAACCCGGTGGTTTACCTGATCAGCGGTTTTCGCTGGAGCTTTTTCGAAATCTCCGATGTGAGCGTGGGGTTGAGCCTGGCTATGGTTCTGATGTTCCTGGTCGCCTGCCTGCTCGTCGTGTGGTGGATGTTCAAGACCGGATATCGGTTGAAGCAGTAGGCTGTTTGCAGGGCTGATAAGTGAAATAGGACGTCTGGGCACATTGCTTGGCAATATGAAGAGAATATGTGCTCTGAGAGTTCTTCTATTGACAGCATCCCGGTGGATGACATCTAATATGCAGCTGGTATTTGTTTCTTTGCATAGTTAATAGCGATTGATCTCCGACAGCTATGAGCTTGAATCTGCTGTATATACTATTCATGCTTGAACCCATGTCGGGAATTTAATAGCAACGCAGGTTTGACTGTATGCAACTATTATTACTAATGGACTAGTCGTATCACCTTACGTTTCCTCTGTCACTTAGACGCCACTGACGTTGAAGTTTTATCCGGTTCTTTCTAAGAAGCCTGGATTATTCACCAATAAATATGCCTTCTATGGCAATAATAAAAAGACAAAATCATCCACTAAGAATATTACATCTGTTTAGATCACCGGTTGGTGGTTTATTCAGGCATGTATGCGATCTTGTTCAAGCTCAGCTCGATTATGGCCTGTGCGAGGGTGTGGTTTGTGATTCCATGACCGGTGGAGAATTCGCAGACGATAAATGTGCGCGTATGGAACCCCTCTGCAGTTTGGGAGTGTACCGCCTGCCCATGAATCGATCAGTGCGCATCTCCGATTTGAGGGTCTTGAATAGAATCAGCGAGATATGTCGCTCAGTGAAGCCCGATATTATCCACGGACATGGAGCAAAGGGTGGTGCATATGCGCGTCTTCTGGCAAAACGTCTTTCGCTAACTGCGATATATACTCCGCATGGTGGTTCGCTTCATTACGACACCACTTCAGTATCGGGCATTGTCTACCTGGGGTTTGAACGCCTCATGAAAAAGTATACTGATGGGTATGTTTTCGAGAGCAAATACATAGCCAACGAATACCAACGGAAGATAGGAAGCAGTTCGAAGCCAACAAGTATAATTTACAACGGGTTGAATGAAGAAGAATTCATGCCCGTTAGTTGCCAGAAAGAATGTAAAAATTTTGTGTTTGTAGGAGAGTTAAGGAAACTCAAGGGAATCGAGGTCTTGCTGAAGGCCATGTCTCGATTGACGAAGCTGCGTGATGCAAGTCTGTTGGTTGTTGGATCGGGCCCGGATGCCGATTTTTTCAGTTCGCTAATTCGTGATCTTGGTCTCGAGTCATCGGTTACCCTCATGCCGCCGACATTTCCTGCCACTCGCTCCTTTTCACGTGCTGAGTGTGTTGTGGTGCCATCAATCAATGAATCGATGCCATATATCGTCCTGGAAGCAGCGGCGGCACAGGTTCCTCTACTGGCAACGACCGTAGGCGGGATACCGGAAATTTTCGGACCTCATGCGGATCATCTGGTGCCACCTGATGACCCGGAAGCATTGGCTGATGCAATGCTCTCTGCTCTTGATAACCGTGAAAACCTGCAAAAAGTAGCTCAGTGTATTCAAAAGCGCGTCAGGTCAGGGTTTAGAGTAGAGTCAATGGCAACAGAAACACTGAAATTATATGAGCAAGTACTTCACGCGACCTGATTGTGTGGTTACCTGGAGAGTGGGTCGTTCGAACCTGAGTGGTATGAAATAATAAAAGCAGGCAGATATTTAACGAACGATATTTGCATTTAAAAAGCAAGTATGCATGACTGTTTGTCGTAAAGATCCATCAGTGAACAAGATAGATTAACCAGAAAAGGTCTGGTTAATTCATCATTGAAGGTCTGATCATTTCGTCATCGCGAGCAAAGCGAAGCAATCTGTAACTGATTGATGGTACAGTCCAGAGATTGCTTCGCTTTGCTCGCAATGACGTGGTGCATTAATAAATCACCAGATATTGCTTCGCAGCACTCGCAATGACGTGATGCATTAATAAACCACCAGATATTGCACCGCGGCACTCGCAATGACGTGATGCATCAATAAATCAAAGATTCCCTAAAAAGTTTGCGATATAAAATATTAGTAACAAATGAGTGATGGTATTTTAAACGTAACTACCGGCACTCAATAGACAGAAAACCACAGCGGGCGGCAAGCAGAGATACTTATGGTGAATTCTCAGCCATTGAACAGGGGTCAATATAATGTAGAAGTCCGTACTGTGAATAATATAGATGATCTGAATGTGATTTTTGGTAGTTCAGGATTTGCCAAGGGGTATTCTCTAGCACCGACACAGCAGCTGAGCTGGATTGGCGCTTGTTACGAAACACTTGCTGCTAATTCAAGAATATTAGTGATCTATGCTCAAGAGGGAAATGAAATTCTGGCGGTCGCTCCTGTCTGCAGGAAGAAAAGCATTTTTTCAACGTATGAACAATTTGGTACCAGGCAGCTGCTTGAACCGACAGACTTCATCTATGATGATGTGGATGTTTTGATGCTGCTCACACAGAAAATGGCGGAAATGAAAATGCCATTATCTCTATACCGTTTACCGGATAGCTCGAATGTTCCTGAGGCGCTTGCGACGTCATATAAAGGTCGTGCCAGGATATTTAACAGGACAGGCAAAAATTATCCGTATATTGATCTGACGGGCCGCGATCTTGAAAAGAAGCTTTCAAGCAGGTTACGACAGGATATCAGGCGTGCGCGCCGTAAGGCAGAAAAAATTGGCAAGGTAGAATTTCAGATCAGGTCGCCATCAAGCAAAGAAGAATTTTTGCCATTGTTTAATGAATTGGTCCACATAGAGGCGGCTGGTTGGAAGGGACGTAACAGGACAGCTCTGGCCTTTGATGCGGCGCGCAGAGAATTCTTTGAGAAATATGGTATAAGCGCCAGTGAAATGGGGATGCTGCGCATGCCATTTATGCTTATAAACGACAGTCCGGTCGCAGCTCAGTTTGCTATAGAGTCAGGTGGTGCCTACTGGCTTTACAAAATCGGATATGACGAAGCTTTCAATAAATGCTCACCAGGAATCCAGCTTATATATGAAACACTCCGATATGCTATAGATAGAAAGCTGATTGCCTATGAATTCCTTGGTACGCCGGGTCAATGGACACGAAGATGGACAAAGACAGAAAGAAAAAGCCATTTTGTTGCAGTGTATCCCTACTCGTTAGGCGGAATTGCAGCGTCGCTGGGTGATTTGTTTCGGTATGTTGCACGTGTGACCTCAAAAAAGACACCAATGGATTATATAAGAGCTATTACAAAATTAATGAAAAGCGGATAATGCAGTCATACACAGGTTTACAGGCACGACTGTTTGGATGGCTATGCAACTTTCCCGGATGTGCACCTGTAGTTTTAAATAGCATTCATGGTTTTCCAGCCGCGTAACAACAAAAATGTTCAATAAGCTGAAACGTACTCGTTCAATCAAAAAACTGGTTGATACAGCAAGTCGAAATCTTGTAGCCGGAACATCGCTTGAAGATGCCATACGTACGTGTACATATTTGCATCAACGAGGATATCGTATAACGCTAGGCTACTGGGATACTGGCGACGAAACAGAAAAAGATGTGGTAGGTGCGTGTAGCAGGGCAATCGATCAATTGCACCTAAGCAAATTACCCGGCTCTGTATCGGTTAAGCCGTGGGCATTCGATTGTAATAGTGAGCATTACGTTGGATTGCTGAAAACGGCGCGCGAACTATCTGTGCCACTGCATCTGGATTCCAACCTCATTTCGAGTGCGGACGGAATTATGAGGTTAATTCAGGAATCGACACCGCCACCCCGTGCAGATACAGGCATTACTCTTCCCGGGCGCTGGGAAAGAAGTCTTGCTGATGCCGAGAACGCTGTCAGCCTGGGTGTAAACGTAAGAGTGGTAAAAGGGCAATCGCCTGCTCCGGACGGTTCAGAGGTGGATCCGGAAAAAGGATTTCTACAAGTAGTTAGGCGTCTGTTAGTTATGAAGGCTCTCGTAAAGGTAGCAACCCACAACAGAGGGCTGGCCAAGGAATCACTGGAATTGCTGACGGCAAATGACACCTCATGCGAGCTCGAATTATTATATGGATTGCCAATTAGAGATTTGCCTGCGCTTGCTCAGGAGATGAAGGTGCCAGTGAGGGTGTACATTCCCTATGGAAGAGGGTGGGTACGGTATGCGATATCTTCTGCAATAAAAAATCCTAAGGTTTTATACTGGCTGGCAAAAGATATACGCACACATAATTATAAGGAAAAGTTTCCGATCCTGAAGTATGTAACTTCATGAATGTTTCAGAACAATAATCAGCGATGATTGGAGGAAACACAGGAAGTCAGTTGACATCCAGATGTCTGAGTCGATTCCATAGCGCAAAAGGAGTGCCGCTCAGATATACCGGGATATACCTCGGCTTTTGAAAATGACCATTGAGGGAAATCCTTGGGAGTGCATGCATGTGGTGTGCATGTTCAGGAAAGATGACGCCCTTTCGCGTCGTTGTAGCCGTAGCAAAGCCCAGGTCTTTCATGATCTGAAATTCACGAGGGCCGGCTGAGCTTTTGTCACCATAAGGATAGGCAAAATGTATTGGCGAGTAACCCAGTTGATAATTGATTAATTTACGACTTCTTTCGGCTTCATTTCGTACTTCAACAGCTGACAGTTTACCAAGTGGATAATGGTTCACGGTATGCGCACCGATTGTCACCAGTTTATTACGGGACAGCTCTCTCACCATATCCCATGACAGTGTTGTCTTGTTACAAAACTCAGCAATATTAATATTGTACTGATCGACAAGCTGGTTAATCACTGCCTGTTGGGTTGGATGATCAGCGGCTCTGATCGACCAGTAGATTGAATTATATGCATGCATTTTTTCCCGTAATGTCCGTGAAGGATAACTGAATGTCTTGTTGTCGGCGTTCAGTTCTATGTGATCATTGTCTGAAATCACGTCTTCCAGGTGTTGCCACCAGTGAACTCCTGTACCGTCGCAGAACCCTGTGGCTATATATATCGTAAATGGGGCATCATATTTACTGAAGACAGGCAGTGCGTACTGATAGCTGTCCAGGTAACCGTCATCCAGTGTAAAGCAGGCAAATTTACTGGAAAATTGCCTTCTATCAAGACGCAGCGCAAGTTCATCGAGTGTGATGATTTCATATTTATGGTCGATAAGCTGCTGTATTGTTGTATCAAGAAAGTCCGGCGATAAATCAAGTATACCGTTAGGAGTGAATCCGTCGACTGAACTGTCCGGGTTGATATGATGTAATGTAAAAATTATACCAACGCCACTCCATTTACGTTCAAAGATACGATATAAATTCGAGTAGTACATCGCATCAAGTGTGGTTCGTAGTAATCTGGATTTTAAAGTAATCATAGCGAGATATAGGGCTTCAATCCGGTGTTAATGAGCTCGTCATTAAGTTTAACAAGTATGATAAAGCAAAATATTTCAACTGCAGAATATGCCCTGGTATGTAACCATCAAATTCTAATCAACTCTATGACAGGTTAACAATCTGCTGCATAATGAATTAGTAATTATTCAGTTGTTTATATAAAAACCAAAAACGAACATACAAGTGAAATATACCATACAACAGCTATGCTTCATGAGGCGATTAACATGAAAATAGTTGCACATAACAATTACTGAGACCTTTCTGTTATGTATTGCATAATGAAATCCGGCTCGAAGAGAGCTGTTTGACCTTGCGGGCTGGTTGATGAATCTTAAAATACATTCAGATTACATAAAGATGCTTAGCGGTTCCGGGATGATATTCAGTAGCCGCATACTCGGAGCAGCAGCAGTCTTTGTTACCCAGGTTATCCTTGCACGATGGATTGGTGCGGAAGAGCTCGGATACTATGTCTATGCGTTTTCATGGTCTTTGATGCTTGGCACGATTGCAACGCTCGGTTTTCCTGCGTCTTCATTCCGCACCATAGGCCATGGGATCGCGCTGGGGAACGATGGGTATATAAGAGGCTTTATACGCAGAGGGAGCCAGATAATTATATTTACCAGTCTGCTGATATGTGCAGTCGGACTGGCTGTTGTGCAATACATGGGCAAGGCTGAACTGGACAGTCACACGGGTGTTTTTTTGGTGGCGATGATTATTGTGCCAATATTTGCAATGCTACGCTGGCAAAGCAGTATCGCCTATGGATTTTCCTGGTTCGGCCTGGCAATAATACCGGAGAATTTGATAAGGCCATTAATGCTTCTTGTGGCGATCATCCTTCTGTGGAATGCAACAGATAAATTCAGCGCGGCAGATGTTATGTTGCTCAACATGGTAGTTACACTTGTCGTTACATTTGCTTTGTATTGGGCAGTTATAAGAAAAAAAAGAAGAATACTCGAGCCTGTGAAGCCCAGTTATGAGACGACTGCCTGGTTTAATACAGCTATTCCATTTCTTTTTATTGTCCTCTTCACTGGTTATTTTATGGAGATGAATCTGATAATAGCCGGAAAATATCTACCTGCCGAGCAGCTAGCAGTTTTTAATGCAAGTTTTCGAACTGCCTTTCTTATATCATTCGGCATACAGGCCGTAGATGCATACATATTACCTCGTGCCGCACAGCTGCATGCAAAAAAAGATACTGCATCACTGCAGCAGCTTATTTCACGAGCATCACAAATAAAGCTCATAGGAGCGCTGATTGCGATCGTCTTCCTGTTGCTCATCGGAAAAAACATACTTGGTTTGTTCGGACCTGAATTTATATCTGGTTATACAGCCTTGATGGTTATTGCATGTTCGCAATTGATAATTGCCGGACTGGGGCCATTAACCTATCTGCTCGCGATTTACGGTTATCAATACCATTGCCTTTACGTGTTCGCTGTTTCCTTTATTGTTATTCTTGGAATGCATGGCTATCTAACGAACTACTACGGTATTAATGGGGCGGCTATGACAGTAGCTGTAGTAATGGTTTTGCAGGCGATCTGGCTCTATATCCTTGTTGTGAGAAAACTAAGGCTGTCTCCTTCAGCATTCTCGGCAGGCCGGGTATTGCAATAACTTGTATTGTATCGGTGACTTACTGCCTGTCATCCCGGCCAAGGCGTCTCATGACACGTGCAATCTGTACTCTCGTTTTGTAGGCATACTTCAGAATGCGCGGCTGCTGTTTGATGCTACGCTTAAGGGTCTTTATGAGCCTGATTGGCAATACGTAGAACACGCCTTTTAGATTTTTCGCTTTGAAATAATCAAACAGCTCCAGCACAGCGTCACTCCAGAGGAGCTTGTAGGATTCATCACCTACGGTAAAGTCGTATACTTCAATACCATTTTGCATGCACCACTCGAACAGTTTGCGTAATAATATGTTGCCGGGAGAGAATCTGGTGTATTCATCGTGTGAATATGACGGCAGCAGATGATAGAAGCGCTTTTTGTAAACAAGTCCCCAGTGTGTCGCAATAATCTGGTCACCAAGTCGCAATGCGCTGAGGTGAACGAATGAATCCCTGATATGATGATTCGACATATGCTTAAAGAAGTCAATATAACCGGTTTGCTCGAATATATTGCGCACACCGAGTGTTCTATAGCTTTGACTCTTCTGGGATATCATTGTATCCAGAAACAGATTTATTTCAGTATTCGTTACGGCAACCCCGAAAGAAAGGTGACCTTGCTCTTCAAGTCGCCTTTGTTTTCTTCTCTCGGTACTAATCCATTTTTTTCCTCTTTTTTGACTGACGAAGCTTTCAATGCTGTCTGTAAGTGAGGCATGGTGAGCATTGCTCGCATGTGGAATGCATGTCGAGAAAATGAAGGGATTCAGTTGCTGCGCTATTGTTTTTGGCTGCCGTTCCAGAAAAACCGCATCATGTTGCGGGAGTAAGCCAAGTATTTCATTCCATATGCTGGAGAACTCATCTGCATTGACTGTTTCAGCGAAATTCCTGGATAACAACGGTCCTTGATAGTCCGCAATGTCACCACCAAGCCATAATAGTAAGTTTACAAAAGCGCGCTTCTGAATACCCAGAGGCAAGATCATCAATGGGGTGCCTGCAGGGAGCTCGACCAGGACAAGCAGTGCCTTGAGATTCTGTTTCGTTCCAATCTGGTTATACCAGTTGCTTAGCCAGTCATAGCTCTGGAAGGCATAACAGTCGCATTCTTGTTCGAATATTTTCCATGTAGTCTGAAGCTCATCGAATGAGTTGAAGACTGTTACCTTTATTGCGTTCTGCATAATCAAGACTGAATTACGGTATACAATTCCATTCTCTTGAAAGTATAATAAATACAGGAAGATAAACCTTAAAATTACTCTTGGCCCGAAGTGCTGGTGAGGGTCTTGCGGCCAACAGCTAGAGTAGCAGATGTGGATAATCACTGTCTTGATTGCGCATAACCAGCCATCTTCCTGCAACCAGTCGCTAATTAGTTTTTTCACGATGTGACTGGTGATGGGTCCGGTTACAATGGCATTATCCAGTCCATGTATTCAAATTAACCGGTGTCTTGTTGGTGGTGCTCTACCGTGCTGCTATTATAGTGCTCACGCTGTGACATTCTTGCCAGGTCTGTCCCTTCATGTCCGAACGCATCCGCGAAATACCCTATAACTACACCTCCTTTTCCGACCGGGAAATCGTCATCCGTTACCTCGGCGAGGAGATGTGGGCGCTGCTCGACAGGCTACGCGCCTCGCGGGTGACCGGGCGTTCGGCACGCATGCTGTTCGAGGTGCTGGGTGATCTGTGGGTGGTGGACCGCAATCCGTACAACCAGGACGACCTGCTGGCCAGCCAGAAACGCCTGGATGCGCTGATCGGGGCCATGCACCACCGCCTCGACCAGGTGGTGGCCCGTGCCGAGGGCAATAGCGACGCCCTGCGGCTGGCGCAGGCGACCCGTGAGGCCGTGGGAAAATTCTCTGCCGGGTTTCCGCAGACCCGGGCGCTGCGCAAGCGGATCCGTCAACGCCTGGGCCGGATCACGCGGCGCGACAACATGGATTTCAGCGGCCTGGCACGGGTCTCCCACGCCACGGATGCGACAGACTGGCGCGTGGAGATGCCCTGTGTGGTGATCAGCCCGGACACGGAACAGGAGGCACAGGGCGTGGTGCAGGCCTGTATCGCGCTCGGTCTGCCGATTATTCCGCGCGGCGGCGGGACCGGTTACAACGGCGGCGCAGTGCCGCTGAACGGGGATACCGCGGTGATCAATACGGAAAAGCTCGAATCCCTGGGCGAGATCACCCTGAAGCAGCTGCCGGGCGTTACCGACCCGGTGCCGACGATCCGTGCCGGGGCCGGCGTGGTGACCCGCCGGGTGGGCGAGCGTGCCGAGCAGGGCGGTTATGTATTCGCGGTGGACCCGACCTCCCAGGACGCCTCGACCATCGGCGGCAACGTGGCCATGAATGCCGGTGGCAAGAAGGCGGTGCTCTGGGGCACCACCCTCGACAACCTGGTCTCCTGGCGCATGCTGACTCCCGACGGCAGCTGGCTGGAGGCGGTAAGGCTCAACCACAACCTGGGCAAGATACATGAACAGGCACAGGTTGAATTCAGGGTGAGCCGTTTTACAAGCCTGAACAGGCGTCAAGACCCCGAGCCACGGATCATTCGGGTGCCGGGAAATTTGCTGCGCAAGGCAGGTCTGGGCAAGGACGTGACGGACAAGTTCCTTGCCGGACTCCCGGGCATACAGAAGGAGGGCTGCGACGGCCTGATCACCTCGGCGGAGTTCATCCTGCACCGGATGCCCGCGTTCACGCGCACCGTCTGTCTTGAATTTTTCGGTGCCGATCTGCACCTGGCGGTACCTTCGATCGTTGAAACCAAGGACTACCTGGATGACCGTGCCGATGTCCTGCTCGCCGGTATGGAGCACCTCGATGAACGTTATGTACGCGCCGTCGATTACAGCACCAAGGCGGCCCGGCGTGACCTGCCCAAGATGGTGCTGCTGGTCGATGTGGCCGGCGATGATGAAGCGGTTGTTGCGGATGCCGCCTCGAGCGTGGTGCGGATGGCCAATCGGCGGGGCGCCGAGGGCTTTGTGGCCGTCAGTCCAGAGGCGCGCCGGCAGTTCTGGGCCGACCGGACCCGTACCGCGGCGATTGCCGCCCACACCAACGCCTTCAAGGTCAACGAGGACGTAGTGATCCCGCTGGACCGTCTGGGTGAATACAGCACCGGCATCGAGCGCATCAACATCGAGTACTCGACGCGCAACAAGCTGGCCATTGTCGAGTCGGTACTGGAATTCATTTCCGGCGACCTCACGGAGCTGCACCAGGACGGTGAATTCGCCGCCAGCGAGGAAAACCGGGCCATCGTCGAGGCCAAGCAGAATGCCGCACGGGAACTGCTGCAGGCACGGCATGCGTTCTGGTCCGGATTGCTCGAGCGCCTGGATGCCCCGGCCGATGATTATAGTGACTGGCTGGATCCCGAGGTGCGGACGCACATTCAGCCGGGCGACAGGATTCTCGACCTGCTGTTGCGGCGCGACTTGCGCATTTCCTGGCGCAACGCGGTGGAACGTCCGTTAAAGGAGATATTCAGCGGGCATGAATGGACCCGCCTGCTGGAGAAACTCGATGCCCTGCATGCCGAAAAGCGTACCAGCCGCCTGTTCGCCGCCACGCATATGCATGCCGGTGATGGCAATGTGCACACCAATATCCCGGTCAATTCATCTGACTACAGGATGCTGCACGAGGCGGACCAGATCGTTGACCGGGTGATGCAGCTCGCCACCGCGCTGGGCGGCGTGATCTCCGGTGAACACGGTATCGGCCTGACCAAGTTCCGCTATCTCGAGCCCGAGGCCATCGCCGCCTTCGAACGCTACAAGCGGGAGGTGGACCCGGATGATTATTTCAACCGCGGCAAGCTGCAAACCGGGGCCGGGCTCGGCAATGCCTACACACCTTCCCTGCGCCTGGTCCAGCAGGAGGCCCTGCTGCTGGAGGCCAGTGAACTGGGCGCGCTGAACGATGATATTCGCAACTGCCTGCGCTGCGGCAAGTGCAAGCCGGTATGCAACACCCATATCCCGCGCGCCAACCTGCTGTATTCCCCGCGCAACAAGATCCTTGCGACCGGCCTGCTTGTCGAGGCCTTTCTGTACGAGGAGCAGACCCGGCGTGGTGTGTCCCTGCGGCATTTTGACGAACTGAATGATGTCGCGGACCACTGCACGGTGTGTCACAAATGCCTCAGTCCCTGCCCGGTGAATATCGACTTCGGCGATGTCTCCATCCGCATGCGCAAGCTGCTGCGTGAGGGTGGTCACAAGCGCTACAGCCCGACCACCTGGGCCGCAATGACCTTTCTGAACATCACCGACCCGGCGACCATCAAGCTGATGCGCAAACTGATGATCGACTGGGGCTACAGGAGTCAGCGGCTGGCAACGCGCCTCGCCCGGCGCCTGCAGGGTACCCGGCATGATGACAGTCTGCCTGCGGCGACCAACAAAGCGCCGACGGTGCGTTCCCAGCTGGTCCATTTCGTGCAGAAGCCGCTGCCGGCGCGGGTACCGCGCCAGCCTATGCGGGCCGTGCTGGATCTGGAGGACAGCCGCATGGTGCCGATCCTGCGTGATCCGCAGAAGGTAACGGAGAGCTCGGACGCGGTGTTCTATTTTCCCGGTTGCGGTTCGGAGCGCCTGTTCAGCCAGATCGGGCTTGCGACCCTGGCCATGCTCTACGACTCCGGGGCCCAGACCGTGATGCCGCCGGGCTACCTGTGCTGCGGCTATCCGCAGAAATCCGGCGGTGATGCCGCCCGCGGTAATCGTATCACCACCGACAATCGGGTGTTGTTTCACCGGGTGGCCAACACCCTCAACTACCTTGATATCCGCACCGTGGTGGTCTCCTGCGGGACCTGCATGGATCAGCTGCTGGAATACCAGTTCGACAGGATATTTCCGGGCTGCCGCCTGCTGGATATCCATGAATACCTGCTGGAGAAGGGCGTGCGCCTCGAGGACGGGGAGGGTGTGCAGTACCTTTACCACGATCCCTGCCATACGCCGATGAAGACCCATAACCCGATAAAGGTGGCCTCGACCCTGCTGGGACAGCCGGTGTTGCTGTCGGACCGCTGTTGCGGGGAGGCCGGCACCTTTGCCGTGTCGCGTGCGGACATCGCCACCCAGCTGCGATTCCGCAAGCAGCAGGAACTCAGTGCCGGCATCGAGCAGTTGACGGGCAAGCAGCGCGCCACCGATGGCAATGTGAAGCTTTTGACCTCCTGCCCCTCCTGTCAGCAGGGGCTGCAACGCTATGCCGATGACACCGGGCTGGAAACCGACTACATCGTGGTGGAGCTGGCCACACGGCTGCTGGGCGAGGATTGGGAGCAGCGATTTGTCAGCCGCGTCCAGAATGGCGGTGTGGAACGGGTGCTGTTGTGAAGTGGGAATACACGGCCCTTGTATGCGTCGGGTCGCAAATTTCGGCAGGGCATGGAAGACCGGTGCATGCGCGAATCCGTATTATTGATGTATTTTCGCGCCTGCCAGGCGCTCCTGCAAGGGACCTGGGAAGATTAATCGGCTGTTCGGCCAGTTCCCGGTTTTAGCCGTAACCGGCAGCCATTGGCATTTGCCGGTGGCTTACTCACTTGCAGTGTTCTGTTTCCAGTTTCCTCAGGGTGGCAAGGCGTGACTTGTCGCTCAGCCGTTTGGCCTCATTCCTGTAAGCCTGAATAGTCTTGTGTTCGTATTCCTCGATCCTGGCACGGTGCTGGCTGCATTTCGCCATACTGAGCTGTTTGTCTTTCTCCGCATCTTGATGTTGTTTCATGGCCTGTTGCCTGAATAGATCATCTTGTCTTGCCGCAGTCCTTTTTTGCTGGCGCTGCAATTCTTCTTGTTTCTTTCTCGCCCGCATGCGTGTCAGCTGGTTCTGTAACGAATAGTAGCTGCTGGCGCTTGATCCGGGTTTCGGGGAATGGCGCATGATCGTTTCTGTGTTAATGGCGCCAGGAGGCGGGGCATCCCCGAAAGTGATATTCCCGTCCTCATCGAACCACTTCTTTATCCCGCCGGAATGTAATGGTGTGGCCAGAAGAGCCACTGAAATTGCTGCCGTTGCCAGTGTCGCTTTCATACGATCCCTCGTCTGGTAGTGACTGGTTTGGTGGTCGATTTACACTTTCCGGACAGGCATACCGCTACGTTGTGTTATTTACGGAAAGTATTGCTACTGCAGCAGGTGGGGATAAATTGCCCGAAGTGGCGTGGCGAGTCTGCAGGATATTATCGATAGTTTGTGTCAGTCATAATGCAGATCCGATATGCGAAAGCAATCTAACATTAAGATTGTCGGGTCAAAGTGCTACTTGCCTGACCCGGTTTGCAGGTGTGCTAACCAGGCAATAAAAAAGGCCCCGCTCGCGGGGCCTTTTGTCAGGTGGTGCGATGGAGGCTCAGCCGATCTCGCCGGGATAATCGGCAATGCCCGGGTTGTCCGCCACGCCGACCAGCTTGGGATGATTGATCTTGGGCAGCACCAGCACATCGTCCTCGCCCTTGGTGGCAACGATGTAATCCCGCACCACGTCCCACATCAGGCGGCCTTCCGGCGCCCGGCCCACCGAGGCCCAGCCGGCCACCTTGTAGGTCTCATCCGGTTCGATCGCGTGACCGTTGTCGAGGCGTGCCTCTGTGAGGCGCTCATACAGGGGCTTGGAGGGGTCGATGGTATAGTCCAGCCCGCCGATGCGCACCATGTCACCGCCGGACTGCAGGTAGGGATCGGGATCGAACAGGTTGTCGGCTACACCCTCGAGGATATTCATCAGGTCACTGCCTTTCATCTCATTCATATAGGTCTCGCCGTAGGTCATGGCGCACTGGGTCATGACGTCTTCCATGGTGATCCAGTCACCCTTCAGGGTGGAGGTGCCCCAGCGCACGCCGGCCGACATGGCGATATCGGCGCCGTACTCATGGCGCAGGGCATTGCACAGGACCTGGTCCCAGGTCCCCATGAAATTGCCGCGCCGGTACAGGGTGCGGTCGGCGATGGCGAGTTTCTCGCCGAGGATCTCCGCATAGGTCTTGCCCACCCGGGCCGGGTTGTAGAAGAACTCGCTGTTGCGGCTTTCCACGATCTTTTCATCGTATTTCGTCTGCCGCATCTGGTCGATGTAGGCCTGCATTTCCTTGTCGGCCGGCAGCCAGTCCGTGATGATCGGCAGCATCTTGTAGTTCATGGCATTGATCTTGCCGTCACCGATATCGAAGTCCATGACACCCACGTACTTGCTGTTGGAACCCGCGTTGGTCACCAGGCAGGTATTGCCCTCGACGTTCTTCACCTCGACTGGTTTGGGTATGCCGTCGTGGGTATGGCCGCCGAATACCGCGTTCAGGCCGGGAACGCGTTCCGCCATCTTGATGTCCACGTCCATGCCGTTGTGCGACAGCAGCACGATGGCGTCGGGTTTCTCGTCGGCACGAATGTCTTCGACCAGGTCGATCATGTCGTCTTCGCGCAGGCCAAAGGACCAGTCCGGAAAGAACTCCTGCGGGTTGGCATTGGCGGTCCGCGGGAAGGCCTGGCCGACCACGCAAATGCGGGCGCCGCCGACGTTCTTGATGACGTAGGGCCGGAAGGCGTGACCGGTGTCCTCATTGTAAAGGCCGCGGCCGTCGTATTTCTCCACCATGGTGGCATACTCGTCGCCGAACAGGGCATCCTCCTTGACGCGGACGTTCTGGCCGATGAAATCGCCCTTGAACAGCGCGACATTGCTGAGTACCTCGTCCTCGCGGTAGGTGAACTCCCAGTGCCCGACCATGACATCCAGGCCGAGTAAATTGGAGGCCTCGACCATGTCGACCCCGCGGGTCCATAAGGAAGTGCCGGAGCCCTGCCACAGGTCGCCGCCATCGAGGGTCAGGGTGTTCTCGCGGCCGCCGGCCTGTTTGCGCAAGCGGTTAAGCAGCGTCTTGATGTGGGCATAGCCACCCGTACGCCCGTACTTGCGTGCCGCATTCTCGAAGTCCAGGTAGGTATAGGCATAGGACTCGGGCGTGTTGCTGCTCAGTCCCATTTTATCCAGCAGGCCCTTGCCGACGATATGCGGCGGGCGGCCATAGGCGTCCCCTACACCCAGGTTAACGTTCGGCTCACGAAAATACACCGGATTGAGCTGGCCATGGACGTCGGTGATATGCAGGATGCGTGCATTGCCCTGCATGGGCAGATCATAATATCCCGCTGCTGGATCGCCGCTGACCGCGGGTGCAGTGGCCGGTACAGGTGTTCCATTTTCTGACTTGCTGCAGGCGACGAGTCCCGGGCCGGCGATGGCACTGGCACCCAGGATTTTCAGGAATTCTCTACGATCGAAAGGAGGCATAATCTCACCCTATTTTGTTTTCGTTTGGAAGAAACGAGCTCTATCACGGCATGCAGGTTGGTATCGATGTCATATCAGGGCAGCCCCACCTGTGTCCTGTGATGCCCTGCCGATACCAGCGCCATGGGACTGCTGATGATAAAACAGCTTTATCTATATTGAAATAATCAGTATTTGCTTATTTAGTTCATTACCACGCTGAATTTCAGGGCCATACCGGCGGATCCGATCTTCCTGCGGACAGCGGTTACGGGACCGTATAAAATCCGACCATGAGCAAGACGTTCCCCGCCCCTGTTTTATTCCGTCTGCTGTTACTGATGACAGGCCTGCTGATTGTTTCCGGCGCCAGAGCCGACGTCGTCAAGCCCGCGCTGGTTGAAATCAGCATCAACAGCAACGGCACCTACCGCATTGAGGTGCGCGCCAGTATCGAGGCCCTGCTCACCGGCATCAACTCCCGCTACAAGAATACCCAGGACGCGCCTACGGCAGAGGCCTATGACCAGCTGCGGGTGCTGCCGGCCGATGAACTGGAGCAGGCCTTCGCACCCTTCAAGGAGATATTCACCCGACAGGTCGTGCTCGCCTTTGACGGGCAGGCAGCACCCTTGAGCATTACCGGGGTTGTTATCCCCGAGCCCGGCTACCCGAAGGTGCCGCGCATCAGCGTCATCACGCTGGAAGGTACCGTTGAGCGCTCCAGGGAGAGCGTGACCTGGTACTACCCGGAACGCTTCGGTGATAATGCGGTCCGTGTGCGCCAGGTGGACGAGACCAACGAGAAGTGGCACTGGTCTGACTGGCAGTGGCTGCGCAGGAACAAGTCCAGCGAACCCTTTTCACTGACAGAGGTGTTTACCCGGCAGCCCGTCACCAGCGTGGTCTCCACCTACGTGGTGGCGGGTTTCGAGCATATCCTGCCCCGCGGGCTGGACCACATCCTGTTCATCCTGGGGATCTTCCTGCTCAGTGTGCGAATGCGGCCGCTGTTGTGGCAGGTCACCATGTTCACGGTCGCGCATACCATCACGCTGGGACTTTCGATGAACGGCCTCATCAGCCTGCCGGACAATATCGTTGAACCGTTGATTGCGTTGTCGATTGCCTACATCGGTTTCGAGAATGTCTTTGCCAGGGATCTGCACAAGAGCCGGTTGTTGATCGTCTTCTGTTTTGGCCTGCTGCACGGTATGGGTTTTGCCAGTGTGCTGGCAGACTTCGGCATGCCCGATGACGCCTTTCTCACCGCGCTGGTCAGCTTCAACGTCGGTGTTGAAATCGGCCAGCTGGCGGTGATTTCACTGGCCTTCCTGGCTGTCGGCCTGTGGTTCTCGAATCACCAGTGGTACCGCCGCGTTATTATCGTCCCTGCCTCCATGGCGATTGCCTTGATCGGACTCTCCTGGACCTATGACCGGGTTATTATCTAGAGCAGAGAACCGCTGCCGTCCCTGTCGTATTCAGTCGCCATTGGTGCGCAGGCTGTAGAAGTAATTGGTGGCGTCCACAAAGCCTGCAATACTGCCGCAGTCGAACCGTCGGCCGTCGAACTTGTAGGCCAGTACCATGTTTTCCCGGGCCTGGGTCTGCAGGGCATCGGTGATCTGCAGTTCGCCATTCTTGCCGGGCGGGGTGCGGCGCAGGATGTCAAAGATATCCGGGGTCAGTATGTAACGCCCGATAATGGCGAGGTTGCTGGGTGCCTCATCTGCGGAAGGCTTCTCGACCATGGACAGGACCATGTAGATGTTTTCTTCAAGCTGGTTGCCGGCGATCACACCGTACTTGTGCACGTCCTGCGGGTCCACCTCCTCGATGGCCAGGATGCTGCAACGGTATTTCTCATAGAGCCTGGCCATCTGGGACATCACGCCGAGTTCGTTGCCCACGCACAGGTCATCGGCAAGGATCACCCCAAAGGGTTCATTACCGATCAGGGTTTCGCCCGTAAGTATGGCGTCTCCCAGACCACGCATCTCGGTCTGGCGGGTATAGGAGAAGGTGCAGTCATTGATGACCTTGCGAATGCTATCCAGTTGATCTTCCTTGGCGGTTCCGCTGATCTGGTGCTCCAGTTCGTAACTGATATCGAAGTGGTCCACGATGGCACGCTTGCCGCGGCCGGTGATAATGGCGATGTTCTTCATGCCGGCGTCCATGGCCTCTTCGACACCGTACTGGATGAGCGGCTTGTCCACCACCGGCATGACCTCCTTGGGCATGGCCTTGGTGGCAGGAAGAAAGCGGGTGCCGTAGCCGGCAGCGGGAAACATGCATTTTCTGATCATGGTGATCTCTTCTTGATTCAGGTGTGTAGGCAAACCTCTATTGTACCCTGCCAGGAAGCAGCGCAGGACCTGCTCGGTCGTATCGGCCAGGTAATGGCTGGCGCCCTGCAGCGCCTGATCGGGTGATACCGGCCCCGGACACAGGCTGAAGGCGGCGTCGATACCGGAGTCCGGCAGGGTGTCCGATCCGGGACTCAGGTTACCGGCCACGGCCACGCAGGGGATGCCCAGGGTGCGGGCCCGGGCGGCGACCGCCGCCGGGGCCTTGCCGTGGTGGGTCTGCGCATCCAGCCGGCCTTCGGCGGTCAGTACCAGGTCCGCACCGGCCAGGGCCTGCTTCAGTTCCAGCAATTCCAGAACCCGCTCGGCACCCGCAGTCAGATCTGCCTGCAGGAAGGCGCTGAGTCCCGCAGCTAGCCCACCGCCCGCGCCGGCGCCCGGAAGCTCGCGTACATCCCGTCCCAGATCCCGTTCAATGACCTCGGCCAGTTGTGCCAGTCCTGCTTCGAGTTGCAGGATCTGTTCAGGATTGGCACCTTTCTGTGCTGCGAACACCCGGGCGGCACCGTGCTCGCCCAGTAACGGGTTGTTGACATCGCAGATTACCTGGATGTCCGCCTGAGCCAGCCGGGGGTCCAGCCCGTCAAGCCTGATTTTGTCGATCTGCGCGAGCGACGACCCGTCTCCCGGCAGTTCATTGCCGGCCTGGTCCAGGAACCGGGCGCCCAGTGCGCGGGCCATTCCCGTGCCGCCGTCATTGGTGGCGCTGCCGCCGATGCCGAGGATGATCTGCCCGGCACCCTGGTCCAGTGCTGCCCGCAGCAGTTCACCGACACCGAAGCTGGTGGCGGCGAGCGGCTTGTACTGGTCCGGGGTCAGCAGGGCAAGACCCGCTGCAGTCGCCATCTCGATCACGGCGAGGCGCCGGGACGGGTTGTACAGGAAGCTGGCGCTGACCGGCGTGTGCAAGGGGCCGGTTACGGTCAGGGGCAGCCGCTCCGCCTGCAAGACCTCTTCCAGCACGTCCAGCAGTCCATCGCCGCCATCCGCCACCGGTAGCAGCACAAGCTCCGCCTGTGGCGCTGCCCGCAGCACGCCGCCGGCCATGGCCTCGGCCGCTGCGCGCGCTGACAGGCTGCCTTTCAGGCTATTCGGGGCAATGACAATCTTCAAACCGTGGTGTGTCTCTTCTGCATGCTGATTCTGCTGATCATGTGGCTGGTTCCGCCGCCGGCAATACGATACAGAAGCGCGAGCCCTTGCCGGGGGTGCTGCTGACTTCCACCCGCCCATGATGCCGGTGCAGTGTCGCCTTGACCAGTGCCAGTCCCAGACCGGCACCGCTCTGGCCACTGAGTTTCCAGTGCGAGCCGCGCTGGAAGCGGTTGAACAGGGTGGGCAACTCTTCCGCCGGTATGCCGTAACCCTGGTCCTGCACGCAGCACCGGTATTCCTGCTGCTCCTCATGTAGCTGTAGGGTGATCTTGCTGTTTTCCGGACTGTATTTGATGGCATTTGTCAGCAGGTTGGTGATAGCCCGCTCCAGCAGGTCGGTATTGCCGTGAATCCAGGCCTCGTCGATCTCCGTCTCCACGGTCAGACTCATTTTTCGGCCTTGTGCCACGCCCCAGACCTCTTCACGGGCACTATTGATGATGTCCACCAGGTTGATCTCGCTGAATACCAGTTCGTCGTCACTTTCGGCGCGTGCCAGTTGCAGGAACTGCTCCGACAGATGAATCGCCCGGTTTGTGTAGTCCTCCATGCGCAGGAACAGCTCCTGCTGTTCCTGCGACAATCCCTTGGCGCGCGCCAGTTCCACCAGCGCCAGCAGTGAGACCATGGGTGAACGCAGGTCGTGGGAAAGGAAGCTAACGGCCTCGATGCGGCGCCTTTCACTGTTTTTCAGTTCGCTGATGTCGGACAGGATAATGATGACACCGGCAGGACTGTCCGGCGTATGTGACACGGGTGTGATCTGCACCATTAAATCGAGGCCTGTCTGATTGCGTGTGTTGACCTGGGCCGGTGTTTTCTCAAGCAGCACCTGTTTCAAATAACCGTTCCAGTCGATCTGATCGTGCTGTCCGAGTGACTGGAGGGCTCGTGTGGCATGTTGTCCCTTGATGCCGGGCTGGTCCTCGACAGCCAGGAAACGCTGTGCCTTGTCATTCAGCAGGGTCACTACGCCGAAATCATCGGTTACCAGGATGCCGTCGGCCATCTGGGCGATGCTGTCATCGATAAACTGGTACATCGAGCGCACCTGCTCGGTGGCCTGCTGTACCTGTTCAATCCGGGTCTGTACCAGTTCGGATGAACTGTAGCTTACCGGCTCTTCCCGTGCCGTATAACGCTGCACCAGCCGGTCCAGCAATGCCTGTTCTTTCGCTGCCAGTGATTTGTCGGACTGAAGTTGAATGGCAAGCAGTAATTTATTTTCGCCATCGTTGAGCATTGTCTGCATATGCTGGCCGTTGCGTGACCAGGTCCCCCGAAGGACCGGTACAGTAGCGGACGACTGGCATTCCCCGTGTTGCGCAACAGGCCTGCCCACAGCATCCGACATGCACCAGCCCTTGAGACGCAGGATATTCTCCAGGGATTTCAGCGAGGCCTCCAGGGAGGCTCGCGTGGGAGTATGCGGGCTCAGGTCGTATGCAGTGAGTCGTTTCAGCTCCGTGCCGAGGAATTTCAGGGCATTTTCGAGGCGTCTCGAGTTCCATAATGGAAAACTCATGGCCAGGGCGAGCAGGGCGGCGGTCGGTGGCAGCCACTGGTGCATTATGATCAGCATGGTCGTGCTGGCAGCCAGGCAGATCAGCAGCAGCACCCCGGTGATGGCCAGGTTGGTATGCGGCAGAAAGCGCTGGAAAAACAAGAACGGCAGTACCGCAAACAAGACTGAAAACGCGAGTTTCCACCTGAGGTCGACCGGCCTGATAACGATCCCTCTTTGCAATGCATCGAGGATATTGGCATTGATCTCCACCCCGGACATGGGCTCGTTCAGGCCTGACAGGGGTGTCGGCAGGTAGTCACCAAGACCCGTTGCAGTGGCCCCGATCAGGACGTACTTGTTGTCAAACGTGCCGGGCAGGTAGTTCCCGTTCAGGACCTGCTGGTAGGAGATACGCTTGAAGTGTCCCGGGGGCCCGGCAAAGGGTATCAGGATGGGATTCTCCCGGACCCAGCTATGCGGTGCGTCCGTGGCCTGGTGGGTTCGGGTATCTGTAACCGGCAAGCTGTCCGCCTGCTCGGGTTGGCCGATCCGGAGCAGGGTCAGCGCCAGGGTGTCCCAGTGCGGTGACCCCAGTCCCTCGTTGAGGAAGACCCGGCGGGCAATGCCATCGCGATCAATCTCGATGTGGACATGCCCGAGTCCGGAGGCCGCCGCAGTCAGTGACGTGAGCGGCAGGGTCTCGATAAACTGCCCGCCAAGACGCGACTGCTCGATGACGACAGGCATGATGACATTGCGGTTATTTTCCAGCGCATCGGCCAGTGCCGCATCGGAGAGCGGGTCCAGGGAATCGGGTTCGGCCAGGATGATGTCAAAGCCGATGGTCAGGGGTTGCTCGGCGGACAGGGTTTTCAGCAGTCTTGCATGCACGCTTCTTGGCCAGGGCCAGCGTCCGATCTCGGCGAGGCTTTCTTCATCAACCGAAATAATGACGATATTCTCGGGAGCCGGCCTGGACCAGAAGCGCAACTGGGCGTCGTAGATTACCCGGTCCAGGCGCCAGAGCCAGTCCTGGTGGATCAGCAGGACCGTTAGAACGGCAAGCAATAGAGGCAGAACCAGGCGGTCAGCGCGGGCATTCCCGCCCCTGAAGTGTTGCATCAGAACAGCAGTATGAGCGGGATCAGAAGCGACCAGAAACTGGTTGGCGGGACAGTGAGTTTCTGTGCCGGCCCAAATTCACCTTCATATCCGTCAGAGTCGATGGTCCTGGCGCGGAAATAATAGGTATCGGTAATCGGCCGCGGCATCGCCACGCGGGATTCCTCGAGAACCCGGTCCAGCGTGATCTGCTCGAATTCGGGATCCTCGGCCATCTGGAACTGGTAACGGACCTGGTCGCCCGCCGGTTGCCATTGGATCACCAGTTCATCCTTGCCCACTTCGGGCTCCTTGAAATCCGGGCTGGGCGGTACCGTGCGGTACTCGAACTGGTGGGCGTCGCTGTACGGGCCCTGTTTACCGCTGGCATCGATGGATGCAGTGCGCCAGTAGTAGCGGCCGGCCGCGAGTGGCTGGCCGGGTGTGAAGCGCGCTACGCCGCTATGGGTGTCTTCGTGCAGCAGCGTGGAGAATTCCGGGTCGGTGGCAAGCTGGACACGGTATTTCCTGACGTCTTCCGGCTCCGACCAGGAGAGTGTGGGGCGTGCATTGCGCAGGGTGGCATTATCCCCGGGTTCGACCAGGAAGGGCGGAAAGGGGCGCGCATCCACCGTGAAGGCGTAGTCGCCGTTCAGGCCTTCCAGCTTGTCATTATCAACGGCACGCAGGCGCAGGAAGTAATCGCCGTCCGGCAGGTCATGCCAGAGTCCCGAGGGCCCGGTTGTTTCCCGATCTGCCAGCAGGGTGGAGAACTCCGCATGGTCGGTGATCTGGAAACGGTAGCCGTGCGCCCCGTCAACGGCATTCCATGCAAAGGCCAGAGGCAGGCGCTGATAGACGTCCGGCATGCCGGACGCGTCCGGAGCCGGCAACAATTCCTTCGGCGGTGGGGTTGGCTTGCCCTTTTCCGCCACCACGCCATAGCCCGTTGGCACGAGCCGGGCGCCGATATCGCCACTGACCTTGACCTTGCCTTCAAGCACCTCGCTGCGCGATACCGGCTGGTCACTTTCGGTACTGACCCGGAAGCTGGTCCCGCGGACAGCGGCGACCGCGGCGGGTGTGATGATGTGATAACGGCTGCCAGGCCCTTGTGAGGGCTTGACCCGGGTGTCGACTCGTCCCTGTTGCAGCCGCACACGGGTATCGACCATGCCGGTCCTGTGGTAGCTGCTCAGCGTATCCATGATGACCTCGCTGTCGGACTGGATCAGCAGTTCGGAGTCATCGGCGAAGTTGAGGGACACATTGCTGTCCGCCGCGGTGCGGATCGTATCGCCACTGTGTAATTCCTGGCCAACGGAAAGTGCCTCGCTGCGCGCACTACCGGCGCGCACCAGCTCTGCGGTACCCGAAACCTGCATCACCCGGGCCGGTTCGGGCTGCACCTTCAGCCAGGCGATAGGTACCCGGATCTTGCTGCCAGGCGGCATAAATCGTGGCTGTTGTATATCGTTCATCTCCTGCAGCCGCTTCCAGTACCTGATATCCGTCAGGTAATCCTCGGTGAAGCTCCACAGGGTGTCGCCGGGGCGTACGGTATAGATCCATTCCTGTGCGTGCAGTATGCCCAAGGGCGCGCACAGCAGCAGCATCAGCAGACCAGACGCAAGGCCCGGGAAACGTGCCAGAAACATTCCCCGGTGTGTGCCGGAGCGTGCAGCAGTCCGGGGAATTGGCGGTTGAGTACTCACGTAACTCACTTCGCAACGGTTCATCTATGCAGTCCTGAACCATCCTGGCCGGTGGTTTCGTCGGTGGCACCGATCTGTTCCAGTCGGTAGCCGTGCTGATAAACCGACGAGAGTCGCCATCCAACCTCCGGTCCCAGTCCGAGTTTCTTGCGGATTCGGCTGATGTGTGTGTCGACCGTACGGGTCTGCAGGCCGCTATTCAAGCCCCAGATGTTTTCCAGGAGATAGCTGCGTGACAACAATCGACCGGTATGGCGGAACAGAAACAGGGCGAGATCATATTCCTTTTGCGTCAGGTCAACTGGCTTATTGTTGATTGACAGGCCGCGGCTCTGAATATCAAAATGGTAGGGTGCGGCCTCCAACACCTTGCTATTCGCGTCAGCGGGTGCTGATCGACGCAGCAGTGCATTCACCCGTGCGATCGTTTCCTGCGTCTTGATCGGCTTGATCATGTAATCATCCGCGCCGTGGGTCAGGGCGAAGACAATATCCTGTTCACTCTCCCGGCTGGTTGTGAAGAGCACCGGTATTTTCCAGTCGATATTCTCGCGCACCCAGTTGAGCAGATCCGGTCCGGTCGTGTCCGGCAGCATCCAGTCGAGAATGCACAAGTCGAAGGTGTGACGCTTGGCGCCATAGATAAACGCCTTCCCATCGAGGAAATGGTGACAATCGTGGCCGGCCTCCTTGAGCCACGACTGCAATACCTCGGCTTGTGCAGAATCGTCTTCTACCAGTGCAATTTGCACAATCCTGTCCCCATGAAAAAATGAATGCCGCTCATTCTCTCAAATTTTGAGAGATCAATCAAAAGGATAGCTGTTTCCTTTGGTCTGTAAGCGGGAGGGGGTGCCGCAGTTCACCGGGGCCTGGTCACCCGGGGTGTTTGCATGCCGAGCCGGACAGTTAGAGGGAAAACAGGAGATTAGCGCGAGGGTAGGGGATGGTGCCGCCAAAACATCGACAGTCAGGCAGCGGTATTTCGCACAGTAACCACGTTCTTGATACACCGTGTTGCATATCGCGGGCGTCATCAGGGTTGTGGCAGGCAGCCCGCAGGGGGCGCTTGGGTGTGAGGCGATCCTGGCGACAAAAAAAAGCCCGGCTTGGATAAGCCGGGCTTTTATTATGTTGCTGGCTAGACGCTGTTACTTGCGGGCACCCGGGCCGTTGGATTCCAGACCGTTACTCATGTAGGTATGGAAATACTCAAGCGCGCGGTACTCGGGACTCTGCGCCTTGTAGGGTTTTGCTCGTACCTGCTTGTTGCAGCCTGTGTAGCGGCGCTGCAGGGTACCCATGCCGCCCCACTTGGAACGATAGACCGGGAAGTGGGTCGGTTGGCCCAGTCCCGGGCCGAGCAGGTCGGCACGTATCATGTTACCCGCGTTATGGATATGGCAATCGGCGCAGGATACGTTCATCTGGCCACGCTTGGCATAGAAGTTCTTTTTGCCGCGCTCATAGGCCGCCAGTGCACGCGGATCATCGGGGATCACGATGTTGATCGTTTCTCCACGCGAGGTGTATTTCATGTAGGCCGAGATATCGGCTATGGCACCCTTCTTGTACTTGAGTGGCTTTTCACCGTTTGCCTCGCGGCAGGTGTTGATGGCCAGCTCCAGGGTGATGACTTCACCGGCATTGGTATCGAAGAACGGGTACCTGTGGGCGATGCCAATGCCGTCATTTTCAAAACAGCTGGCATAGGTCTTGCCGTTCTTGAACGGGGTGTTGAAGAGTTTCTTGCCCTTATCGATGCTCAACTCGTAGGGTGGAAATTCCTCGATCTCTTCCCATTGCGCCCGGGATGCGGCATCGATGGAGTAGACGCCATTGATGAAGTCACCCTTGGGGGTATTGGGGAAGCGCTTGTAGTAGTAAGACTGAAACTTCTCCAGATCTTCTTGCGGCGTCGCCTGTGCGGGCAGTGTGAATGCACCAAGCAGACCGAGTGCCAGTGTTGCAGTCAGGAGTTTTTTCATTGCGTCATTCTCCTCCAGGTCGTTGTGACGGAAATGTCCTAGGTTGGATGGTCGATTACTTGATGCTGGCTTCGCTGCTGTCGCTGTTGCCCTTATTGTCGACCCAGCTGAGCTTGACTGTGTCACCGGCATTTCCCCCGGTGAAGCGGAAGGACAGGTAGGGATTCTTGGAGATTGCCGGACCCCAGTGGGCCGTCATAACAGTATTACCACTGTGTTCACATACGACTTCCTGGATGAAATGGGCAGGAATCTTCTCGCCTGTCTTTTTGTCCTTGCGGGTGCCGGTTTCCATCGGGTGACTGATCAGGGCCTTGATAGTGGTGACGCCATCTTTGGCCGCTGCACGCATTTTGATTGACATGGTAAATCCTCTCTATGCTAAATCTTGAAATATATTCACATCAGGACCGGGCTGATCAGCCGCCGCAACCACCGATGGTGACCTTGACTTCTTTGCCTGCACTGTAGAGCTTGTCGCCCGCCTTGACCACGGCGATGACACTGGCGGTCTTGCCCATCTTGATGCGGGTGGACACATAGCCCTCCGTGCCGGTGCCAAGCACAAAGGATGCAGCGAGGGGCTGGGCGTTCTTCTCGGCGATCACACTGATGGACTCTGCGCCGCTGATATCAGTGGTGACCGAGATCGGAACGACTGCGCCGTTCTCCGCGATATCCGGTGCCTTGATCTTGATCTGCTCGCTGCCGGCCAGGCTACTGCTGCCGAACAGGCCGTTGACGGCGTCGTCGACGGTAGTGGATTCAAATGCGGCCTTCGGCCAGGCGGCCAGTACCATGCGGGGTGTAAGGAGGCCGGCACTGATTGCCATGCCCACTGCCCCGGTGGCGACGGAGCCTTTAAGAAAAGTTCTGCGTTTCATGCTGGTCACGAGTGTTTCTCCTGATAAATTGACTGTGATTGATCTTGATAAAGATCATTATAGGGTGTAGAGGTACTCGGTGATGTTGTCGATTTCTTCCTCACTGAGCAATTTATGCCGGCCAAAGGGAGGCATAATGGTGTTCGGGTTGCGAATGGTGGCATCCCAGATTTGCTCGCGAAGCTTCGCCTTGTCCGGATAACGTAGCTTCATACTCACCAGGGGTGGTGCAATATTGCCGGGCAATGCACCGTCATCCATTGCGTGACAGGCAAGACAATTGCCTTTCTTGCGGTCAACTGCAACCGCTTTCCCTTTTTCTATTACTGTGGCTGCCATGCCTTCTTCAGCGAGCGCCGGTGAAAGATTGGCGAAGGCTGCTATCCCGCTCAAGACCACAATCATCATTACCTTCTTGGATATGCTTTGGGCAGTGTGCCGCATCTTTATATCTCCTCAGTTACCTGTTGCCTGTTCTGGTTGCTGACCAGCGGACTGTTCAGAATCCACGCGAGATAGACATCTCGTGGTTGTACTGGATGACTGCCGCTTCGGCCTGGAACTTCGCCTTGTTGGCCAGTTTGACAGCGGTGGCGGTGTCACCCTTGTCAGCAGCTGCCTGGGCCTGCTTCAGAAACTTCTCGGTATCCCTCCAGATCCAGTCATTGGCCTTGGCCTTTTTGATCGCCGCGCTGGCGCCTGCAATGGCCGCAGTGGCTTCCGGGCTTGCCGTCGCAGTGGATGATTCCTTCGCTTGCTGGGCAGCACAGCCAATGCTCAGTGCTGAGGAGAGTAATGCAACGGTCAATAGTTTGACAGGAAGACGTAGCTTCATCGATTCAACTCCGGTTGGTTTTTTAGGGGCTGGGGTGACTAAACATAAACTTTCTTCATTTATCAGGCAAACCTAACACCCATTGTTCTTTAGTGTCAATACACTTTGAAGTGTCAATACACTTTAGTGTCATTACATAAGAGGACGTGATGAAGGGTATATTTATTTCATCTTATTTTCCTCTTCCAACAGGGCCTGCAACTCTTTTGTCCTGGCCTCGATGCGGGCACTCTCGTACCCGCTGATATCAGGCTCACGGGCCGCCAGTTTCAGTTGTTCGATTGCCTCGCGGGTGTAGCCATTCAGGTGATAGTAGTGGGACATGGCCGTGTGGGTCTGGACGTTGCGACTGGCCGCGCCGGAGACCTGTGCCAGCAGTTTGTATATGTCAGCATTATTATATTCATAATTGCTAATCTTGCTGAGGGTATTGTAGGCCTCGGTTGCCTCTCCATTATCCAGCAGGGTCCTTGCATAGGGGGCCATGATCAAGATGTTGCCCGGGTAAAGCTCGAGGCTGTCCCGGTAAATATCCAGTGCCTGCCGGTGGTTGCCGGAGCTGTTATAGGTGTCGGCCAGCGCCAGTCGGTAGGCAATCCGGTCCGGGTCATCGTGATGCAGTCGGGCCAGTATGGCCTGTGCGTCTGCGGCCTTGCCGGTCTTGGTCTGCAGCAGGGCATATTCATAGAGTTTGTCTGATCCGGCACCATCACCTTTATCCAGGTAGCGCCGGAAATCATCGAGCACCTGTTTTGGATTGTCGTAGTTGTTGACGCGGAGTTTTGCGCGCACCAGTTCGAAATCCAGGCTGTCTGCTTGTTTACCGGCGGCGTGGTGCTCGGCGCGTGAGGTGGCCTCTGCAATCCGGTTTGTCGTGACCGGGTGGGTGCTCAGGAATTCCGGGGGACGGCTACCATAGAGCCGTGAGTTTTTTTGCAGGCGTTCAAAAAATCGCGGCATGCCATAGGGATCGAACCCGGCCTGGGCCAGTGTCTGGATGCCGACACGGTCGGCCTCCTTCTCGTTAGCGCGTGTGAAGTTGATCTGGTACTGCAATCCGCCAGCCGAGACGGCCGCCATGGCGGCCTGTCCGGCCTCGCTATGTTGCGAGGCCACGAGAACGGCGGCCAGCATGGCCGCCATGGTAGGCAGGCTCAGGCGTTCGGAGGCCTCGTAGGCCCGTGCGAGGTGACGTTGGCTGACATGTGCAATTTCGTGGGCGAGTACCCCGGCAAGTTCGCTCTCCGATTCGGCGGCCAGAAACAGGCCGGTATGTACACCAATATATCCACCGGGGCCGGCAAAGGCATTGATCGAGGGTTCGTTGACAACAAAGAAGGTGAAGCGCAGCCCCGGATTTTCACTGTTGACAGTCAGGCGCTGTCCAAGCGACTCAAGGTAACTGGTGATTTCCAGGTCTTCGAGAATGACCCCGCTCGAGCGTAACTGACGCATGAATGCGGCACCGAGTTGTTGCTCCTGCCCGGGTGAAATCACGGCGCCTGAGGAATCACCGATACTGGGCAGGTCCATGTACTGGTCCTGCGCCAGGGCGGCCATCGGTTGCAGGGCAATCCAGAGCGACAGTAGAAGGGGGGATAACCGTGTTGTATGTGCTGGAATTATCATTATCTGGCTGCTGGTATGACCGGGATCATGTGTCAAGGTTCAGTCGCATATACCCCTGTGTCGAGTAGGGCAGTGGCGTTAGCAGGTGGTTTCTTGCTTTCCGTAACGTGTTAGCATAAGTTATCTTGGGTATTCTAATATTCAACAGGATCCGGTGGGTCGGGTCTGAATAGGTCGTAACTTAAAAAAACAGGAGATTAACAATGGCAGATTTTGATGAAGAACTCGATGCCACAGGCCTAAATTGCCCCCTGCCAATTTTGCGTGCCAAAAAGGCTCTGAATGGTATGGACAGTGGCAAGGTGCTGCGCATCATTGCAACAGACCCGGGTTCCGTCAAGGACTTCGAGGCCTTTGCCAAGCAGACCGGCAATGATCTGATGGAGTCAACCGAGGAAGGTGGCAAATTCATGTTCCTGCTGAAGAAGGGCTGATTTGAACCGACCGGTTCTTCGATATTAGGAATAAAAAACCCCGGCCAATGGCCGGGGTTTTTTGTGCATGCATGGAAATTCTTCTATTTGAACTTCCAGTTCACCTGGGCGCTGTAGATGTCCACGGCGGCATCGTATTCGCCGGTCACGAGGTGCAGGCCGGTGAATGACGCCGGGGTATGGGAATCCGGGCTGTTCAGCTTGGGGTCGTCCACGAACAGGTGGGCGTAGCCGAAATCAAAACTCAGCTCTTTTGAATATTTATAATTCGCGCCGAAGGTCAGCCAGGTGCGATCATGGCCGGGGACGCGCGCGGTGCGCAAATCAGCACTGCGTATGGGTGTCTCATCAAAGGCAAGACCGCCCCGGAACAGCCAGGTCGGGTTGTACCTGTAGGTGGCGCCGATCGCCACGCGGACGCTGTTATCCCAGTCGAAAATGGAGATAACCGGATCTTCGCCTGCGCGCTTTATAACCAGGGAATCGAGCTGGCTCCACTCGGTCCAGGTGACATCCGCCATGACCGCCCACTGGTTGTTGTACTCGTGATAGGCACTGAGTGAAAGCGTGCCCGGCAGTTTTACCTCTGCGCTCGCGCCGACCTTGATGGGGGCAAATGAATCCTGAGGACTGTCGGGGCCGGTGTAGTCGCCCTCGAGGTCGAGATTCACCTGTGATCGATAGTGAAGTCCCAGGCGGGTCTGCGGCGACGGCTCGAGGATGATGCCGCCATTGAAACCAAAGCCCCAGTCGTCACCCACGACCTTGGCAAAGATGTCGTTGGCGTAAGGGGAGCCGCCGAACAGGCCTGCATCGACCCAGTTGGTCAGTTCGGCATCGGCATACATGGCGCTGATACCGAAACCGATCGAGGCATGTTCATCGATTCTGAAGGCCACTGAGGGATTGATGTTGATGGTAAGCAGTTCGGACTTGTCGGCATGATAACGGCCGACCCAGTCACGGTCATAGTCGGTTTTCAGACCGAACGGGGCATTGACGCCCAGCCCGAACCACCAGCGCCCGCTGTATTCATGCGAGTAGTAAAAATTCGGCACGGGCTGTGTGAGGCCAATATCGACACTGCCATCACCTACGGTGTCCGGGATGCCGCCAGCACCATTGAGAGGCGATGCCGGATTGTTGAATAGCGGGTTCGAAGGGTTGGTTTGATTGCTGCCCTTGAAGTCGACGTTGGAGTCGACGATGTGCGCACCGCCGGTGACATTTCTGCCGGGGAGACGCGTCATACCGGCCGGGTTGAAGTAGATGGTACTGGCATCATCGATGCCGGAAGAGCCTTGTGCATAGGCGGTACCCATGCTGCTGACGCTCTGCTCGATGAGTGCAAAACCGCTGGCATTCACGCCAGTTGACACTAGTGATAGCAGTCCAGCAACGCCACTGACCCAGGTCATGTGAACAAATGGATGGTGATTGGCCATCATCGTCTCCTCAGGTTATCGGTAATTGGTGTTGATGGGTACGGCAGAAGCATTAGCCCCCTTATTGTGCCGTGCACACTACAATACCCGAATCATTAAGACAACAATCGTTATTGACATATTGTCAACCCTTTGCCAGAGTAGCCCTCGATCTAGCGCCTCCACTGTAGCAATAAAACAACATACAAAATTACAGCCAGCGCCACCACCTTCAATTTTCATCGATCACGAGGAGCAGTTGCATGACAAAAATTCCGGGATGGCTTAAAGCAGTCTCCGCGGTTGCCGGCTTGAGTGTTGCAGGCATGGCGTCAGCAACCACGGGTTACTTCGGTCTCGGCTACGGTGCCAAGGCCATGGGCCTGGCTGGCGCGGTGGTCTCCAACCCGCAGGACTCGGCCACCATTGCTGCCAACCCGGCGGGCATGACCAAGGTGGGCGAGCGCGTCGATGTTGGTTTGCGGTTTTTCAATCCGAACCGCGAGGCGGTGCTCAACACTACGGCAGTTGGTGGTACCTTTGATGTGCATGACGAGAGTCGCCGCGACCTGTTTCTGATCCCCAACTTTGGCTTCAATATTAAGCTCAGGGACAACCTGTGGTTCGGCTTCAACAACTACGGCAACGGGGGCATGAACTCAACCTATGACCGTAACCTTTATGATGAAGCATTTGCTGTTCTTGGAGCTGCTGCCCAGGGCATATCAGGTGTATGCGATCCACTCAGCCTGCCGCCTGGTATTTCGAGTTGTGCCCAGTTAGTACCGGAAGGAGCAACAACAGGGCTTCCGGATACAGGCACCCTGGGTGTGGACCTAGCCCAGGCTATCTTCGCTCCAACTCTTGCACTGAAGGTAAACGACAAGAATTCGCTGGGTGCCTCGCTGTTGATTGGTGTACAGCGCTTCAGTGCACGAGGCCTGGGTAATTTTCAGTGTTTTACCAACTCGGTCGCGACCAACCCGGCCAATGCGACAACGTGCCCGCAAGGCTTTGCGGCGGTACCGTCATCAGATTTGACCGGTAACAACAGCGACTGGTCCTTCGGCGCCGGCGTGCGGGTTGGCTGGCTGGGCGAGGTACATCCGAACGTGACTCTGGGAGCCTCGGTTTCTAGCAAGCTCTACATGAGCGAATTCGATGACTATGCCGAGCTGTTTGCCGAGCAGGGTGACTTCGATATCCCGGCCAATTTCACCCTGGGTGCGACTTTCCAGGCCACGCCCAGGCTGAAGATTTCATTAGATTACCAGCGTATTCTCTATGAAGGGGTAAATTCGATTTCCAATGCCGGCCCTATCTTTAACGCCTTGGCAGGTCAACCGACTCCACCGAGTTTTGATGTCTCAGTCCCGGGAGGCGGGCCTGATAGTGAGTGGCTTGGCAGGGATGATGGGATGGGCTTCGGCTGGGAAGACATCAACATCTACCGGCTGGCCGCAGAGTATGCGCATAGTGGGCAGTGGATATTCCGTGCCGGCTTTGCCTGGAACGATCAACCGATCCCGGACAGCCAGGTGTTGTTCAACTTCCTGGCACCGGCCGTCATCGAGAAGCATGCCACGGTCGGTTTTACCTACCGTCCAGACAAGCAGAGCGAATGGAGCTTCGCCTACATGCGCGCCTTCAGCGAGGAAGTTAAAACATCTCAGGCGGCATTTGGTATCCCGGGAGCCATCGAGATGGACCAGAACTCGGTTGACGTGGGCTACACCTACAAGTTCTGATTCATTTTACAAGTGTTAGACAGAAAGGCCGCGGAAACGCGGCCCTTTTAATGACAATCGGGAGATGCATGGTAAGAAGTAAGAAGTGAAGAGTAAGAAGGGTGGAGAGATAATCTGCCTTTCACGACTCATGCTTCATGTTTTGTTATTTCCGTGTGCTTCCGTGGCTAATACCCAGTCGTCAATCGTGCTTGTGAAGCGCTCCTACATTTCACATTTCACCCTTCACGTCTCACGCAATTTTCTTTCCGTGTCCTTCCGTGGATTCCGTGGCCAGTCTTTGGTGCGCACGGCGCACCCTACAAACTGAAATTTACATATCACGTTTCACATCTCACGTTCTTTATCATTCCTTCACCGGTCGCTTGGCGAGCTTGCGCTGCAGGGTGCGGCGGTGCATCTTAAGGGCGCGGGCTGCGGCGGAGATATTCCCGTTGTGTTCCATCAGTACCTTTTGCAGATGTTCCCATTCCAGGCGCTTGACCGACAGCGGTTGTTCTGACGGTGCGATTGAGGCGTCACCGGCCTCGCGATGCAGCGCAGCCACGACCTCGTCGGCGTTCGCGGGCTTGGTCAGGTAATGAATGGCGCCCAGCTTGATGGCCTCAACGGCCGTGGCAACGCTGGCATAGCCTGTCAGCATGATGATGCGCGTATTTTCGTCGAGAGCGACCAGCTGCTTCACCAGTTCCAGGCCGGACTCGGGACCGATGCGCAGATCCACCACGGCATATTCCGGTTCCTGTGTCTGGGCAATCTGCAGGGCGGAGTCCAGATCATAGGCAGTATGGACAATATAATTACGTTTGGTTAGAGCATCGCCAAGCACCGCGCAATAGACCTCGTCGTCATCAACCAGCAGCAGGGACGGATTTTCTGCCGCTGCAGAAATGTTTTCCATCGTCATGCTGTTTCAGCCGGTGTTTTCAACAGGGGGAGGGCGATCCGGGTCAGGGTGCCACCACTATCCCGGTTTCTGAATGAAAGCGTGCCGCCCAGGCGTTCGATGGTCGCATACGCCAGGTAGAGTCCGACACCCATGCCTTCGTTTTTTGTGGTCACGGGTGACTTGCCCAGTTGATCGTGCACGTCCTGTTCCAGGCCCGGGCCATGGTCGTAAACATCGAGTACCAGAGTGGAGGATGAGCATGTGGCTTCGAGCTGTATGTTCTCGGGAGAGACATCTGCCGCATTGTTAAGTATGCAGATCAATGCCTGGGTGAGAGTGCGTTCGGCAATCAGGTCGCAGTCGGGGTTGATTTTGTCAGACTCAAAACCGAGTCTGGCTCCCGGGCGCTGGGCCTGCCACTCCGATATGACCTGTTGCAGGTAGTCGCCTACCGGCATGAGGTGCCCGGACTCGGCCCGGTTGGCGCCGGCGGATGCTGAAATGACGGACAAGGCTTCCTTGCAGCGGTCGATCTGCTGCCGGATGATCCCGAGTTTTTTCTGCAGGTCCCTGTCTGACGGGCCGGCATGTTCCTGTTCGAGTTCCGCGGTCAGGATGGCCATGGTGCCCAGGGGTGTGCCCAGCTCGTGTGCCGCGCCGGCTGCCAGCGTGCCCAGGGCGACCAGTTGTTCATTCTGCAGGGCCTGCTCACGTGCCTCGCCCAGCCTGCGGTCACGCTCGCGCAGGCTGTGCGCCATGCCGACAATCAACACAGCGACAAAGCCGGCGCTCATGACAAAACCCAGCCACATGCCGAACACATGCATCTCGAAACCGCCGTCGTGATGCATGCCGCCATGCGGCAGAGGGACGTTGTAAAACAGCAGTGCGGAGTAACAGGCCACTGTCAGGGCCGCCATGATCCAGGTGTAGATCCGTGGCAGGATGGTCGCGGCGATGATCAGCGGCAACAGGAAAAACCACACGAAGGGATTGGTGGCGCCACCTGTGTAATAGAACACCGCCGTGATGCCGGCCACATCCAGCAGCATCTGGATAAACAACTCTGTGTCCGTGACCGCCTGCGCTGTCCGGAAGCGCAGCAATGTCAGCACATTCAGGCCGATCAGCAGGCAGATAACCACCACCAGCTGGCGCTGTGGCAGGGCCAGGGTGTAGACACCCGTCGCCAGTACGGTTCCCGCGATGATCGCCAGGATGGTGATATTGCGCAGCAGAAACAGCCGCTGCAGGTTGCGGCGGGCAACGTCGTCGGATGTTTGTGCAGTGATGGTGTGCATGAGTGAATGATGCAGCGAGCCGCTCGCCGCGGCAACCGGTGCGACACTATGTCACATGGTGTCCGGCCCTGTTTGCAGGTATCCTGCTTACTGTCCTGTTACACCATGGATTGGTGCTGCAAGCCATGGAGCCGGTATTGACAGGACACTTCCAGGCGGTGGCAGGTTGTCCGGGCTGCTATTAATTTGAAGCTATCGGCATCAATCCACTGACCGTGCCGGGTTTCGTGTACGCGATAGCTAAAACCATACACCATTCAACGTGGTACTAACACGAAACCCTTATGATCATTAATCGTGTCGCTGCCGCCTGTTCCCTTGTCCTGACGGTTGTAACCAGCAATCCATTGGCAGCAGACCTGCACCTGCAACACGAGATGGTGCATAACCTTCATTTCGGTCATGAACCCGTCGGGGTGATGGGCGCGCATATCCATCATGAAGGTAACTGGATGTTTTCCTACCGCTGGATGCGCATGGAAATGGAAGGCAACCGGGCGGGTACGGAGCGGCTGAGTGCGGGTGAGATTCTCAGACAGGGCTACAGCGTGGTGCCCGAAAGAATGGACATGGATATGCACATGTTCGGTGCCATGTACGGCGTCAGTGACGACCTGTCCCTGATGTTGATGCTGCCCTGGCTCGATTTGGAGATGGAGCATGTCACCGGGATGGGCAGCCGCTTCTCAACAGCGGCGGAAGGAGTCGGCGACGTCACGGTCAGTGCGCTCTATCGTCTCGGCCAGTGGGGCAGGCATCAACTGCACCTGAACGCCGGACTGGGGCTGCCGACCGGTTCCATCGATGAGCGGGACGACACGCCGATGGGGACGGATCAGCACCTGCCGTACCCGATGCAGACCGGCTCCGGTACCTATGACATCCTCCCTGGTATCACTTGGCTTGGCGAAGTCGCACGCCTGTCCTTGGGCGCGCAGGCGCTGGCCACGATCCGGCTGGGCGAGAATGACAATGACTATACCCTGGGCGACCGTTACCGTCTGACGGCCTGGGTGTCGCACCAGGGGACCTTGGGCTGGGGTGTCTCGCTGCGTCTCGATGCGCAGTGGTGGGATGACATCGAGGGTCGGGACAGCAAGCTGGCGCCGATGATGGTCACGATGGTGCCGTCTGCAGACCCGGATTTGCGTGGCGGTGAGCGGCTTGAGCTGCTTCTGGGGCTGGGTTTTTCTCCGGCTGACGGTGCCTTCAAGGGGCATCGGCTGGCGGCCGAGTGGGGCAGTTCCCTGCACCAGGATCTGAACGGGCCACAACTGGAAACCGACTGGACACTGACGCTCGGCTGGCAGTATCCCCTCTGAGCTGGGACAGCTGCGACATTATGCCGCATTCCCACGCGCTGGCCGATGCGTTAATCTGATTGCCGCAGTGTTTTGATAAGGCGGTATATCGGCCCCCCCTACCAATCTCCCTCTTCGATATACCGCCTTTTTACTCCGTCGGCCCTGCTGATCACGGGCGCGCCCCTGTGACGTTCCTCGCTCGATCCTAGCCTGGACCCCTGGTCATATCACCCGGCCGGGTGATTCTGTTTGCCCCGATGCGGTGGCGTCGATCACCTGAATTCGGTCGATTTAAATGGAGAAACTCCTGATAATATTTTATAGTCTCAATGCCTTATAAGAGACACCCTGGCGAGTAACGGGTTCTTTACACGGATAAAGATCATGGCTGACCGCAGATTACAGGTTTTTCACACCGTCGCCCGCCTGCTGAGCTTCACCAAGGCGGCGGAGAGCCTGCATATGACCCAGCCTGCGGTGACCTTCCAGGTCCGCCAGCTCGAGGAATATTTCAATACCCGCCTGTTTGATCGCACCCATAACCGGATCAGCCTGACCGAGGCGGGCAAGCGGGTCTACGAGTTTGCCGACCGTATCTTCAAACTCTATGCCGAGATGGAGAATGCCGTCCGTGACATGACCGGGGAGATCAGCGGTGTCCTGATTATCGGCGCGAGCACCACCATCGCCGAGTACATGCTCCCTGCGCTGCTGGGGGACTTCAAGAAGAAATATCCGGATATCAATGTCCACCTCAAGGTGTCCAATTCCGATGGCATCGTGCACATGGTCGAGAACAACGACATCGACCTGGGCGTGGTCGAAGCCCCGGTCATGAACAAGAACCTGGTGGTGGAGGAGTGTCGCAAGGATCGCCTGGTCGCGATTGTTTCACCGACGCACTCGTTGGCGAAAAAACAGAAGGTCATGATGCCCGAGTTGCTGGAGGCGGCGTATATCGATCGCGAAGAGGGCTCGGGCACCCGCGAAGTCATTCTGGAATACCTCGCCGACCTGGGTATGAATGCGACCGACGTGCATGTCTCCATGGAGCTGGGCAGCCCCGAAGCCATCAAGGGGGCGGTGGAGGCGGGCATGGGCGTCTCCATCGTATCCGAGGTGACCATTCACAAGGAATTGCAGCTTGGCACTCTGGTCGCGCTGGAGCTGGACCCGCCACTCGAACGGCCATTCTCGTTCGTGCACCAGAAGCAGAAATTCCGCCAGCGTGCCATGGATGAACTGCTCGACTTTGCCCGTGCCTATTGCCTGTCGCATCAGGATGACTCTTGAATCAGCCGGTTACACCGTGGCCTGAAGCCACATCTGGCTCGCTGCAGTGACGTCGACCGACCAACAATTGATGGAAATCTACCGACGGCTCGAACCCGGTGACCGGGAAACCCTGCTGGCGTTCGCGGAGTTTCTCGGGCAGCGCGTCACGGATCCCGCGCCACGTGCAGGCGGCGGAAAGAGCGCGCCGGTGGCGATCCCCGATCCCCTCGCGATTGAACGGCCGGCACAGGAATCCGTGGTAGCCGGGCTGAAACGGCTGTCAAAGACCTATCCAATGCTGGATAAAAGCGAGATGCTCGGCGCCACATCGGACCTCGTTGCGACCCATATCATGCAGGGCACCGCGGCGGGGGAGGTAATCGATATCCTGGAAGAGATCTTCCGGGAACACTACCAGCAACAAAAAGAGGGCCGGGACTCCTGAGTCATGAATATCCTGCGTGAATGGTACCAACGGCATTTTTCCGACCCGCAGGTCGTCATCCTTGCGGCGATATTGATTGCCGGTCTGGTGGTGATCATCACCCTGGGCAATATGCTGGTGCCGGTGCTGGTGGGCGTGGTGATAGCCTACCTGCTGGACGGGGTGGTCGAAAAATGCACCAACCTCGGCGCACCGCGTATCTCAGCCGTAGTGCTGGTGTTTATCATGTTCATCTCCTTCCTGGTGTTTGCTATGTTCTGGATGGTGCCGCGGCTGTCGTCCCAGCTGACACAGCTGGTACAGCAGTTGCCGGTTATGATGGGGCACGGGCAGGAGGCTTTGCTGCACCTGCCGGAGAAATACCCGAACCTGTTCACCGAGCAGCAGGTCAATGAACTGATCCAGGCGATCCGTTCCGAAATCACGGCCATGGGCCAGCGCCTGCTGTCCATGTCGGTGGCCTCGGTCATTACACTGATTACCCTGATTGTGTACATCATCCTGGTGCCGGTGCTGGCGTTCTTCTTTCTCAAGGACAAGCACCGTATCCTGGCCTGGTTCAGCAAGCGCCTGCCCACCGAGCGCCGCCTGGCCGACCAGGTCTGGCATGACGTCAACCTGCAGGTTGCCAATTACGTGCGCGGCAAGGTCTGGGAGATCGTGATCGTCGGCGCTGTGTCCTTCGCAACCTTTATCTTCATGGGGCTGCAGTATGCCCTGTTGCTGGCCACCATGGTGGGCTTGTCGGTGATCATCCCCTACATCGGTGCCGCGGTCGTGACGGTGCCGATCGCCATCATTGCCTATTTCCAGTGGGGCTGGGGTGCGGACCTGGCCTGGGTAGTGGTCGCCTACGGGGTGATCCAGGCGATTGACGGGAACCTGCTGGTTCCGCTGCTGTTCTCCGAGGTCGTCGACCTGCACCCGGTGGCCATCATCATTGCCGTGCTGGTGTTCGGCGGGGTATGGGGGTTCTGGGGGGTGTTTTTCGCGATACCGCTGGCCACCCTGGTGCAGGCGGTGCTTAACGCCTGGCCGCGCAAGCACAAGGAGCCTGCGCCGCCCGCGGAAGATTCAGTCCAGGAACCGGCTGGCTGAGCCACTGGTTCCATCCGGACAACAGGCGCGGAACAGCGCCACCCGGTCCGGGTTACAGTTCCTTGATGGCCTCCAGCACCTCGTCGACGTGGCCCTTGACCTTGACCTTGCGCCATTCCCTGCGCAGGACGCCCTTGCCGTCAATCAGAAAGGTGCTGCGTTCGATGCCCATGACCTTGCGGCCATACATGTTCTTCTCCTTGATGACATCAAATAACTTGCAGGCCTTTTCGTCGGCGTCGGAGAGCAGTTCAAATGGAAAGCCCTGCTTGGTCTTGAAGTTTTCGTGTGACTTGATGCTGTCGCGAGAGATGCCCAGTACCGCTGTATTGCGGCGCCGGAACTTGTTGATCTGGTCGCGGAAGTCCTGGCCTTCCAGGGTGCAGCCCGAGGTGTTGTCCTTTGGGTAGAAATACACGACCACGTTCTTTCCCTTGAAGTCCGCTAACGACAGGGTCTGGTCGCCCGTCGCGGGCAGACTGAAATCGGGTACTTTCTTGCCTGTGCTGATCTTGCTCATGATCCTGGTATCGTCCTCAGGGTCCGCTCAGCCCTTGACGGGCTCTATGACGGCATCGAGATTCAGCTGGTCACAAAAGTCCATGAACTCGTCACGTAGCACGGAAATCTGCATATTGGCCGGAATATCGACGCACAGGTGAACGGAAAACATCGGGGTGCCGGTGTGCGCAGCGGCATACGTCGAGGTGATCATTTCCTGGATATTGATCTTGCGCTGTGAAAAAAAGCGCGCCAGGTTATGCACGATACCCGGCTGGTCGAGCGCGACCACATCGACCCCGTAGGGCAGGAGGTCCTTGCTGATCTCCCTGGGTGCCGTGCGCCGTGCAGCGACCGTCAACTCAAGACGTTCTTCCAGGGGGCGGATCTGGTTTTCCAGCCTGGCGATGTTGTTCCAGTTTCCGGCGACCAGCAGGAGGATGGCAAAGTCACCCCCGAGCACGGTCATGCGACTGTCGATAATGTTGCAGCCACAATCCAGCACGCAGCGTGACAGCTCGTCGATAATTCCGGGCTTGTCTTTGCCCAGGGCGGACAGGACCAGCTGGCTCGTGTTTGTCTTGGATTGTTTGCTCATCGTGTCCGGCTAGCAGCCCTCGTCGGGGCTGAATGTCTGGTTTGTTTCACAGTCTAGCATTATTACACTTCAAGGTGCTCCTGGCCGGGTCTGCGGTTGCTGGCGTGGGGCATTCGTCTTGTCAGTCAGGGATGGCGCCAGTACCATGTCGGTCTCGGACAGGGTACGGAGCGATTTACATGTTTCACGGCAGTATGGTGGCGCTGGTGACCCCGATGCACCCGGGTGGCGCCATCGATGAAGGCAGCCTGCAGCGCCTGGTCGACTTTCATGTCGAAAACCATAGCGACGCCATTGTGGTAGCGGGTACCACGGGGGAGTCCGCGACCCTGGACGAGAAGGAACATTGCCACCTTATCCGCCGCACCGTGGAAATGGCCGCGGGGCGTGTCCCGATAATCGCTGGAACCGGCGCCAATTCCACCCGCGAGGCCATTGACTTGACGCGCTGCGCGATGGATGCCGGTGTCGATGCCTGCCTGCTGGTGACGCCGTATTACAACAAGCCCACCCAGGAAGGGTTGTACCGGCATTACCGCACGGTGGCGGAAGCCGTCCCGGTGCCCCAGATTCTGTACAATGTACCCGGGCGCACCGCCTGTGACATGCTGCCCGAGACGGTTGAGCGCCTGGCCAGGATATCCAATATAGTCGGCATCAAGGAGGCGACCGGTGACCTGAAGCGGGCACACGAGATCCTGGAGCGCTGCGGTGAGCGCCTTGACCTCTACAGTGGCGATGATGCGACCGCTATGGAACTGATTCTGCTGGGGGGCAAGGGCAATGTCTCTGTGACTGCCAATGTTGCACCGGCAGCAATGCACGACCTGTGTGCCGCCGCGCTGGCGGGTGACCGCGAGCGAGCGGTGGCCATCAACCAGCGTCTGGAGATCCTGCACCAGACGCTGTTTGTTGAATCGAGTCCGATTCCGGTCAAGTGGGCGCTGCACGAGATGGGAATCATCCCGGCCGGTATCCGATTGCCGATGACGCCACTGGCTGAACAATTTCATGACACTGTACGGCAGGCACTCAGGCAGGCCGGTGTCCTTACATGACAGAGAACTGATGATGCAAACCAGCCTATTTTTGAAAACTGTTGGCACTGTGCTGACCGGCATACTGTTGCTGAGCGCATGCAGCAGCGTGGATAAGGTAGCCCCCGGCAGGAAGGTGGACTACAAGAAGAGCAGGAGCACGGAGCCCCTTGAGGTCCCGCCGGACCTGAGTTCTTCAACCATCAAAGATGCACCGGACATGCTCGATAGTGCGAGTGCGCAATACTCCGATTACAGCGATACCGGTCCGGCGGCGGGTGCCGAGACGGTATTGCCGGACCAGGCGAATATGCGCGTGGTCCGTGACGGGGACCAGCAATGGTTGGTGATTCCCGGCGACCCCGCGCAGATATGGCCCAAGGTCCGCGGGTTCTGGATGCAGGAGGGTTTTCTGATCAACAAGGAGGATCCGCGGGTCGGCATCCTGGAAACCGGCTGGACGGAGAACCGGGCTGATATCCCCCAGGGGGTGATTCGCGATTTCCTAGGCAAGGCGATCGATTTCGCCTATTCGTCGGCGACCCGTGACCAGTATCGGGTGCGTCTCGAGAAGGGGACGGAAGCCGGGACCACGGATCTCTATCTGACCCACCGGGGTGTGCAGGAAGTGGTGACCGGGAGTGCGACTGACAGCAACACTGCCTGGAATCCACGTCCCTCCGACCCGGAGCTCGAGGCCGAGATGCTCAAACGCATGATGGTCTACCTGGGCGTCGAGGAGCAGAAGGCGCAAAAACTGCTGGCGCAGAAGACAACACGTGAGACCCGTGCGCAGCTGGTAAGCGATGCCAGCGGCACCTTGCTCGTCCTGGGCGATGATTTTTCACGTGCCTGGCGGCGTACCGGTGTGGCACTGGACCGGGTCAGTTTTGCCGTGGAAGACCGCAACCGCTCAGAGGGTATCTACTATGTACGCTATAACGATCCACTGGGCGACCAGGACAAGAAGGGGCTGCTCTCGCGGTTTGCCTTCTGGTCTTCCGACGACGAACCGGAGGCGACGCTTTACCAGATTGCCCTTCTTGCCAAGGGAGCGGAGACCCACGTGATCGTCAATGATGACACCGGTAAGCGGGATAATTCCACGACCGCCAAGCGTATTCTGACATTGCTGGAGGAACAGTTGCGCTAGCCGCTGCCGCCACCTACATGCGATTCGCCTCCTTAGGCAGTGGCAGCCGGGGCAATGCCACCCTGGTAGAATCTTCGTCAACCCTGGTAATGGTCGATTGCGGATTTTCCTGCCGGGAGACAGAGCGCCGCATGAGCCGGCTCGGCCGCAGTCCGGATGAACTGTCCGCAATCCTGGTGACCCACGAACATGGCGATCATATCCGTGGTGTGCCCGTGCTCGCACGCAAGTACAGGATTCCAGTCTGGTCGACCAATGGCACCGGCATGATGCTGCAGGATGAGGCGCTGCCCGAGCTGCACCAGTTCGATGCGCACACGGGCATGGAGTTCGGCGATCTCGAAATCCGCCCCTACACCGTTCCCCACGACGCCCGCGAGCCCTCCCAGTTCGTATTTTCCGATGGCTGCCTGCGTCTCGGTGTGTTGACGGACACCGGCAGGATCACGGCGCATATCTGCGAGTCCCTGGACCGCTGCGATGCCCTGGTGCTGGAATGTAACCACGATCCGCTGATGCTGGCGCAGGGCCCGTATTCCAGCAGCCTCAAGGCGCGGGTCGGTGGCCCGCTGGGGCACCTCAGCAACGCCCAGGCCGCAGAACTACTGGGGCGGATCGATATCACGCGTCTGCAGCACATTGTGGCGGCCCACCTCAGCGACAAGAACAACCACCCGGACCTCGCGCGCGATGCACTGGCCACCGCCCTGGACTGCGAGCCGGACTGGATCGCGATTGCCGGGCAGGAGACGGGACTGTGCTGGCGCACACTTGCCTGACTTTTGTGTGCCCGGTTGTTCCAGTATGATTGCCGGCTTTCCAATCCCGGCGATTACGGATACCTGATGCTACATCTGCGTGGCGGCCCGGCACTCTCAGGGTTTCGCAAACACAAGCTGCTCGGGCTGTTGCGCGAGCACGTACCGGGCGTGGTCCGGATCAGCGCCGATTACCTGCATATCGTCGAACTCGAAGAGCGGCTGGATACCGGGCAGCGGGACATCCTCGAGCAGCTGTTGAGCTATGGGCCCACACGGCAGTCCGGGGAAGTCTCCGGTGTGTCCCTGGTGGTGGTTCCGCGGCCCGGGACGATCTCCCCCTGGTCCAGCAAGGCCACCGATATCGTGCACAACTGCGGACTGGTCAATGTGCGCCGCGTGGAACGCGGTATCGTCTATACCCTGGAATTGCACGACGCTGCCGCGCTGACCGACGCAGAATACAATGCGGTCATGCCATTACTGCATGACCGCATGACCGAGGTGATGCTGTTCGAAATCAATGACACCGATGCCCTGTTTCGACACGCCGAACCGACCCCGTTCGAGACGATCGATTTGCTGGGTGGCGGCCGTGCCGCGCTGGAGGTGGCCAACACCGGTCTGGGGCTGGCGCTTTCCGACGACGAAATCGATTACCTGGCGGAGAACTTCACCACGCTGGAGCGCAATCCGGTCGACATCGAGTTGATGATGTTTGCCCAGGCCAATTCCGAGCACTGCCGCCACAAGATATTCAATGCCAGCTGGGTCATCGACGGGAAGCCACAGGATAAAAGCCTGTTCAATATGATCCGGGAATCCTACCAGGCCAGCCCGGACGGCATCCTGTCCGCCTATAGTGACAATGCCGCCGTGACGGAGGGTTTCACGGTGCAGCGTTTCTTCCCCGACCCGGAGTCCCGCGAATACCTGCCGCATCCCGAGGCCGGGCACCTGGTGATAAAGGTTGAAACACACAATCACCCGACCGCGATCTCCCCGTTTCCGGGTGCGGCCACCGGCTCCGGCGGCGAGATCCGTGACGAGGGGGCCACCGGGCGCGGCGCCAGGCCAAAGGCCGGGCTGTGCGGATTCTCGGTTTCGAACCTGCGCATCCCGGGCGCTGAACAGCCCTGGGAGACCGACCACGGGCGGCCGCCACGGATTGTGTCTGCACTGGACATCATGATCGAGGGCCCGCTGGGGGCGGCCGCGTTCAACAACGAATTCGGCCGGCCGAACCTGTGCGGTTATTTCCGTAGCTTCGAAGAGCGTGTGCCGGGGCCGCAGGGCAGCGAACTACGTGGTTATCACAAGCCCATAATGCTGGCTGGTGGTTGCGGCATGATCCGTGAGGAACACGTCACCAAGGGCAGCATCCCGGCGGGGACGCCGATCGTGGTACTGGGTGGTCCGGCGATGCTGATCGGGCTGGGCGGCGGAGCGGCCTCGTCCATGGCGAGTGGCACCAGTGCAGAAGACCTGGACTTCGCCTCGGTGCAGCGTGGCAACCCGGAAATGGAGCGGCGTGCGCAGGAGGTCATCGACGCGTGCTGGATGCTGGGTGCTGACAACCCGATCCTGTCGGTACACGACGTGGGTGCCGGTGGCCTGTCCAATGCGGTGCCGGAGCTGGTCAATGACAGCGGCCGTGGCGGTCGCTTTGAACTGCGCGCCATCCCCAACGACGATCCGGGCATGTCACCCCTGCAGGTGTGGTGCAACGAATCGCAGGAACGCTATGTGCTGGCGATCGACGCCGAGTGCATGGCGCAGTTCCAGGCCCTGTGCGAGCGTGAACGCTGCCCGTATGCCGTTCTGGGGGAGGCAACCGAGGAAAGCCAGCTGGTCCTTGGCGACGGCCATTTCGACAACACGCCCATTGACCTGCCCATGGGGCTATTGCTGGGCAAGCCGCCGAAGATGCTGCGTGATGTCAGGCATCACACCTTCGATAAAGCGGAATTCAGTACCGCGGGACTGGACGTGGCGGATGCCGTCTACCGGGTACTGTGCCTGCCGTCCGTGGCCAGCAAGAACTTTCTGATCACCATCGGTGACCGGTCTGTGACCGGCATGGTGGCCCGGGACCAGATGGTCGGGCCCTGGCAGGTGCCGGTGGCCGACGTGGCGGTGACCGTGTCGGACTTCGAGGGCTATACCGGTGAGGCCATCGCCATGGGCGAGCGCACTCCGGTGGCGCTGGTGCACGGCCCCGCCTCGGGCCGCATGGCGGTGGGGGAGGCGATCACCAATATCGCCGCCAGCCGCATCGAGGACCTCGGCAAGGTGTGTCTGTCCGCGAACTGGATGGCGGCGGCGGGTCATCCCGGCGAGGATGCCTTGCTGTATGAGACCGTCAAGGCGGTCGGCCAGGAACTGTGCCCGGCGCTGGGTATTGCCATCCCGGTGGGCAAGGATTCGCTGTCGATGAAGAGCGTCTGGAACGAGGCCGGTGAAGAGCGCTCGGTGACCTCACCCCTGTCGCTGATCATCTCCGCATTTGCACCGGTGCTGGATGTGCGCCGCACGCTGACACCACAACTACGCGCCGACCAGGGGGACACCGACCTGGTCCTGGTGGATCTGGGCAAGGGTGCGAACCGGCTGGCGTGCTCGGCGCTGGCACAGGTGTACAAGCAGGTCGGACACCACGCGCCCGATCTCGATGACCCGCAGGCCCTGAAGGCCTTCTTTGCCGTCATCCAGGACTTGAACGCCGCCGGCCTGCTGCTTGCCTACCATGACCGGTCCGACGGTGGCCTGTTTGCCTGCCTGTGTGAGATGGCCTTCGCCGGTTCTTGCGGGGTGTCGGCGCAGCTGGATGATCTTGGCGATGACCCGGTCGCTGCCCTGTTTACCGAAGAGCTGGGCGCCGTCATCCAGGTGCGCCACACGGACACGGATAGTGTTATCGAGGCACTGCATGATGCCGGGTTGGGCCACTACAGTCATGTGATCGGTGCCCTGAATGATTCCGACCAGCTCATATTCACCCACGACACGCTGTCGGTGTTCAGCGATACGCGTGTCAATCTGCAACGCGCCTGGTCGGAAACCAGCTACCGGATGCAGGCCCTGCGTGATAATTCCGAGTGCGCACAGGAGGAGTTCGATGGCCTGCTGGACACGAAGGACCTGGGCATTCAGTGCCACACCACCTTCGACATCGATGAAGATGTCGCTGCACCTTATATCGCGCGTGGTGTCCGGCCACAGATCGCCATCCTCAGAGAGCAGGGCATCAATGGCCAGACCGAGATGGCAGCCGCCTTTCACCGGGCCGGCTTCAGGACGATCGATGTTCACATGAGTGACCTGATGACCGGACGCTTCACCCTGGAAGAATTCATCGGCCTGGTGGCCTGCGGCGGGTTTTCCTACGGTGATGTGTTGGGTGCCGGTCAGGGTTGGGCCAAGTCAGTTCTGTTCAATCCGCGCCTGAATGACATGTTTGCCGCCTTCTTCGAGCGCACGGACAGCTTTGCACTGGGTGTGTGCAATGGCTGCCAGATGCTGTCGGGCCTAAAGGCGCTGATCCCCGGGTCGGGGGCGTGGCCACGCTTTGTGCGCAACCGTTCAGAGCAGTTCGAAGCGCGTTTTTCACAGCTGGAAATTCTCGATTCACCGTCGCTGTTGTTTGCCGGCATGGCGGGGTCGGTGGTCCCGATTGCTGTCGCGCACGGGGAAGGACGTACTGAATTCGATGATACGGCGGGGGCGCAACGGGCGCTCGATACCGGGGTGGTGGCAGCCCGCTACGTTGACGGCCATGGGCTGGTGGCGGAACGTTACCCTGCCAATCCCAACGGTTCGCCACTGGGCATCACGGCCCTGTCCACGACGGATGGCCGGGTGACGATCATGATGCCGCACCCGGAACGTGTGTTCCGCGCCGTGCAGAACTCCTGGTACCCGGATGACTGGGGCGAGGACGCGCCCTGGATGCGCCTGTTTCGCAATGCGCGCGCGTGGGTGAACTGAACATTCTTGCGCGCGGCCGCGTGTGCTGACAGCATCGCGGTGTATGCACTACATGTAGGCCTTTGCCTCTTCGCCGGGGTTGGGCAGACCGGCCACCCGCCAGGCTTCCTTGATATCTTTGCCGAACAGGTTAGTCACACAGTGTTTGTCCTGGTGTGTGACCCGGCAGACGTGGCGCATTACCGGGATGGTGTGGTTCCTGAAGAAATGTTCGCGCAGGTATTGGATGACGCGCCAGTGTTCAGTCGTCAGTTCGCCTATGCCGTCTGTCCTGGCAATGAGCTGGGCCATGTCCTCGCTCCACAGGTCAGGATCAATGATAAAACCATCGGCGTCGAACTGGCTGAGTTGTAACCGTGGCTCTTGATTCCCGTTGGCCATGTCGACTCTCCCCGGTGTGGCATCTGCCGCTGTCTGTGCGTGCGGCAATGGGTCGCATCTGCGTTTTATATAGCCCTGAGAGGCATGGCCGTCAAGGTGATATTAATTCTTGAAAATATATGTAATTATTTGTATTTAAATATTATTTAAACTGTAAATAACCTGATATCGGGTGCTTGTTTTTATTAATGCGGACGGCTGGGTTAGAGTGCCTGTTCATATTAGCGGGCAGCGCCCGGCAACCAGCAGGAGAGCAATATGGCGAATGAGGGCTATCACGAACCGGTGGACGAACTTGCCGATGACACGCGGGACATGCACCGCGCCATCACCTCGCTGATGGAGGAACTGGAGGCGGTGGACTGGTACAACCAGCGCGTGGATGCGTGCAAGGACGCCGAATTGAAGGCGATTCTTGCACACAACCGGGATGAGGAAAAAGAGCACGCCGCCATGGTGCTGGAGTGGATCCGGCGTCGCGATCCGGCGTTTGACAAGGAGCTGAGGGACTATCTGTTCACCGACAAGCCGATTGCACACGCCTAGTACGTCCTTGACGAACACTGCCTCCCGGCCATTGCGCCGTCATGTCCTGAAGCTGCGGTCGGCCCGGATGCTTGCATTCACGTGAAATTCTTCCGTCCCAAGTCCATCCTGCGGCTGATCCTGATCGGCTTCGTCCTGGTCACCCTGCCGCTGATTATCGCCCTGGTGGCTGCCACGGTAGCGGTTGACCGCCTGGTGACCCAGAGCCAGCATGCCCTGTTCCAGGGCGTGCAGGTTACCACGGGCACCCAGGTCCTGCTGGAATCGCTCACGGCCATGGAACGCAATGCGCGTCAGTACCAGGTGCTGGGCGATGCCGTACTGCTGGACGTTTACGAGGAAAACCGCGCCCGCTTTGTCGACACGGCACGTTCGCTGAAGGCGCTGGATCTGGCCGGCAACCAGCGCAACCTGCTCCACCAGCTGTTCACTGCGGAACGGGAGGTCCATCTGGTTTTCGGTTCCCCGCCGCATGACGACCCCGACGCGGTCGCGGCGGTACAGAGATACACCGAGCTGGCCCAGACTGCAAAGCAGATCCTGGCCGACAACCAGGCCCTGATAAACCGGGAGCTGGAGCTGATACAGAGCGGAGCGGGAGAGGTGCAGCACACACTGATCATGGAGGCTGTCGCCCTGATCCCGGTTGCGATTTTGCTCATGGTTATCTTTACTGTCCTGATTACCCGGCCCATTAACCAGATCGACCGGGCGATACGTCGGCTGGGTGACGGGACATTCAACTCCCCGGCTGTCATCACCGGGCCACGTGACCTCGAGCAGCTCGGGGAGCGCCTCAACTGGCTGCAGGACCGCCTGCTGGAACTGGAGCAGGAGAAGACGAAATTCCTGCAGCATATCTCCCATGAGCTCAAGACCCCGCTGACCACCATCCGGGAGGGGGCGGAACTCATGAACGAACAGATCGTCGGCAGCCTGAACAGCCAGCAACGTGAAATTGCCCACATCCTGCATGAGAACAGTATCCAGCTGCAGAAGCTGATCGAAGACCTGCTGGATTTCAGTATCCTGCGATCACATCAATCCAGGACCCTGCTCTCCAGGGTGGAGCTGAATGCCGTGATCGAAGAGGTCCTGGAGGATCACAAGGTCGCGTTCTTGTCACGCCAGCTGGAGTTGTCGAAGTCGCTGGAGGCCGTCAGCCTGGTGGGTGACCGGGAGAAGCTGCGTACCCTGGTTGATAACCTGGTCTCCAATGCGATCAAGTATTCGCCGGTTGGCAGCCGCCTGTCGGTTTCTCTGTCGATTCGTGAGAACCAGGCAGTCATTGAGGTGGCCGACTCGGGTCCGGGTATTCCAAGTGCCGAACGCGAGCGTGTCTTCGAGGCCTTTTACCAGGGCGAACCGGCCGCCCACGGGCATGTCCGGGGCTCCGGCCTGGGATTGTCCATTGCCAGGGAGCATGCCCAGGCACATGGTGGTGATATCTCCGTGGTAGAATTCGATGGTATCGGTGCATGCATGCGGGTCGTGATGCCACTGGAGCAGGTTAAGTGAATATGAACAAAATAGTCGGGTTGCTGGGTATCCTGGTACTGCTGCTTGGTGGCTGCAGTCAGATGCAAACCTATACTGACCACGTACTGCCTCCGGTGTTCGAAGGCGGGCAGGGCGCCAATGACTGGTTGGGAGACCTGCACAATACCCATGGCCTGACCAACAGCGAATTACAGGATGTCCTGGAAGACTGGGACCAGGCGTATCGTGATAATCCTGTTATCAGCAATCGCCTGAGATTGGCGCTGTTGCTTGCCGCAGGTGACGAGGCGGTGCGAGACCGCGGGCGTGCGCGAGAACTGCTGGATGGAATCAACACCGCTCCACTCGACACAGGCGAGCAGGAGCTGGTCTCCCTGCTGCAGCAGTTTCTCACCGAACACGAAGAGGACACCGGGAAAATCAGCGTACTGTCGAAACAGGTCAGGGATCAGGGCCGGCGTATCGAAGAGCTCGAGCAGCAGCAGCGGGACCTGACGACTATTGAACAGAGCATCCAGCAACGTGAAAAATCTGCCGGAGAATGAATTATGGTGACGGATAAATACCGGGTGCTGCTGGTCGATGATGATCGCGGCTTGCTGCGCCTGTTATCCATGCGCCTGACGGCGGCCGGATACGAGGTCGAGGCCGTGGAGAACGGCGAACAGGCGCTGGCACAACTGCCCCTGTTTCATCCCCACCTCATCATCACCGACCTGCAGATGGACGGGATGGATGGTATGGCCCTGTTCGACAGGGTACACAGCCGCAATCCATCACTGCCGGTACTGGTGCTGACGGCGCACGGTACCATCCCGGATGCGGTCGAGGCCACCAGCCGGGGCGTATTCAGCTATTTGACCAAGCCGTTTGACAGCAAGATCCTGCTGGAGCAGGTGGCACGCGCCCTGAAGATCAGCGGCGAGGTGTCTGATGCCGGGGAACAGGACAGCCTGTCCACCGCGTGGCGTGATGAGATCGTGACGCGCAGTCCGTTGATGGAAAGCCTGCTGACCCAGGCGCGTCTGGTTGCCGACAGCGACACCAGCGTGATGATTCACGGGCAGAGCGGTACCGGCAAGGAGCTGCTGGCACGTGCCATCCATAATGCCAGCACGAGGGCGGAGAATGCGTTTGTCGCACTGAACTGCAGCGCCATACCGGAGTCCTTGCTCGAGTCGGAGTTGTTCGGCCATGTCAAGGGGGCATTCACCGGCGCCACCCGTGATCACCAGGGCATGTTCCGTGCGGCGGAGGGCGGTACCCTGTTTCTGGACGAGATCGGAGACATGCCGCTGGGCTTCCAGGTAAAGCTGTTGCGCGCGATCCAGGAACGCACCATCCGGCCAGTGGGTTCGACCCAGTCGGTGTCGGTGGATGTGCGCATCATCTCGGCGACCCATCAGGATCTGGAGCTGGCCCGCCAGGAAAACAGGTTCAGGGAGGACCTGTTCTACCGTTTGAACGTGGTCACCCTTGAGCTACCGACGCTGATGGAACGGCGTGAGGATATCCCCCTGCTGAGCAACCATTTCCTGCATAATTTCCCTGATGCCGATAAAAAGGGCATTACCGGGTTCTCGCCGGAGGCCATGGAGGCCATGTTGTCTGCCACCTGGCCCGGTAACGTCAGGCAGCTACACAATGTCGTCGAGCAGTCGGTGGCCCTGTCAACCACACCGTTGATCCCCGCCAGCCTGGTGCAACGTGCCTTGCGCAGCGAGTCGAGCGAGATCCCGGCCTTCGCCGATGCACGCAACCAGTTCGAGCGTGAGTACCTGACCCAGGTGCTGCAGATTACCAACGGTAATGTGACCCGCGCTGCGCGCATCGCCAAGCGTAATCGCACCGAATTCTACAAACTGCTGCATAAACACCACCTGAACCCGTCACAGTTCAAGTCAGCACATCCCTGAGAGGATTTCAGGCTGGTTGTGGGGTAAAACCGTGCGGGTTCCGCTACCTGTTACTCTACGGGCTCGGGATGCCGGTGAATCAGCCGCGACGCTTGAGTGGCTGACTGTTGCGGAGTGCACCCCGGTTATCTTCTCGCGATCCAGATGCTTGGCAGGTCCAGTTCCTGTTTGAGTGCGCCGGCGCGGGCCTTTGCCGCCGCGCGGGTGTCAAAGCCGCTGACCCTGACGCGGTGCATGGTCCGATCATTTACCGTGGCCTCGACACGTTCTGCCGTAATGCCCGATTGCTGCAGTTTGGCGACATACCTGTCCGCGGTCTTCTGTCGGGTGTAGGAGGCAAGGTTGATTACCCAGCCGCCGGCACTACGGGTTGCCAGTACCGGCGCAGGTGCTGGCACCGGGTCCGGCGTTGGATTGCCCGCTGCGACTGCTGCGGGCGCCGGGCTGGCCGCTGCTACGGCTGCGGGTAGTGGCTCTTTCGGGCGTTGCGGTTGCTGCTGTACAAACAAGGTGGCCGGTGTGCCCTGTGGCGTTGGTACCGGTTGCAGTTTGCTGCGAGCCGGGGCCTTGGCCACAACAGGTATGGCAGCCGGCGGGGTGGCCAGCGTGGTGGCAAGAATGACGTCGCTGGTACTCTTCAGATCAAGTATTTCCACGGACAGTTTGTCCAGACGGGTGACGGTGTGTACCAGTCTGTTCTCCAGGGCCCGCAGGCGCTGTGTATCAGCGGCGATGACGGTGTTCGAACGCTGTTTGAGTCGTCTGAAATCGGCGGCGAGTGAGTCCAGACGATTGGTGGTTATAAGGAGTTTTTGTTTGATTTCACGGAGTTGCCTGTTATCCGGTTGGGCAGGCGGTGCCTGAACGGCGCTGGTGCCGCGGTCGGCCACGAGCTGCTGTCCGGGTTCTTCAGTCAGATAGATGCCGGTAATGCCGACAATGATGGCGGCAATGGAAAGCAGCGCCAGCCCACTGAGGATTCGGTCGGTTCGCCTGCGTCCGGAGGTACCGAAGCGATGGATTCGGGAAGGGCGGCTGCTGTAGCTACTGCCGACTGTCTGGGCGGTCGCAGCGCCACCAGCGCCGATAGACCAGGGACCTGCTGCGAAGCCGGCGGCCCCTTCATTATGCATCTTCTGCACAAACGCTTTCAGCTTGTCGCTGTCTGTCTGGGGCACCAGTTTTTGTCCAATTCTGACCAGGTCAGGTTGGGCGTTAATTGTGCACGGAATAATTTCCAAAAGCCAGACGCCCGCTGCAATAATTCGTGAAATATTTATTCATGTGCGGGATGGTATTCCGGTGTGCTTGCGTGAGGTGTCAGCCTTCCAGACGCTTGTACTTGATGCGGTGCGGCTGGTCCGCTTCCGCGCCCAGCCTGCGTTTGCGGTCGGCCTCGTAGTCGGCATAGTTACCCTCGAACCAGGTGACCTGGCTATCACCCTCAAAGGCAAGGATATGGGTCGCGATCCGGTCAAGGAACCAGCGGTCGTGCGAGATCACCACGGCGCAACCGGGAAAGTCCAGCAAGGCGTCCTCCAGTGCTCGCAGGGTTTCCACGTCAAGGTCGTTGGTCGGCTCGTCGAGCAGCAGCACATTGCCACCGCTGCGCAGTAGCTTGGCCAGGTGCACGCGGTTGCGCTCGCCACCGGAGAGAGTGCCGACATGCTTCTGCTGGTCGGCCCCGGTAAAGTTGAAGCGCGACACATAGGTCCGGGAATTGAGCTCATATTTGCCGATGGTGATGATGTCCTGGCCGTCGGAAATCTCCTCCCACACGGTCTTGCTGCCATCGAGGCTGTCGCGGCTCTGGTCGACACAGGCGATGACGGCGGTATCGCCAATGCGCAGTTCGCCTGAATCGGGTTGCTCGGCGCCGGTCAGCATCCGGAACAGGGTGGTCTTCCCGGCACCGTTCGGTCCGATCACGCCGACGATGCCGCCACGTGGCAGGTTGAAGCAGAGGTCCTCGACCAGCAGCTTGTCGGCGAAGCGCTTGCTTAGATGGTTGGCTTCGATGACCAGGTCGCCAAGGCGCGGTCCCGGCGGGATATACAGTTGTTTGGTCTCGTTGCGTTTCTGGCTTTCCCGGGAGGCCAGTTCCTCGAAGCGGGCCAGGCGCGCCTTGCTCTTGGCGTGCCGGCCCCTGGAGCCGGCACGCACCCACTCCAGTTCGGACTTGATGGCCTTCTGGCGGGTGGATTCCTGTTTCTCCTCGATCTCGAGGCGTTGCTCCTTCTGCTCAAGCCAGGAGGAATAGTTACCTTCCCAGGGGATGCCGTGCCCGCGGTCCAGCTCCAGGATCCAGCCGGCGACATTATCGAGGAAATAGCGGTCATGGGTGACGGCCACCACCGTGCCCGGGTAGTCGGCCAGGAAGCGTTCCATCCAGGCAATACTCTCGGCGTCGAGGTGGTTGGTGGGCTCGTCCAGCAGCAGCATGTCCGGGTTCGACAGCAGCAGCTTGCAGAGGGCGACCCGGCGCCGCTCACCGCCTGACAATTTGCCGATATCGCCGTCCCAGGGCGGCAGGCGCAGGGCGTCGGCGGCGATCTCCAGCTTGCGGTCCAGCTCCCAGGCACCTGCGGCGTCGATCGCGTCCTGCAGTTTGCCCTGTTCCTCGAGCAGTGCCGTCATCTCCTCGTCACCCATGGGTTCGGCAAAGCGGGCGCTGATTTCGTTGAAGCGGTCGAGCAGTAACTGCGTCTCGCCCAGTCCCTCTTCGACATTGCCGCGCACATCCTTGTCGGGGTCCAGTGCCGGTTCCTGTGGCAGGAAACCGACATGGATGCCAGGCTGGGGCCGTGCCTCGCCCTCGTATTCTGTGTCCACGCCCGCCATGATGCGTAACAGGCTGGACTTGCCGGCACCGTTGAGGCCGAGTACGCCGATCTTGGCGCCGGGGAAGAAGGACAGCGAGATGTCTTCGAGAATAACGCGCTTGGGGGGCACTACCTTGCCCACGCGGTTCATGGTGTAAACGTATTGCGCCATGAGTCTGCTCGGTCTGTGCGTGAATAAAGCCGCCAATTATAGGCGCCTGTCATGGACGGGCAAGCGCCCGTCCGATGTTTTCTGCACGGCTGTATGCGCTAGACTGCATGCATGGACAAAAGTTGCTGTGTATATATCGGTGATGACCTGGCACGTTACGGTTTCGGTGACGGCCATCCCTTCGGACCGGATCGCCTGGGTGCCTTCTGGCAGCAGGCGCAGGCCGCGGGTGCCGACACGAAGGTGCACCTGTGTGCGCCGGTGAGTGCGCCGCGTGAGGCCATCGAGCGTTTCCACACACCTGAGTATGTCAACCGGGTCATCGAGCAGTCGCTGAGCGGGACAGGGTACCTGGATTGCGGTGACACGCCTGCCTATCCGGGGATCTACGAGTCGGCCAGCGTAGTCGTCGGCAGTGTGCTGGATGCGGTCGGCCGCCTGCTGGCGGATGAGTGCCGGCATGGTTTCGTGCCAATCGCCGGCCTGCATCATGCACGGCGTGACAGTGCCGCGGGTTTTTGCGTATTCAATGACTGCGGCGTGGCCATCGAGACCTTGCGTGATGTATACGGTCTGCAGCGTATTGCCTATGTGGATATCGATGCCCACCATGGTGATGGCGTGTTCTATGCCTTCGAGGCCGACCCGGCCCTGGTCTTCGTGGACCTGCACGAGGATGGCCGCTACCTATATCCGGGAACCGGTGCCGCCGAGGAGACCGGTCGCGGGGCCGCCCGGGGCCTGAAGCTCAATATCCCCATGGCGCCGGAGGCCACTGACGTCGATTTTCTGCAGGCGTGGGAGCCGGCCGAGGCCTTTCTCGAGCGACACCAGCCCGAGTTCATCCTGTTCCAGTGCGGGGCGGACAGCATCGCCGGTGACCCCATTACTCACCTGCGCTATTCCCCGGCCGCGCACCGGCATGCCGCGGAGCGCCTGGTCGCACTGGCCGGCAGGCATTGCCCGGGCCGTGTGCTGGCGCTGGGCGGCGGGGGCTATAACCGCAGTAATCTGGCACTGGCGTGGACCGCGGTGGTCGAGGTGCTGAGCGCGTCCTGAATCCCCCCTTCCAGTTGCGGTATTTTCCGGCATTCCGGTGCGTGCCTTTGCCAGATCGGCTATTATCGTGTGCCTTTCACGAGTAACACTTTTTCCATTCACCTTGAACTGTGGCAGGACGACCGGAAATGTTTGATAAAGATATGCGCATTGCGGGCTATGACGATGAACTCTGGGGTGCCATCCAGGGCGAGCGCCAGCGCCAGGAAGACCATATTGAACTCATCGCCTCGGAAAACTACACCAGCCCACGGGTGCTGGAGGCGCAGGGATCGGTGCTTACCAACAAGTATGCCGAGGGCTATCCCGGCAAACGTTATTACGGCGGCTGCGAGTATGTCGACGTGGCCGAGCAGCTGGCAATCGACCGCGTCAAGCAGCTGTTCAATGCCGACTATGCCAATGTGCAGCCACATTCCGGGTCACAGGCGAATGCCGCGGTCTACCTCGCGTTGCTGCAGCCGGGTGATACCATCCTGGGCATGAGCCTTGCCGATGGCGGCCATCTGACCCACGGCTCGAAGGTCAACTTCTCAGGCAAGCTGTTTAATGCCGTGCAATACGGTCTCAACCCGGAGACCGGGGAGATCGATTACGACCAGGTCGAGGCGCTGGCAAAAGAGCACCGGCCCAAAATGGTGGTTGCCGGTTTTTCCGCCTATTCGCTGAAAGTTGACTGGCAGCGGTTTCGGGATATTGCCGATGCCGTGGGCGCCTGGCTGTTCGTCGACATGGCGCACGTTGCCGGTTTGATTGCCGTTGGCCTCTATCCCAGTCCGGTCAATATCGCGGATATCACCACCTCGACCACACACAAGACTCTGCGCGGTCCACGCGGCGGGATTATTCTTGCACGTGCCAACGAGGAGATCGAAAAGAAACTCAATTCAATGGTATTCCCGGGAACGCAGGGCGGACCATTGATGCATGTGATTGCGGCCAAGGCGGTTGCGTTCAAGGAGGCGCTGGAACCGGCCTTTCGTGACTACCAGCAGCAGGTGCTAGACAATGCACGTGCGATGGCGGCTGTATTTATCGAGCGGGGCTTCGATGTCATATCAGGGGGCACGGATGACCACCTGTTCCTGGTGAGTTTTATCGAGAAGGGCCTGACAGGGAAGGCGGCGGATGCGGCGCTGGGTGCGGCGCAAATTACCGTGAACAAGAATGCTGTACCGAATGATCCGCAATCGCCTTTTGTTACCAGCGGGATTCGCGTGGGTACGCCGGCACTGACGACGCGGGGATGCGGTGAAGCCGAGGCGCGCGAGCTGGCCGGCTGGATGTGCGACATCCTGGATGATGTCGATGACCAGGATGTGATTGAATCCGTGCGCGGAAAGGTGCAGGCCCTGTGCAAAAAATTCCCGGTCTATGGCTGAGTTATTGATTACCGGCTGATTGACAATTATGCATTGCCCCTTTTGCAAAGCACAGGACACCAAGGTCATCGACTCGCGCCTGTCCAGCGAGGGTGCCCAGGTTCGTCGCCGGCGCGAATGTCTGGCCTGCGGCGAACGTTTCACCACCTTCGAGTCGGCGGAGCTGGTGATGCCGCGCATCATCAAGAGCAACGGTGCACGCGAACCCTTTGACGAAAAGAAACTCGCTGCCGGCATCATGCGTTCGCTGGAAAAGCGGCCGGTTGACTCAGACAGCGTGGACGCCGCCATGAGCCGCATCCAGCATCGCTTGCGGGCCAGCGGCGAGCGCGAGTTGCCGTCACGCCTGCTGGGCGAGTGGGTGATGCACGAACTGCGCGAACTCGACCAGGTCGCCTATGTGCGTTTCGCCTCCGTGTACCGCAGTTTCGAGGACGTCAAGGCCTTTCAGGAAGAGATCGAACGCCTGGAAAGCGAGCCGACGGCGGAGGAGAAGAAGGACCAGATCTCGCTGCTGCCGGATGAGTAGAACCGGCACCCAGAAGCCGACTGAACGGGTGGTGCGATGAGCGCGTGATCACACTGTTTTAACTTCCTGCCGCCTTTCCGCTCCAGATTTGAAACCGCGATTCCCGAAATGACTTCCTCTGACAATTACAAGCACATGGCCCGCGCACTGCGTCTCGCCGAGCGCGGCCTCTACAGCACGCATCCCAATCCGCGCGTGGGCTGCGTCATCGTCAAGGATGACCGGGTGGTGGGTGAAGGCTGGCACGAACGGGCCGGTGGCCCGCACGCAGAAATCCATGCCCTGCAGCAAGCGGGTACAGAGGCCGCCGGGGCGACGCTTTACGTGACACTGGAGCCGTGCTGTCACTACGGGCGCACACCGCCGTGTACGGATGCTGTGATAGCTTCCGGGATTGAACAGGTGGTCGTGGCCATGGAGGATCCCAACCCGCAGGTCGCAGGGAACGGACTGCGGGTCTTGCGGGAGGCCGGCATCGAGGTGAGGGCGGGACTGCTGGCGACGGAGGCGGAAGCACTCAATTGCGGCTTTGTCATGCGCATGCGCGGGGGGCGTCCCTGGGTGCGCGCCAAGCTGGCGATGAGTCTGGACGGGCGCACGGCGATGGCCAGCGGCGAGAGCCAGTGGATCACCGGTGCCGAGGCGCGCCACGATGTGCAGCGGCTGCGCGCCCGCAGTTCCGCGATCATGACCGGGGTCGACACGGTGTTGTCCGACGATCCCTCCCTGACGGTACGCCTGGACGCTCATGACGAAGCGCGCCAGCCGCTGAGGGTGATCCTGGACAGCCAGCTGCGCACCCCCCCGCAGGCACGCCTGCTGGGCCTGCCGGGCAACACGCTGATCCTTACCGGTGAACAACCAGCAGCCGGGGCCGCGGCATTCGGTACGGGGGTTGAAGTGAGCGGCCTGCCGCTGGCGGACGGGCGCATGGACCTGGCGGGTGTGTTGCAGCATCTCGGCAGTCGGCAAATCAATGAGGTTCACCTCGAGGCGGGCGCCACGCTGTGCGGCGCCCTGCTGGCGGCTGGGCTGGTCGATGAACTGGTCATCTACCTGGCGCCGCACCTGATGGGGGATGCCGCCCATGGCCTGTTTGCACTGCCGGGGCTGGAGCACATGGAGGACCGCATCGGCCTGGAAATCAGCGACATCCGTGCAGTGGGAAAAGACTGGCGGATAACCGCGAGGGTGTCCACCTAGGCGCGGCATCACATTCATTGAAAAAATATTCACCGCAGAGGCGTAGAGAACGCAGAGTATATTTATGTTTGAAAATACACATGGTAGAGATGGACTGTGTTTCTTCAAATGCCGGATGCATTGTTACCGGGGTTTTTAAAATTAATTATTGATTTTCTCCGCGTCCTCAGCGTCTCTGCGGTGAATATATATTTTTTGGATTATTCATGTTTACAGGAATCATACAGGCCGTCGGAACCATCGCCTCGCTGGAAAACTACGGGGGGGATATGCGCATCGGCATCGATACCGGCAAGCTGCCGATGGAGGATGTCGGCCTCGGTGACAGCATTGCCGTCAGCGGTGTCTGTCTCACCGTGGTGGAGTTGTCCGGATCGGGTTTCGTCGCCGATGTCTCGGGTGAAACGCTACGGCGGACGATTATCGGTCGGCTGGCGGTCAACGATACCGTCAACCTGGAAAAGGCGCTGACGCTGGAGACCCGACTGGGCGGCCACCTGGTGAGCGGGCATGTGGACGGGATCGGTACAGTCAGCACTCGCAGCGAGGACAGCCGCTCGGTCCAGTTCACTATTCGGGCGCCGGATGAACTCGCGCGTTACATTGCCGCCAAGGGTTCCATCTGCGTCGACGGGGTCAGCCTGACGGTGAACGCAGTCAACGGCGCCGAGTTCACCCTGAATATCGTCCCGCACACCCTGGATGAGACCACCCTGAACGCGTACCGGTCCGGTCGCGAGGTCAACCTGGAGGTCGACCTGGTGGCGCGCTACCTGGAGCGGCTGCTGCAGGGTGAGGCTGCAGCCCGGCCCGTCAGCGACCAGGGGCTCAGCCGTGAAACCCTCGAAAGCCACGGGTTTATTCGCAAGGATAAATGAATTTCCCGTTAATCACTGTCTATCCGTGAAGCCGGAGCGCTATTTATGGATAATGTGATCCCTTGTAGTTGACTGTTATTAAAGAATAGACCTGTTGTTATGCCGCTGAACACCGCCGAGGAACTGATCGAGGACATCCGCGCCGGGCGCATGGTGATCCTCATGGACGACGAGGACCGTGAGAACGAGGGTGACCTGGTGATGGCAGGGACCCACGTACGTCCCGAGGATATCAATTTCATGGCCAGCCACGGTCGCGGCTTGATCTGCCTGACCCTGACGCGCGACCGCTGTCGGCAACTGGACCTGCCCTTGATGGTGCAGGGCAACGTGTCGCTGCACTCGACCCATTTCACCCTTTCCATCGAGGCCGCGGAGGGCGTGACGACAGGAATCTCCGCGCATGACCGGGCACGTACCATCCAGGCCGCGGTCGGGCCGGAAGCCGGTCCCCGGGATATCGTCCAGCCCGGGCACATCTTTCCGCTCATGGCCCAGCCGGGGGGTGTGCTGACACGCGCCGGACATACCGAGGCCGGCTGTGACCTGGCGCGCCTGGCGGGGCTGGAGCCGGCCGCCGTGATTGTCGAGATTCTCAAGGAAGACGGCAGCATGGCGCGGCGCCCGGACCTGGAGATCTATGCGCGGGAACATGGCCTCAAGATGGGCACCATCGAGGACCTGATCCGTTACCGGATCGAGAACGAGACCACCGTGGAGCGGGTTTCCGAATGCGAACTGGCGACGGAACACGGCCTGTTCGACCTGCATGCCTATCGCGATACCGTCGATGATGCCGTGCACCTGGCGCTGGTCAAGGGGGACATCGACCCGGACGAGCCGACCCTGGTCCGGGTGCACCTGGAGAACACCCTCATTGACCTGGTGGATGCACAGATGCAGGACCATCACTGGCCGCTGCGCAGTGCGCTGCAACGCATCTCCCAGGAGGGTAGGGGGGTTATCGTGATATTGCGCTGGGACAACGGCGCGGATGCCCTGATCCGCAGCATCAAGGCGTATCATATGCCGGACAGGCATCAACAGCCCAAGCCCATGAAAGAACCGCAAGAGCTGCGCACCTTCGGTGTCGGCGCCCAGATCATCGCGGACCTGGGCGTGAAAAAGATGCGCGTACTGAGTGCGCCCAAGATCGTGCACGGTATCGCCGGTTTCGGGCTGGAGGTGGTTGAGTACGTGGACTGCGACTAGGCAGGCCTTGCGAAATGACAACAGGATTCGACTGGACCGGGATAGCAATCAATGACTGACATTACGGTAAAGGAAGGCGAACTGGTGCTGCGTGATGCGCGTATTGCGCTGCTGGTGTCGCGGTTTAACAGCTTTGTGGTTGAGAGTCTGCTGGGTGGTGCACTGGACGCGCTGAAACGGCACGGTGCCGATGAGCGCGACCTGCAAATCGTGAGGGTGCCGGGTGCCTACGAGATGCCGATTGCCGCGCAGCGCCTGGCGGCGAGCAAGCGCTTCGAAGCCATCATTGCGCTGGGCGCCGTGATTCGTGGCGGCACGCCGCATTTCGAATATGTTGCCGGGGAGTGCACCAAGGGGCTGTCCGCGGTTTCCCTGAAATACGATATACCGGTAGCCTTCGGTGTGCTGACGGTGGATACCATCGAGCAGGCGATCGAGCGGGCAGGCACCAAGGCAGGCAACAAGGGTGAAGAAGCGGCCCTGTCGGCGATCGAGATGATCAACCTGCTGCGGACTCTGGAAACCTGAGACCGCGGGTGCGGGACAATGAAATTTTCAGCACATGCACGTGCCCGCGCCCGGCGCTATGCGCTGCAGGCCCTCTACCAGTGGGACCTCTCCGGCACAGAGCTGGGCGAGATACGGCGTCAGTTCGCCGAGGACGAGGAATTCGCGCGCGCGGACGTGCCGTACTTCACCGAGCTGCTGAGCCAGGTGCCCGCGCAGCTCGATGTCATCGACACCAGTCTCGCCGAACACCTTGACCGAGCGATGGATCAGCTGGATCCGGTCGAGCGGGCCATCCTGCGCATTGCCGGCTATGAACTGCTGTTCCACGAGGAGATCCCTTACCGCGTCATCATCAACGAGGCCGTAAACCTGACCAGGAAGTTCGGCGCCGAACAGGGGCATGCCTTCATCAACGGCGTGCTGGATCATGCGGCACGCAAGATCAGGCCGGCGGAATGCGCCGGGAAGGGCGAGACGGTCACCGGCCGCTGATGCCTGCCGGCGTCCGGCTCATTCCAGCACATGGCCGAATCCGAATTCGATATCATTCAGTATTATTTCTCCGGACGCCAGCCGGGACGGACCGATGTCGTTGCCGGGATTGGTGATGATGCGGCACTGCTGAGTGTCGCGCCGGGGTCCGAGCTGGTGGTGTGCATGGATACCCTGGTTGCGGGTGTGCACTTCCCCGAGTCCGCCACAGCTGCCGCGATCGGCCACAAGGCACTGGCGGTGAACCTGAGTGACCTGGCTGCCATGGGTGCCGAACCGGCCTGGGCCACGCTGTCGCTGACCCTGCCGGTCAGTGATCCCGACTGGCTCAAGGCCTTTGCCGATGCCTTCTTTGCGCTGGCCGACAACCACGGGGTGCAGCTGGTCGGGGGCGATACCACCCGCGGCCCGCTGGCGGTGACCGTACAGGCGCATGGCCTCGTTCCCGCCGGGCAGGCCCTGCGGCGTCGCGGGGCGCGGCCGGGTGACCGGGTCTACGTGACCGGGACCCTCGGTGATGCCGGGCTTGCCCTGCACGAGGGGGTATCGGTGTCTCCCGGTCTGCAGGCGTGTCTCGATTTTCCGCAACCCCGCATCGATGCGGGTGTGGCATTGCGTGGCCAGGCCAGTGCCGCGATCGATATCTCGGATGGCCTGCTGGCCGATCTGGGTCACTTGCTGGAATACGACGGGCTGGGGGCCACACTGCAGGTCGATGTCCTGCCGCGCTCGGAGGAGTTCCGGGCCGGGCTGCAATCCTTGGGTGCCGCGGGTGAGGCATTGTTTTATGAGCTGCCGCTGGCCGCCGGTGATGATTATGAACTGTGCTTCACAGTTCCGGAGGAACGCTGCAGTGAGGTGGAACGGCGTCTTGCGGAGATTGACTGTGCCTGTACGGTGATCGGCGTAATCGAAAAGCTGCCGGGAATCCGCTGCAATCGCAGCAGCGGCGAACCCTACCACCCGGTATTATCGGGTTACCAGCATTTCAACGAGGCGGGTTAGCCCGCATTTCTCACCGGACGGCGGTAGAGTCACGTTAAGATACTGAGTATTGAAATAGAGTGCAGATAAAGAACAAGATAGAGTGTTATTGGGCATTGCCTATCCCGGCCCTGGCTGATTCTCGCGTGCCCGGACTTGCGATGTACAGGGATGTACAAGTGCCGCGGGAGGCAGGATGCCGGGAGCGGCCGCTTCACTCAAGTGGTAGCTACGGCTGCATCGCTTCGAGGGGCGGAAGAGGGGCCCCGCTGCGCAGCGGTGGGGATCTGACCCCCGGTGAAGCGATGACCCGCGGTGGCAGTCGAAGCGATATCCTGCCCGCCGGCGGTCGCATCCCCGGCTACGCCGGGGCCCCTGCTCTGCGCCTCGAGCGGGTCCTTCGCTCCAGCACGGCGCCCGGACACACGATCCCTGCGCCGATGTACAGGGATGTAGAAGTGTCGCGGGAGGCAGGAGGCCGGGAGCGACCAGCATCCGGGATTCCGGTGAGAAATGCGGGCTAGTCATGTCTGACAAGCTACCCCCGCGCTTGTTGCTGGATCCCGCGGGTTTCCTGGCACTGGGTTTTGGCAGCGGGTTCGTCCCGGTGGGCCCGGGCACGGCCGGGACGCTGGCGGCCGTGCCGCTCTATCTGTTACTGCAGCCCCTGCACCCGGGACTCTACATTGGGCTCGTTTGCCTGCTGTTCCTGGTGGGTATACCGATCTGTTCCCGCGTGACCCACCTGCTGGATGTGCATGACCACCCTGGCATCGTCTGGGACGAGATCGTCGGCTACCTGGTGACGATGGCGTTCGCCCCGGCGGGGTGGGTCTGGGTGGTGACCGGCTTTGTCCTGTTCAGGATCTTTGATATCGCCAAGCCCTGGCCCATCCGCTGGTGTGACCGGCAGGTGAGCGGCGGGTTCGGGATCATGCTCGACGACCTGCTGGCCGGCGTGTTCGCTGCTGTCGTGTTGCAGCTGCTGATTTACTTCAGTTGAAAAGGGGCCAATAACTTTTTTGTTTGTTGTTTTTTCAGGCAGACCAGGACGTCTTAATCGGATCGATGTGTCAAGTTGCATTCTGTTAGTGCAGTGCCGATCACATTGCCAGATCGTAATCCCGCCAAGATAATCGAATTATTTATTTGCACGGCCCCCGCCAATGGTTGCCGTTTGGGGTGCACTTCCGCCATGCACAGCGAAATCCTCTATACCCTGCTCGTCATCGCGCCATGGGCACTGGTGCTGGAGGCCGTACTTTTTTCTCGCCAACAGCGGATAGACAAGACGTTAAACGATTCTGGATGTAGCCGGAATGGTGGCGATAACGGGGTCTGAAATACCCGTGAAAAGATTGAGCCTTGGCTGAAGTTTGTCTCATCTAGTTCTTGCGTTTTTCAACAGTATCGGCCGGAAACGGTCATTTTCGTGCAGGAGAAAACCCGGTGCATGCAATGCATCTTTAAGACAGACCGGAAGGAATAAAATGGAAGCCGTGAAGGTGTGGACTCGCGTCTTGTCCACACCTTCACGGGATTCAGGCAGATTTTCTGATGATGGCTAGGGCAGCGGAATGGTTGTATTCAGCTCGTCCTCTGTTGCCGGGATGAATCCCGCGCGCTCAAGGATCACCTGGGCTTCGGGAGACTTCAGGAACTCCAGGAAGTCGCGTGCCGCCCGGTTGTTCTTTTCGTTTGCCGTGTCGACCTTCGCCGCCAGGTAGTTCACGTCGTCGCTACGGTTCAGCGCCTTGTCGTCCGGGCCGGCATCGTCGCTGATACGTATGGCAACGATATCAGGGTTATCCCTGCGGAACTGCTGGAATTCGACTTCGGTTCCCCAAACAGGGCCAACAGTCAATCGTGGTTCCGACAAGCCGTCATTGATGTTGGCTGGTGTCTCCAGATGGTGGACAGACGTCACAAAGGTTGTGGCGTCAAGGGGATCGATATAGTCGCCCAGGTCGAATCGCTTCAGGTAGTAGACGATCTTGCGCAGACTCAGGTCGGACTCGCCGTCAAAAAATTCGCCCATCCCGGCCTCGTTATCGGGCTGGGGAGGGCGCACATCGTTGACCCCGACATCACACACAGGGTGTCCGGGGCAGCCATATACCGCATGACTGGCATTCGTATACATGCGCCAGATGTGGCGTTCGATGCCCTGTGTCTTGATATCCGGTTCCGAGATCCAGACAAGACCGGAGGCAAACAACCGGTACAGCCCCACTGCGGTGAGTTCTCCATCTGGATTGAATCCGGGCTTGCCGTCATCGATTGTATCAGCAATGATGCTGTCATCCTCTGCAATCGCCTGGAGGTCCGGTACCTGACTCACATGAGCCATTACCGCCAGCTGGTTGTGGGTGTAGGTAAAAAACTCGTCCACGAGACCTTCTGCGCCCAGGGTATTCATATGTCCCCTTGCTACCGTCGTGTAGACGTCGGGCAACTGCAGCATCTTGAAGCCCACGCCGGGTGCATCTGTTACCTCCATAACCCACGTCGCTGGATCATTCGGATCGACCTTCACCAGTTCCTGGACATTGGGAAAGTCTGCTGCCCGCCATTCGGCTCCGCTCTGGATAATCCACTGCAACTCCTGTCCCGGCGGAATGGTGACATAGTAGATTTCCTCGTACTTGGGGTGCTGCTTCTTGAATTCCGCGATCAGGTTGTCCATGACAACGAACTGGTTCCCTGCCATGAAAAGACGCAACTGCGCACTCACAGGATCGCCGTGAAACTGGGTGATGATTTCTGTCTCTACCTTCTCCTGCACCCAGAGAGCCTCTGTAGCAGTACTCGCAAGCAGTGATAATCCGATGGCAGCCGTCGCGGAAGCCTTTAATTTGTTTTTTATGTACATATCTCCTCCAGTGTTTATTCAGATGTGTTTTATTGCCTTTGTACTATCAGTAATTGCTTCCATGCCTCAGGCAATCATAGTCAATATTTTTCTATTATGTAAATTGGTCAGAAAATTCATTAAAAATCATGAAATCAGGGAAGTCAAATAATGGGGGCGGATACACTGCTGTACCACTTATTTCGTATTAGTTCTGTGTTAGTACCTGAGCATACAGTTTTAAAGCGAAAGTAAATGGGCCGGGGACATGAGCTATGTCTGCTATATCAGATATAGAATTCCCTCTCCCATGAATGGGAGAGGGTAGGGTGAATTACGGGCACGGCAGCATTGTGAATGCTCATTCCGTATCTGATATCGTGTATCGATCTAGCCGATCTTTTTCCCGGTGATCATGGCCTTAACAAGATGCTCATTATGCCTGCGACCAGAAACAATCACGCCGGCAATATGAAGAAAAATAAGAAGCAACATAAAATTTGATGAGACTTCATGAATTTCCTCCCAGAATTCTTCATCTTCACCATGTCCATTTTCATTATTCTCGTTGTTATCAATATCATCACTGTCGTCATCTGCATAGGCAGGGCTAGTAATGGTTAATGCAGGGGTTTCACCTGCCAGTGGCCCGAGTCCCTCTTCAATGGCATACACCTTGAGTCCACTCACCGAAACAATGAAAAGACAAACCAACATGGCGATTACCATCCAGCCGCCTGCCGGATTATGACCAACATAGTGTTTCGGTTTTCCAGCCACCAGGCCTTTCAGGTATTGAATAACAGTCCCTGGTGAGTACACAAAATTACTGAAACGGGCGTAACGGCTGCCAATCAATCCCCATAAGACACGAAATGCTATAAGCCCCAGCACAACATATCCGGAATAAATGTGTAAACTGCTTTCTTCATCACCGCTCAGGTAGGCAACGGTGAAAGCAAGTACCAGGCTCCAGTGAAAAATCCTGACCAATGGATCCCAAACGCGAATTTCGTTATTCATCATAATGCCATCGTCAAATTCAACATAAGGATTAATTATGTGTATTTCGTGCAATAAATCATCGGGCAAATGCCATAAGCAGTATCGTATGGGACATATGTCCTATATCATAAGGCATTGTTTTTGAAGAGTACATGATTGTGTACAGCACCCTGAGCAAAGAAAACATATTGATTCTTATATTTACCATCGTGGTTGTCGCGAGTGGCGCCGACCTTGTGGCGGATCTTTCCCATGGTGCGGATACCGAGCACATCGTTAAGGAAGCGATCGTCGTCAGTATTTCGACTATTGCGATTGCCTGGCTTCTGTGGGGACTACATCGGCAACGGCTTGAGATCAGGTCTCTTCAGCGTGAGCTTGATACAGCCAGCAGCCCTCAAACACCTCCAAAAAAATATGTTCTTGAAGCGCGCGAGAAACTGGGTAACGTTGTCACGCAGCAATTTGCAGAGTGGATGCTAACTGGCAGCGAGATTGAGGTTGGCTGGTTGCTATTAAAAGGCCTCAGCCTGAAAGAGATTGCAATAGTAAGAAACACCCAGGAAAAGACTGTCCGTCAGCAGGCCTCAGCAATCTATAAAAAAGCGAATGTCAGTGGTCGACATGCGTTTTCGGCATGGTTTATTGAGGATATTCTTTGAATATTGTTACTCAAAAACGGGGCCGGATACCTTATTCAGCAACTAGGCATATAATGTATCCGACCCATTTATTCAAAATATGTTTTTCGACTTCTACGTGGGTAATGTCATTTTTCCGTGTTGCACTCTTCAAAATCGATACTAAGCCGATCTCCGGCGTAGGGACGAAAGCGATTATCAGCAAAGTGTTGGTGCGCTGCGTGCTCGCGATAGCTGTCGATAACAGGACGGGCAGAGAAGCGCACTATCCAACAATGCCTGTACGAGCTGTCCTCGGCAACAGCGTGTCCGGTAAATACCCGTTGTACACCTGGTATGCTACCAAGAACCCCTTTGCCCTCGGACATCATATCTTCCGTAGCAGCCGCATTGAGCCTTTCGGTGTTGAAAAATATTACATGCTCTACAGGAAGCCATGGGCGACAGCTCGCGAGCATTGAATCGGCACGTCCGGCACAGCCCCAGATCTCGATGCAATGTGCTGCTTCGTGGTGCACTGCCTCAGCTACGCCGTGTATGTGGCTTGTATAGCTACAATTCGTTTCTGATTCTACGTTGCCCTTTATGCGTTGTCCTGCCGCATCGGCCAGAGCCGTGTAGTAATTGATTTTGGTAACACCGTTATCGATGAGGCTCCTGTACTGGTCCTCACGCAATCCTGTTCCTCCATGAATCACCAGCGGCAGTTTGAGGGCCTGGTTTATCTGCGCGAGACGCTCGATATCCAGCTTCGGCTCTCCTTTCATGCGACCGTGAACAGTACCTATGGAGACAGCCAGAAAATCTGCGCCGGTCTCATCGATATAGCGTCTTGCCTCGTCGACAGTCGTATATTGAACATCTCCGGGATGACGTTCAGCATCCTCGCCTTCCACTCCCGGTACGTAGCCCAGCTCCCCCTCAACAGGGATGCCGCAGGCATGTGCCATGTCAACTACGGTTCTGGTTTTGGCGATGTTTTCAGCAAGAGGCTGATTTGACGCATCGACCATGATGCCGGTGCAGCCCTGGTTAACAGCACGCACGGCAGACTCGAGGGATTCACCGTGATCCAGATGAATCGCCACTGGTATGGTTGAGCGTTCTGCCGACCTTAGCACCGCCGCCATGAGCAGTTCAAAATCGAAGTATTCAAAGTGTGACTCAGCCAAGCTGATGATGACCGGCGCGTGTTTTTCTTCGGCAGCAGCCATAACCCCGGAAATGAAATCCAGGCTGACTACGTCGAAAGCACCTATCGCATAGTGATTCTCATACGCGTGATGCAGCATGTCAGCCATATGGATCAGAGGCATAAGAACAGCTCCCTAAAGGTTTATGTTGATGTATTGGCTGGTAGCGGCCTGTAATTGTTTCGAGACCATCAGGCTGATACCAGCACTTTCCTGAGGTTGGATTTTCACCAATCCCTCCAATAAGGCAAATAGGAATATCTTCTTATAATTATCAGCAATCCTTATTGATCAGATCGTCCTGAACTAATGATACAACGTATGAATTAAGCCTTTCGATAGGTGATGGCCACCAGAATCTGGCTGTCAGGATTCAGTACTCTTAAGGCATACAGCGGCTTACGGTATACAGCCGATTAGGGTCGAATGTGCCCGACCAGAATCGAGACAGGGAACGAGCACTTACAGTACTTTTAGGTTATTCAGTAACTTACGCTGAATGACGCCTTTGGGGTCGAAACCTGGAAGTATAGAGAATTTCTCCTTCTAAACCTGTCAGAAGATCCTACCTCAGTTCTAGCCACGATATTCGCTTTATTTCTTTTAACAATCCGCCATACACGTCACAGATCAACTGATGGAGTGGATGTTGTCGCCGGCAGCGAGAGATCAGACAAAGTCTGCAGGAAGTGCGCCGAGGCCGATCCGGTCTGTCGGTAACGGCCTTTTACATGGTTTATGCCTGGATGTGCTGCGGTATCATGTCTTTAGTAAGGGTCTAAGCCAGCGTCGATACAGCCGGTCGGCGACCTGCTGGGCGGCGGTAATCCTTTCATCCAGCCCTGCAGTCATCAGCGCGGCCGATTGCACGCTCGGCGCGGGGTCGTCGAGTTCATCCGCGTACAGGTTTGCCCATTCGTGCACCATCGGCGCGGTCATCTCGACATGGCATTGCAGGGCGAGGATGTTGTCCTTGGCAAAGGCCTGGTGGGGGCAATGAGCGTTCTCCAGGATGACCTCGGCACCGGCCGGAATGGAGAAGGTCTCGCCGTGCCAGTGAAACAGCTCCATCTTGTCCTGTTGACCATCGAGCCAGTCGGCGGCCGTTGCATTGTCTGCCCTGGTAACCGCGTGCCAGCCGATTTCGCGGACCCGGTTTGGTTTGACTTCACCTCCCAGGGCCTTGCTGATGAGTTGCCCGCCGAGGCAATGTCCCAGTATAGGGAGCTGCTGGACGGCGCCAGTCCGGATCAGCGCCAGTTCCTGCTCGATCCAGGGCAGGGGGTCATTGACGCTCATTGGTCCTCCCATGAAGACCAGGCCGGAACAGCCCGTGGTATCCGCCGGTACCATCTCGTTCTGGTCGATCGCGATCACCCGGTAGGGGACTGCGAAGCGGTCCAGCACTCCGGCCAGGTAGCCGGGGCCTTCGCATTTGATGTGGCGGAACAGGAACAGGGGTTTCATAATGGGATACACGGTTTGTCTTTGAGGAATATGTTCCATGACATTATCCAGATTTATCGCAACCGGCCTAGTGCTCAGCCAGGTCGGGTTGGCATCCCCAGTCATCGCGGGCCCGGATGTGCGTGTGGTCGGGTTGTTCAAAGAGCGCGCCGTGGTGCAGATTGATGGCAAGCAGCATGTGCTCGCGGTCGGGCAAACCAGCCCCGAGGGAGTGAAGCTGCTCTCAGCGGACAGTGAATCGGCCGTCCTGGTTGTGGATGGCAAGGAGATCAGGGGCACACTCGACGGGCGAGTCAGCGCCCGCAAGAAGTCGCCCTCCGCGCAGGAGGTCCAGATTCGACGCAATCATATGAGCATGTACAGCACGGTAGGGAGTATCAATGGCCTGCCGGTCAGCTTTCTCGTTGATACCGGCGCCACCCAGATCGCGATGAACGACGCCCAGGCACGCCGCCTGGGTATCGACTACCGGGTTGTCGGGGAGCCGACCGCGATCACCACGGCATCACGGGTGGAGCGCGCCTGGGCGGTCATGCTGGACTCGGTCAAGGTTGGGGATATCACCTTGCGCGACGTCGGTGGCATCGTACTGGAGGGCCCGCAGCCCGAGCAGGTGCTGCTGGGCATGTCATTTCTGGGCCGCTTGGAGATCCGCAATGACGGACAGCTGATGACGCTGCGGAGGAAATACTGACACGGTGTTTACGGCCAGGCCGATATGACCTGACTTATAAAATAAAAAAAACGGGTGCCGGTTATTGGCCGGCACCCGTTTTGTGCATTATAAGGGCTCTCTGGCTATTTTTTACCGCCGCCCTTGCGCTTGTTGCCGCCACCGCCCTTGGTGGTTGCAACCACCTCGACCTGGGTCTCCCTGGAGGATCTATTGCCTGAGGTATCTTCCGCCGTGGCCCGGATGGTGTGAAGGCCTGTCGCGACCTTGCGGGTATTCCAGCTGCAGTTCAGGGTGGTGCTGGTGGTGCTGGCAATCAGTTTGTCATCCACATAACACTTGACCGATGCAATGGCCACGTTGTCAGAGGCCTCGATGCTGATCTGCACGGTACCGGATACTTGCGTGGCATTCGGGTTCAGGATGTTGACCGATGGCGGCGTTGTATCCTCAACAGCCGGCGCGTTATCCACGGTCACCGTCACCGGCAGTGACACGCCCTCGTTGTCGGCCGCATCATAGGCTCGGGCCACCAGCTGGGCACTGCCATTGGCATGAGCGGTGGTATCCCAGTTAAAGGTATAGGGTGCGGATGAATCCGATCCGACCGGGGTGCCGTCGATGGAGAGTTCCACACGGGTCACTTCGGTGTCGTCGCTGGCCGCTACGCTGACCGTGACGGTTCCGGATACCGTGCCGCCCGAGGGTCCGGTGATCGATGTGGCCGGCGGCTGTGTGTCCGGTACCGGTCCGGGGTCGCTGCCCCCGGCGGCGGCCACTGCAGCAGCGGCATCCACGCGCCCGTGACCGAAATAGATATCCTGTCCCGGTGTGCCCAGGTCGGTGCTGCTGCTCGTGATGATGCTGTCCACCTGTGCGGGTGTGAGCGAGGGATTACGCGCCATGACCAGTGCCACCACGGCAGCCGTGGCCGGGCTGGAGAACGAGGTGCCGCTGACAGCCCCATAGCCACCGCCGTTGGAGGTAGACCAGATACCGGCACCCGGTGCCGCCACATCGACGATATCCCCGTAGTTGGACCAGCTGGTCAGCGAGTCACCCGAGTTCGTGGCAGACACCGTGATAATGGCATCGGTCGGTGTGCCCGTCAGCTGGCTGCCGTTATTTCCAGCCGAGGAGACCACCACACCACCCTTGCCACGAAAGTAGTTGGCCGCATTGATGGCGGTGTATGAATCTGAAACGTAATAACTGATATTGGCAACCCGGGCCCCATTGTCGGCGGCCCAGGTCAGACCGTTGGCTATGGTGCTGAAACTCGCCCAGCCATTCGGCTGACTGATGCGTACCGGCATGATCCTGGCGTTCCAGGCCAGTGAAGTCACGCCTATGCCGTTGTTGCTGGCGGCTGCGATCACGCCGGCTACCCTGGTGCCATGGCCATAGACATCGGAGCTGTCGTCGTTACCGTCATAGATGTTCCTGCCGGCAACCAGCTGTCCCTGCAGGTCGGGATGGTCCGGATCGACACCGGTATCCAGGACGGCGACTACCACGCCGTCACCAAGGGACAGGTCCCAGGCCTGTGAGGCGTTCATGGTGTTCAGGTGCCAGGCGTTGCCGTAATAGGTGTCGTCCGCCGTGGTTGCATCGTGTTCGAGCAGGGCGTCAACCTCGGCGAACTCGATGGCTGGATTCCGGCCAAGCGCCCTGGCAACGGCCTCTTCTGCCTGCGGCGGGACCGAAACAATATGGACATCCAGGCCGTGCATGGGGCCCCGGCTTCTGGCCCCCATGCGCTCAAGTAAGGCGGAAAAATCTGCGTGACGGGTACCGGCCGCTGGTTTAACCAGGATCTGTCCTGTCACCCACTGCGGTTTACCTGTGGCCAGCACCGTGTGGCTGGATACCAGCAGGCCGCTTGCGACCAGGCCCGACAGCAGTACGCGGAAACATGATTTCAACATGTCCAACACCTCAGCAATTACTGTTGATTAAAAAGTTTTGTGCAGACTCTGTAACGTCATCTTCGCTGGAATATCCATCGTAAAAGGAGACCTGGTTCACACATTCAGTAGCGGATTGACAGTTTTGCTATCTGGGTCACAATCGTTGCTGCATACACCGCGGTCGCTGTCTTGCAGGATTCATAATTCTTCACTCTGGAAGGGTGATGCCCGGTCCGGGCTATGACTCCCGAATACTGTCCCGCGCCAGTTTTTCGTGTTCACAACCGGGTACCGGCTGGTTTGCAGTGATCATTCAGAGGCCTGGTCGCTCTGAACAGGGCGCGGACTTCAATACACAGGGGAAAGCCGTGTGTCAGCCGTGTATATGAGTAACAAAAACGCTTAAAAAGCGTTCCTGCCTTGCTCGAGGGTCAGTGCAATGGGTGGGTGGTCATTGATATATGAAATGTCTTGTCCAGCGACAATTACCCGGGTAACTGCACGATCAATCGGTGCTGGTGATGTCACCGGGTGGTGACAATTTGCCGGGTTGGCTGCCGCGCCCGGCAGCCGTACAGCATCGTGGGGTAACAGGCGGGTGATCCAGGGATTTGGCCCGTGGAGGGGGGCCGGTTTAGCACAGACTGCCTTTACTTGGTGTGCTCGATCAGGGCGTAGGCCGAGTGGTTGTGGATGGACTCGAAGTTTTCCGATTCGACCACGTAGGCCGTAATCCGCTCGTCGTTGTTCAGACGGGTTGCGATGTCGCGCACCATGTCCTCGACGAATTTTGGATTGTCATAGGCCTTTTCGGTGACATGTTTTTCGTCCGGGCGCTTGAGCAGGCCGTAGAGTTCGCAGGAGGCCTCCGACTCGACAATGTCGATCAGGTCCTCGATCCACACAAAGCCGTGCGTCTCGGCGCTGACTGTTACATGGGAACGCTGGTTGTGGGCGCCGTAATCGGAGATCTTTTTGGAACAGGGGCACAGGCTGGTGACCGGTACCACGACCTTGATGTTCATCTTCGCCTTGCCATCGCTGATTTCGCCGATCAGGCTGACATCATAGTCCAGCAGGCTTTCGACGCCGGTCACCGGGGCCGCCTTGTTGATAAAGTAGTGGAAGTTCATCTCGATATGACCGGCCTCGGCCTCGAGGCGGTCGGTCATTTCATGCAACATTTCCTTGAACGACTCGACCGTGATTTCGCGTTCGTGCTGATTGAGGATCTCCACGAAGCGTGACATGTGCGTGCCCTTGAAGTTGTGGGGCAGGTTGACGTACATGTTGAATGTCGCGATGGTGTGCTGTTCGCCGCCGCTGCGGTCCAGGACCCGGACGGGGTGACGGATATCCTTGATCCCGACCTTGTCGATCGGTATGCGCCGGGTGTCCTCGGTGTTTTGAACGTCGGCAATGGGATCGCACTTTGTCTGTGCCGGGTCAGTGGCTTTCATTGATTCTGGTCCAGGTCGATCTTGAAAAGGTCTCAGCGGCCTGCCGTGTGGATGTCTTCAGCAGGCGCGTAAGGTTAACCATCCGGGATGGCTGCGGGAACATGCATAAAGGGGTAGTCCGGGGACAGCCGCCCTGAATTCCTGAGTAATATGGTCGGATATTACCCCTGCGGGCGTTGTTTGGCAATCGCGGGGCTGCCGGATCAGGCTATATTATCTATCTCTTTCAATAATATAGAGTGAGATCCAGCGTAACAGATCGGCCCGTTCATCGAGCCCTGACAGGCTGTCCATGGCCTCTTCATGGAGTTCGTTGGCACGCTGCTTGGCACCATCGAGCCCGATCAGCGCCGCGTAAGTCGACTTCTCGAGCGACTGGTCGGCCCCGGAGCGCTTGCCCAGGGTGTCGGTTTCACCCTCGACATCGAGGATATCGTCGCGGATCTGGAAGGCCAGTCCGACGCATTTGGCGTAGTGGTCGAGTTTCTCCAGGGTCTCTTCGGCGAGTCCCGGGCGGGTGAGGGCACCCAGCATCACACTGGCGCGGATCAGCGCCCCGGTCTTGTGTATATGCATGTCCTCGAGTTCGGCAATCTCGAGCTGGCATCCGGCTGCGGCCAGGTCAATCGTTTGCCCGCCCACCATCCCGCGCGAACCGGCCGCCAGCGCCAGCATCTCGATCATGCGCAGCCGGGTGGCACTGTCACAGGCTGAGTGGTTGTGCGTGATGACGTAGAAGCCCAGTGTCTGCAGGGCATCGCCGGCCAGGATGGCTATGGCCTCACCAAAGGCCTTGTGGCAGCTGGGCCTGCCGCGGCGCAGGTCGTCATCATCCATCGCCGGCAGGTCATCGTGCACCAGTGAATAGGCGTGAATCAACTCGATCGCGCAGGCCGGGTCGTCCAGCTGTTCCCGGTCACTACCGACCGCCTGGCCACTGGCGTAGACGAGGGTCGGGCGAATACGCTTGCCACCACCGAGCACCGCGTAGCGCATGGCCTGATGCAGCGCGGTGGGGTGGGTTGCAGCCGGCGGCAGCCAGCGAGACAGGCCGGTCTCGAGGCGGGCTTGGCAACTCGTCATGAAGGTTTGCAGCTGCGGGTCAGGAGTCTTCACTGTCGAACGGTACGATTTCTTCCTGGCCGTTTTTTTTCAACAGGGTCTCAACCTTCAGTTCGGCCTCTTTCAGGGCCTGCTGGCAGGCGCGCGTCAGCTGGACACCCCGCTCGAAGTGCTGCAAAGAATCCTCCAGGCTCAGGTCCCCCTGTTCCATCTTCTCCACCAGGGTCTCGAGTTCCTGCAGGGATTTCTCAAACTGCGGTGTTTGCTGTCGTTTTTTTGCCATTACTTGAAACTTTGATGCAATCCGCTTACGTTACCTCAGCTCGGCAATGAGGGTCAATTAAGCCACTGATTTTGAGGAAAAGGCTGGCACGGGCTTGACTCCAACAGTTGACTGGGCTAATTTCCCTGACATTAGACAGAGTCTAAATCACCACGTGGGCCATGCCCCCGAATTCGATAACAAACCATGAGGAAAGTATTATGGACTTGAAAGGCAGTTCTACAGAACAAAACCTGAAAGATGCCTTTGCCGGTGAATCACAGGCCAACCGCCGCTACCTCTATTTTGCCGCCAAGGCGGACGTAGAGGGTTACAACGACGTCGCTACGGTCTTCCGTTCCACGGCCGAAGGCGAGACCGGTCATGCACACGGCCACCTCGAGTACCTGGAGCAGGTGGGTGACCCGGCAACCGGTCTGCCCATCGGTCCCACCGGAGACAACCTCAAGGCGGCCATTGCCGGTGAGACCCACGAGTACACCGACATGTACCCGGGTATGGCAAAGTCTGCGCGCAACGAGGGTTTCGATGAAATTGCCGACTGGTTCGAGACGCTGGCCAAGGCCGAACGTTCACATGCGAACCGGTTCCAGAAGGCGCTGGATAATCTGGACGACTAGGCTCCGGCACCACCACTTCGCGGGGCCGGTCGACCGGCCCCGTGTCATTTTCAGGGCAGCAAGGAATCTCGATGGGTCAAAATACCGAAGGCACCCGTGAAGGCAGCCTGGAGGCGCCGACACGTCATCCCCTTGATTGGACCAGCACGACGTTTTACGACGAGGCTGACCTGTTCAAGGAACTGGAACGGGTCTACGACATCTGTCATGGGTGTCGGCGCTGCTTCAGCCTGTGCAATGCGTTTCCAACCCTGTTCGATGCCATCGATGAATCGGAAACCATGGAACTGGATGGAGTTGCGCGCGAGGTCTACTGGAAGGTGGTGGACCACTGTTATTTGTGTGATATGTGTTACATGACCAAGTGCCCCTATGTGCCGCCGCACGAGTGGAACGTGGACTTTCCGCACCTCATGCTGCGTGCCAAGGCGGTGAAGTTCAAGAAGGCCCGGCCGCGAACGCGTGACCGGTTACTGACCTCGACCGATACGGTCGGCAAGCTTGCCGGAATCCCGATCGTGACCCAGGCGGTCAATGCGGGCAACCGCTCGAAGGCCAACCGCAAGCTGCTGCAAAAGACACTGGGTGTGCACCCCGATGCCATCCTGCCGGAATACCACAGCAAGACCCTGCGCAAGTCCCTGGCCGGGCTCAGCGAGGCTGGCAAGGCGGCCGTACCCGCCGGTCCGACACAGGGCAGGGTCGCCGTGTTCGCCACCTGTTATGGCAATTACAACGAACCGCGGATCGGCCAGGACCTGATTGCCGTCATGCAGCACAACGACATTCCCGTCACCCTGGTCGATAAGGAACAGTGCTGTGGCATGCCCAAGCTGGAGCTGGGTGACCTCGAGTCCGTCAAGGCCGCCAAGGAGGCGAATATCCCCGCGCTGGCGGCGCTGGTCAACGAAGGCTGGGATATCGTGGCGCCGGTGCCCTCCTGTGTCCTGATGTTCAAGCAGGAACTGCCGCTGATGTTTCCGGACGATCCGGAAGTGATCAAGGTCAGGGACGCCATCTACGATCCGTTTGAATACCTGATGCTGCGCCACAAATTCGGCAAGCTGAACACCGACTTCAAGCAACCGCTGGGCAAGATCGCCTACCACGTAGCCTGTCATCTGCGGGTGCAAAATATCGGCATGAAGACACGTGATCTCCTGCAACTGGTGCCGGATACCAGTGTCGAGCCGATCGAGCGCTGTTCCGGACATGACGGCACCTATGCCGTCAAGCAGGAGTTCCACGAGATTTCCATGAAGATCTGCCGCCCGGTTGTGAACCGCGTGGAGCGTGCCGGGGCTGACCACTACAGCAGCGACTGCCCCATGGCCGGTCACCAGATCGAGAACGGGCTGAAGAATGGGCAGGCACCCACGCATCCGCTGTCACTGGTGTGCCTGGCCTATGGGATCCAGAGTAGGTGAAATGATGGACAAGCTGACACGCAATGACCTTTACACCCTGGAGCAGTATGCTGAGGTCCGCCCCGGATTTCGTGCCCAGATCATCGCGCACAAGAAGGGCCGCCATGTCCGAATCGGCCCGGTGGCGACCCTCTATTTCGAGGACCGCCGCACCATCCAGTACCAGATTCAGGAAATGCTGCGGGTCGAGCGGATATTCGAGGCGGCCGGTATCGAGGAGGAGCTGGCGGCCTACAACCCGTTGATACCCGACGGCTCCAACTGGAAGGCGACCTTCATGATCGAGGAACCCGATGTCGACCAGCGCCGCCAGTTGCTGGCCAGGCTGGTCGGGATACAGGACCGGGTCTGGGTCAGCGTCGCCGGGCATGAGCCGGTCTACGCGATCGCCGACGAGGACCTGGAGCGCGATACGGAGGAAAAGACCTCGGCGGTGCACTTTCTGCGCTTTGAGCTGACGTCGCCAATGGCCGAGGCCGCCAGGAACGGGGCGGCCATCAGCGTTGGCATCGACCACGACAATTACACCCACCGGGTCGAACCGTTGGACGATACTATCCGCAAGTCCCTGGTTGCCGACCTGGCGTGACCGGACGGCGCCAGCGGATGGTTTTGCAGCCCCGTGCGGCGCTGCACACAGGCTCGAAATACGGCGGACGGCGCGTTAAACTGCGCTCCCCATGAGAGTTCGTTCGCATACAGGATTCACCTGCATTTATTGCTTGCCGACACTGTTGCTTGCGCTGCACACGCCGGCTTCTCTGGCCGACGACGACACTGGCTGGAGCTCCGGAAGCTTCATCCCGCCGGCACCCTGGAGTGAGTTGCAGACGGACCTGCCGGCATACCCTGAAGAGGGCCGCTTGCTCGAGGTGGAGGTTGCAACCGCCTACTACCCCTACCGCGTCTTTATCGATCCCGAGTCGCTCAGTGTGGGTGCCGACCGGGTTGTACGTTATGCCGCCATGATTACCTCTGCAGCGGGGGCAAGGAACGTCTCCTTTGAGGGTCTGCGTTGCAGTACCCGCGAGTATCGTCGCTATGCCTACGGCACCAACGGGAGCTGGCAGGCACTGGGCGACACGCCCTGGGAGCGCATCATGAAATCGGGCATGGGTCATTACCGTCACGAGCTGTACCGGGACTACCTGTGTGGCACGAGCAGCGACGTCCTGGAACGTGACGAAATTCTCCGCAGGCTGCGCTACTCCAGGGGCGGGGTCCTGGATGAATAGTGTTTCCCTGAACCTCAATCACGGATTTTTATCATGAGTACGGCCTATGATGCCGCTGCGATCGAAATACTCAGCGGCCTTGAACCGGTGCGCAAGCGCCCCGGTATGTACACTGATACGGCACGTCCCAATCATCTTGCCCAGGAGGTCATCGACAACAGTGTCGACGAGGCCATTGTCGGTCACGCGTCGCGGATCGATGTGACCCTGTTCAAGGACGGTTCGCTGGAGGTCCGCGACGACGGTCGCGGCATGCCGGTGGACCTGCATCCGGAGGAGGGTATACCCGGTGTCGAGGTCATCCTGACGCGGCTACATGCCGGCGGCAAGTTTTCGGCCAGGAACTATGCCTTTTCAGGCGGACTGCACGGCGTCGGTGTGTCTGTTGTCAACGCACTCTCGAAACACCTGGAGGTCTGGATACGGCGCGGTGGCAAGGAATACAACATGGCCTTTGCCGGCGGGGAACGGATCTCTGATCTGGAAGAGATCGGCACGGTCGGCAAGCAGAACACCGGCACCACGGTGCGTTTCTGGCCCGACCCTAAATACTTCGATTCACCCCGGTTCTCCCTGTCGCGCCTGCAGCATGTGATGCGGGCCAAGGCGGTGCTGTGTCCCGGCCTGCAGGTGCGCCTGCATGACGAGGCCAGCGGCGAAAAGCTGGAATGGTGCTACCAGGACGGCCTGCGTGCCTACCTGATGGGGGAGCTGGGCGGGGTGTCGTGCCTGCCCGATGAGCCCTTCACCGGCAACATGGAGGGCAACCAGGAAGCGGCCGAGTGGGCGCTGGTGTGGCTGCCAGAGGGCGGTGAACCCGTGACCGAAAGTTACGTCAATCTCATCCCGACGGGGCAGGGCGGCACTCATGTCAACGGCCTGCGCATGGGTCTGACCGAGGCGGTGCGTGAATTCTGCGAGTTCCGCAACCTGTTACCGCGCGGCGTGAAGCTCGCCCCGGAAGATGTGTGGGAACGCTGCAGCTATATACTCTCCGTCAAGCTGATCGACCCGCAGTTCAGCGGCCAGACCAAGGAGCGTCTGTCATCGCGCGAGTGCGCGCCCTTCGTCTCCGGGGTGGTCAAGGATGCCTTCAGCCTGTGGCTCAACCATCACACCGAGGCCGGTGAGCGAATCGCCTGGCTGGCGATCGATAATGCCCAGAAACGCCAGCGCGCCGGCAAGAAGGTGGTGCGCAAGAAGGTTACCTCCGGTCCGGCCCTGCCTGGCAAGCTGGCGGACTGTGCCTCCACTGATGCTGAACGTACCGAACTGTTCCTGGTCGAGGGCGATTCGGCCGGTGGCTCGGCGAAGCAGGCGCGCAACCGCGAGTTCCAGGCGATCATGCCGCTGCGCGGCAAGATCCTCAATACCTGGGAGGTTGAATCCACCGAGGTGCTTGCCTCCCAGGAGGTGCACGATATTTCCGTAGCCATCGGCGTGGAACCCGGTTCCAATGAGCTGAAAAACCTGCGCTACAACAAGATTTGCATCCTGGCGGACGCGGATTCCGATGGCGCGCATATCGCTACCCTGCTGTGCGCACTCTTCATGCGTCATTTCCTTCCGCTGGTCGAGGCCGGTCATGTCTATGTCGCCATGCCGCCGCTGTACCGGATCGATGCCGGCAAGGAGGTCTTTTATGCCCTGGATGACGCAGAGAAGCAGGGGGTGCTGGACCGGATCACGGCTGAGAAGCTCAAGGGCAAGGTCCTGGTGCAGCGCTTCAAGGGGCTGGGTGAGATGAACCCGCTGCAACTGCGCGAGACCACGATTGCACCGGAAACCCGTCGCCTGGCGCAGTTGACCATCGACTCCGAAGATGACACGCACAAGCTGATGGACATGCTGCTGGCCCGCAAGCGGTCTGCCGACCGCCGCAGCTGGCTGGAGTCCAAGGGCGACCTGGCGGATATCTAGCCGGCACCGGGTAACAACCAGGGAATGCCTGGTAAATTCGTCATTGCGAGGACCGCGAGGCCGCAGGCCGTGGCGGGACGAAGCAATCTGTAACTGATTTATAGTATCGTCAGGAGATTGCTTCGCTACGCTCGCAATGACGTTGGTAGCAACAGATCTGAGGTTCACTGATGGAAACAATCGAGCTTGATTACGAAGGCATTGAACAACTGCCGCTGAAGACCTTTACCGAGAAAGCCTACCTGGATTATTCCATGTATGTCATTCTCGATCGCGCGTTACCGCACATCGGTGACGGCCTCAAGCCGGTACAGCGGCGCATCGTTTACGCGATGTCGGAACTGGGCCTCACGGCGGTCGCGAAATTCAAGAAATCGGCCCGTACCGTCGGCGATGTGCTGGGCAAGTTCCACCCGCACGGTGATTCGGCCTGCTATGAGGCCATGGTGCACCTGGCGCAATCCTTCACCTCACGCTACCCACTGGTCGACGGGCAGGGCAACTGGGGCTCCCCGGATGATCCCAAGTCGTTTGCCGCAATGCGCTATACCGAATCGCGGCTGGCGGCCTACGCGGAAACCCTGCTCGCAGAGCTGGGGCAGGGCACGGTCGACTGGGCGCCCAACTTCGACGGTACCCTGCAGGAACCCGAACTGCTGCCCGCGCGCCTGCCTGCGGTGCTGCTGAACGGCGCCAGCGGGATTGCCGTCGGTATGGCAACCGACATCCCGCCGCACAATCTCACCGAGGTTGCCACGGCGGCCATACTGCTGCTGGAAAAGCCGAAGAGCACGCTGGAGGAGCTGTGCGAGTTAGTACAGGGGCCGGACTTTCCCACCGGTGCCGAGATCATCACCCCGAAGGCCGAACTGATCGAGGCCTACAGGACCGGTCGCGGCAGTGTGCGTATGCGTGCGTGCTACGAAAAGGAAAGTGGCGACATCGTGATCATGGCTCTGCCCTATCAGACCTCAGGTGGCAAGGTCCTGGAGCAGATCGCGGCACAGATGACGGCCAAGAAACTACCCATGGTCGAGGACCTGCGTGATGAATCCGACCACGAGAACCCGACGCGCCTGGTCATCGTGCCGCGTTCCAGTCGCGTGGACACCGAGGCCCTGATGACGCACCTGTTTGCGACCACCGACCTTGAACGCAGTTTGCGTATCAATCTCAACATGATCGGGCTGGACGGGCGCCCACAGGTCAAGGACCTGCGCACCATCCTCAAGGAATGGCTGGAGTTCCGCACCACCACCGTGCGCCGGCGCCTCGAGTACCGCCTGGAAAAGGTATGCCGCCGCCTGCATCTGCTTGATGGCCTGCTGATCGCCTTTCTCAATCTGGACGAGGTGATCCGCATCGTACGCACCGAGGACAAGCCCAAACCGGCGTTGATCCAGCGCTTCAAGCTGTCCGAGGACCAGGCGGATTACATCCTCGACACCCGTCTGCGCCAGCTGGCCCGCCTGGAGGAGATGAAGATCCGGGACGAGCAGAAGCAGCTGGCCGAGGGTCGTGACGAGTTACAGAAGATCCTGGGATCGGCGCTACGCCTGAAGACGCTGATCAAGAAGGAAATCAGGGCGGATGTCGAAAAGTTCGGCGATGCGCGCCGCTCCTCGCTGGTGGAGCGCGAGGCCGCCCAGCCCATGGACGAGACGGCGTTGATTCCCAGTGAGCCGGTGACCGTGGTGCTGTCGAAGAATGGCTGGGTGCGGCTGGCCAAGGGCCATGATATCGACCCGACGGAAATGAACTACAAGGCCGGGGATGATTACGCCGCCGCCGCGCGTTGCCGCAGCAACCAGCTGGCGGTGTTCCTGGATTCCACGGGGCGCACCTATGCCGTGCCTACCCACTCCCTGCCGCCGGCGCGCGGCCAGGGTGAACCGCTGAGCGGACGCCTGAAGCCGGCTGATGGCGCGCGTTTTGTCGGTGTCATGGCCGGCGATCCGGAGCAGTTGTATTTGCTCGCTTCCGATTCGGGTTATGGGTTCGTTGCGCGGCTGGGTGACCTGTATACCCGCAACAAGTCCGGTAAGGCCGTGCTCTCGGTGCCCAAGGGATGCAGTGTGCTGAAGCCGGTGCCCGTCAGGAGTCTCGAGGATGACTGGATCGTCGCAGTCACCACGGCCGGTTTCATGCTGGTGATTCCACTCGCCGAACTGCCCCGACTTGCGCGCGGCAAGGGCAACAAGATCATCAACATCCCCTCGGCAAAGTTGAAAACCCGGGATGAGTATGTCGCTGCCATGGACTGTATACAGGATGGTGAGAAGCTGCTGGTGCGTGCCGGCAAGAAACACAAGACCATGAAGGCCGCGGAGGTGGACGAGTTTGCCGGCGAGCGCGGCAGGCGCGGACATAAACTGCCGCGTGGCTACCAGAAGGTGGACGGTATCGAGGTCGTCGGTTCCTGACGTGGCCCGCTCAGGGGCGGGTTGTCTGCCGGCTCTTCAATTCCTCCAGGCGCGCCAGTACCTTGCGAGCACGTGCCAGGCGTTTCTGGATGCTGGTGTTGTCCGGGTCGAGCTCGAGTGCATGATTCCATGATTCGATGGCCTTGTTGATTTTATCGGCGCGGTATTGACTGTCACCCTGCCGCGTCAGCCCGTCAACACTGGCCTTGACGGCGGCATCGAGGCGCTGTTTCACCGCGTCAATATCACCACTGTCGTCGGTTTTTAACTGGAGTTCGTGAAAGGTCTTGCGGGCCGCGAGCAGATCGTTTTGTTTCAGTGCCTGTTCGGTTTCTACCAGCAGCTGATGCCTGATGTCCTGCCGGTTTGCGCGCTGCCTGCCGGTGTCTGCCTGTTCGATCGGGCTTGCCGGCGCCGGTGTATCCATGACCCTTCGAGTGCTGTTACGCCTCTGTTCCAGCTGCCTCCACGTCGCCTGTACCTCCGGGCTGGCGTTTATTGTGTCGGCCATGCGCAGGCAGGCAGATGCACCGTCCAGGTCATCCTGTTGCAGGGCTGTGTGCGCGCACGCCAGTAGCTCGGTGCTGACAGTCCTGGTCTTCTGCTGACTGATGTTCTGTTGCCAGTGCTGGCTGATGCCAGGTGATTCCAGCTGCAGTTTTTCTTGCTGCAATTGCTGTAGCTCGGCAATATGTCGCGCCCGGGAAAGCAGCTGGTGGCGGGCGTTCTCCTGCAGGCGCGCTGTACGTCTGGTTTCCAGCGTGTCTTTATAAACAGCCAGCCTGGTACTGTCTGGCAATTTGTGCAGAGCGTCATCCAGCCGTTTAATTGCACCGCGCAGGTCACCCTCCGATTCCCGGGTGCGTACATCCGCCAGGGTGTCGTCCTCGTAGGCGCTGATGTGGCTGACCACGGCTGTTTGCAGCCCGGCAATGTCAAGGGAGGGATGGCGTTCGACCAGTCGCTGGATACGTGCGAATTCGTTCTGTTTGAGCAGGGCCTCCAGGTCCTCCGGGCGATCCTGAACCATCCTGAGGCTATCGACTCGCATGCAGCCTGCAAACAGCGGCAGCAGTCCCAGCATGATCAATAGCCTAGCTGACTTGCGCATCACAATGCTCATCTTCCACGGACCGGGTCACTGTCCGGTACTGCTCATCGATCTGGTGTTGCCAGCCGGCGGTGACCGTCTCGACAAGGTAGGTGCTCACGGGGTCCGAGATGCCACGCAGGCGGATGGCCTGGTATTCCCCGGCGAGCACCCGATCCCGTACATCGTCGTTCATGTAGAGGGCGCGTGAAATCACGATTTGCCCGCTGTTCGCAATCCCGCACAGGCGGGAGGCGAGATTGACGGTGTCGCCGACAACGGTGTACTCCATCCGTTCCTTCGATCCCATATTGCCTGCCAGCATCTTGCCGGAATTGATGCCGATCCTGAACTTGACGGGAAACAGTCCCTGCTGCTCGCGTTGCCGGTTTTCGTGATCGATCAGCCGTTGTATCAATATGGCACAGTTGATGGCATGAAAGCGGTGCTCCTCGTCGGGTTGCGGTGCGCCGAATATCAGCATGACACCATCCCCCATGTATTTGTCGACGGTCCCCTGGTTGATTTCACAGGCACGTGTTATCAGTGTGAAATACCTGTTCAGTATGTCCACCAGGTCCTCGGGGCGGGTGTTCTCTGCAATCCGGGTAAATCCCACGATGTCGGCGAAGACAACCGTGCCCTCGACCTGCTTGCCTCCGAGCTCGACGTCATTCAGGTTGGCAAGTACCACCTTGGCAACTTCCGGGGAGACGTAGCGTGACAATGCCTGTGTGACCTGTGATTTCTCGAGCATGCCTTCAGCTATCTGGTTGAACGAGGCCATCAGCTGTCCAAGCTCATCCGTCCGGCGTTCCCTGAAGCTGAATTCCGCAGTGAACTCGCCCTTGCCGATGGCACGGCTGGCGTCAATCAGCTGGTCGATGGGATCGGAGATGCGCCGCCCAAGGGCGATCGCCATGGCAACACCCAGCATGATGATCAGGATCGTCGCGCCGGCTATGGCCTGGATTGCCTGGCGCAGAGCCTGTTCCATACCCGAATAGCTTAATGTGGACAAGGCATATCCTATGGTCACATCCTGGAAGGCGATGGGATGGATGAAGGAAATGACCTTGCGCTCAGGGGACTTCGCTGATGACGGCCAGTACCAGTCCTGTGATCCGGGTGCTTCCTTGATCAATTCGACCAGAACCCCGAACTGGCGCTTGTTATTCCCGTCGTGGAAGCCGCCGGCATGCGCTACCGTTTCGCCGTCGAGTGATATCAGGGCGCTCCCCATAACATTGCTGTTGTCCGTGAAACCTGTTGTGATAACGTCCAGTGCAAGCTGGTCGTCGGCCAGCAGCGGTTCCTTGGCGGCCTGCGCCATCAGCTTAACCAGGGCTGTACCCTGATTATGCAGCTGGTTCTCGAATAACCGGGTTTGCTGCTGGATAATGATCGACCCAAGCAGTGTCATACAGGTGACCACCAGGACGGTAATCAGCAGCGAGAGCTTGTAGGCCAGCGGTATCTGTTGAAGCTTGTTGGTGATGCGTTCCTTGATGCCAAGTAATGAACTGCCCACCCAGGCCAGTCTGTCACGGACGGGGTTGTAGATACCTGAGAAGAACCTGCGGAATACCGCGCTCAGGCGTCCGAGTCGCACTGCCAGCCAGCCTCCGACGCCTCCCGTTATCCTGGAGATGATGCCCATTATGCTGCTTTATCCCTGCAGCCTGCCGGGGTGCTGCAATGGCGATCACGGCAGTAGTGCTCGCTCTTCGCCGCCAGGTTGTCGGCAATACCAATCGCGAGCTTTTCTCCCGGTGTGTACAATAGCGGCCATACGTAAACGAAGCACACCAGGCATTCATCATGACACTCATTCGTCCTTTCACCGGTCTGCGTCCCGTTGATGACCGGGCCGGGGATGTAATTGCACCCCCCTACGATGTTCTCAGCAGCGCCGAGGCGCGTATCCGTGCGCAGGATCGGGCGTGGAGCTTTCTGCATATTTCCAGGGCGGAGATCGATCTGCCTGAAGGCACCAGTCCCTACGATCCGCTGGTCTATAAAACGGCCGCTGCAAACCTGACCAGGATGGAAAACGAAGGCATCCTGCACAGGGACTCCCGCTCCTGTTACTACGTCTACCAGCTGGTCATGGACGAACACCACCAGACCGGCCTGGTAGCGGTGGCTTCCGTCAGTGAGTACGACAGCAACCGGATCCGCAAGCACGAATTCACCCGGCCTGACAAGGAAGATGACAGGGTGAGACAGATCGAGGCACTCAATGCCCAAACCGGACCGGTGTTGCTTGCCTATCCCGCTCAGGCCACTGTGGACAGCCTGATCGAGGAGGTGACTCACACGCAGCCGGTAGTCGACCTGGTGGCCGATGATGGCATTGGCCATCGCCTCTGGGTGATAAATGACGATACCCGGATCGAGCGGATTACCGTGGCGTTCGATGCCATGGAGGCCCTGTATATCGCCGATGGCCACCACCGTTCGGCGGCCGCATCGCGGGTGGCCGCCAAGCGGGCCGGCCAGGCTGGCGACAGCAGCGCCGCCTATTTCCTCACGGTGATATTCCCTCATAACCAGATGAAGATTCTTGACTACAACCGTGTGGTCAGGGATTTGAGCGGTATGACCCCGGAGACCTTTCTGGCCGGGCTGACAGAGAACTTCAGCGTATCCCCGGTCAGCGGTAGCTGTCACCCGGCAGGGCCGGGCGAGTTCGGGATGTATCTTGCGGGGCAATGGTATCGTTTGACCGTTCATCCCGACCAGATCCCGGCAGACCCGGTGGCGCGTCTTGATGTCAGCCTGCTCGCCGACAAGCTGCTGGCCCCCGTGCTCGGTATCACCGACCCGCGGCGCGACCAGCGCATCGACTTTGTCGGTGGTATCCGGGGGCTCGAGGAGCTGGAGCGGCGCGTTGACAGCGGTGAAATGCAGGTGGCGTTTTCCTTGTATCCCACGCGCATGGAAGACCTGATGGCGGTTGCTGATGCCGGCGAGGTGATGCCGCCCAAGTCCACCTGGTTTGAACCCAAGCTGGCCGACGGCCTGGTCTCTCACGTGCTGGATTGAACTGGCACGGTCCTGCGTACGGTTTCCTTCCCGGGGCAACAGGCCAAACGCGGAGCGGTTGATTGGTTTACTGGCGGGCATTACTTCGATGAATCCCTTATCTCACTCTGGCGATGCTCATGTCTCCGCCAGGCTGTGCAACGCGATGGCATCTTTAAAGTCGTAGTCGGGTTCCTTGCCGGGTTCCCGCACGAAATTGCCCTGGATGTAGTCCACGTTGTACTGCCACAGAGTGACCAGGCTGCTGGCATCGTCGACACGTTCGGCGATGCACTGCGTCTTTGTGGTTCGGGCAAAATCGACCACCGACCGTACCCTGGCCTGGTTTTCGCTGCTGTAGGCCAGGTCCTCGATTAGGGGCCCGTCGATCTTCAGGAAGTCAATGGCAAGCTCGAGCAACTGTTGCTTCGGACTCGCGTAGCGGAAATGCTCGATCGCTATTCTGCAGCCGATCTCCCGCACGGCAGTGATGAAGCTTGTTGTGATGTCGGGATTGCGCAGGACAGCGGCCTCCGGTATCTCGAGGACGACCGCGCTGCCTTTCAATTTCTGTTCTTTCAGCTGCTGGTCCAGCCACGCCGGAAACTTCTCATCCGATAGGGTGGCGCCCGAAACCTTGATAAAATATGAAATATCACTGTCCATATGGTGTTCCTCGGCCAGTGACTTTATCGCCGAGTTGATGACCCAGCGGTCAATTTCAGCACTCATACCGGTCTTTCCCGCAAGCGAGATGAACTGGCCGGGCAGAATGACATGGCCATTTTCATCAACCACCCGGAGCAGGACCTCGTAGCATATGCCGGTCTTGCCATTCAGGCTGACAATAGGCTGGTAGACGAGGTACAGGCGTTCGTCATCGAGCGTCTTGCGAATTATTGCGTCGGATTGCGGCCCGAGGTCCTTGTCGATCTGCTCGTCAATGGCCGTACTGTGGACATGCACCAGATTGCCGCCGGACGAACGGGCGACCTCGCAGGCAAGGTCTGCACGCGACAACACGTCCTGGGCGTTTTTCATGTGCTCGTTGATGACGCACATGCCGATGCTGCAGGTGGTCTGAATGATCTGGCCGCTAACCACGGTGACATGTTTCTTGATTTTTTTACGTAGCGACTCGGTAAGCTGGTAGGCACGCTCCTCGTTCTCCGAGCTGTTGAGTATGACAAATACGTAATCGCCGAACTGGGCCACCGTGTCTTCTTTATCGTAGTTATCCTGAATCAGGGCAGTGATATTCTTGATAGCCTGGTCGCAGGCATAGATGCCGTAATTCTCGCGTATGGCACGGAAGTCATCCAGCAATACATAGGTAACCGTCTGGTACATGCCTGCCTTGCCGGGAGCCTTCAGGCTGTCCTCAATGATTTGCATGAAGAACTGGCGATTGTATGCTCCGGCAAACTGTTGTTCCCCGGGGATTGTCTCCGGCGCCAATTCGGTACCTGCCGCCTGCGCCGGTGCGCGGATGGTCATCCGGGTGCAGCGTTTGTTTTCGTGCCTGACCGGTGCAAATTCAACGCTGGTTCTGTGGAACCGGCCCTTGTTATCCGTCAACCCGATTTTTTCCGCCACTGCGTCGCCTGCGTCATGGCAGCTGTGCAGCAGGCCCTCGAGCGATGCGTGATCGTCCGGATTGACCCGTTCCAGCAGGCTTGTGCCTTCCAGTTCGGCAAGGTCATCGATTCCGAAACGGTTCAGGTAGGCGGGATTGGCGTATAGGTAGTGACCGTTATAAATACAGGCGATGGCATCGGGAGAATTATTCAGCAGGTTTGTGCAGTCCTTCTCCTTTTCCTGCAGGGACTTTTCGAGTTGATCGATGCGCTGTTGCAGGGTGATGGTTTCCACTGCCTCCTCGAGCTGGCAGATCCGGCGGTTCAGAGCGGCGGCATCCAGTGCCTTGCGGACGGTTGATACCAGGCCCTCAGGCCGGTCAAGCGAGACGACGGCGGCTGCACCCGACTGCATGGCGACCGGGCTTCCTGTTGCGTGTTCGCTCGCAACTACAACCAGGGGAATGTCCGCGGTATGTTCCACCAGCCAGGCCGATACGGTCCCGAGTTCAGGTATCTTCGCGCCTTCGACGTAGAGGACAATATCCGGGTCCGTTTTGTCGAATAGGGCCTCCAGGTCCTTGATGCCCTGTACCTGGTCAAATTGAACGGCATAACCTGCCGTTTCGAGCATGTCCGTACAGGACTGGGCCTTTTCCCCAGATCCACCGACGAACAGCAGGTGGAGGTTCTCGTAATCAATCACCGTATACCCTCGCTGATCCGCAAACAGGCGGCACCGCGCGGGTCATTGGCAGATAACCCGGGCATGCGCCCCGACTACTCTATTTACGGCATCCTGGAGAAAGTCTTAAGCTGACAGGGTGCCGCCTTGCGAGGCCGGGGAGGGTTTAGTATCGCATCCACCATGGCAGGGTATTTTCCCTGTGATAATTTCCTGATAGCATGCAAGTAACTGAAAAGCAGTATTTTTAGTCTGCTACCCGTACAGCCCGGGATATGCAGTCGGATTCTTCACCTGTCTCGTGGAAATGGAGTGACTCATGCACGCAATTACTGTCAGGCCCGAAACCTCCGAGGACGCACGCGCCATCGATGTCGTCCATATCAGCGCCTTCGGCGGGGAGGCGGAAGCACACCTGATCAGTGCCCTGCGGGCATCGGGCTCCTATAACCGCGAATTGTCCCTGGTTGCCGAGCTGAACGGGCGTATCGTCGGGCATGTGCTCCTGACCCGGGTACCGCTGCGCAAGGATGGCGAAGAAAAGATCGTCCTGGCACTTGGACCCATGTCGGTCGTACCGTCACAGAGTCACCGCGGAATCGGCTCCGAACTGATCAAGGCCAGTGTGGAACTGGCCCGGGAAAAGGGTTATGGCGCCATTATTGTCGTCGGGCACCCCGAGTATTACCGGCGTTTCGGCTTCCTTCCGGCAAAAGACATCAAGGTGACCTGCAATCTGCCGGCGCCCGCGGATGCCCTCACCGGGATGGAAATCGTGGAGGCGAACCTCGCCGGCGGCGGGCATGTCGAGTATCCGGAACCCTTTATCGAGTTGTTCTAGCCGGCGAGGCCTGCTTCAGGCTTATTCCGTCTGTGCAAACAGGAACTGTGCAAAGCGGCCGGTATTTTCCAGCTGTTGGGTCAGCTTGATGCGTTCTTCGCTTTTATCCTGTTGCAGCGTGGTCGTGCAACCGACCCGGAATGGCAGTGACGGCAGCAGCAGGGTCGCCGGCTGGTTGAGGGTCTTGATCTCCGGCAGCAGGATCCCGTTCATCTTGTTTTCGACGCTGGACTGTTCGTTGTCGATGTCGGCACAGATGGCCTTGGCCCCGGGCGCCAGCATCTGAATGCCCAGTTCCAGTTCCCGGTGCCGGGTGGACTTCATCCAGCGGATCACGCCCAGGTGCCAGCTGTTTTCATCCTTTTCCGCGTCTGTGTTGATGGCAACCAGTTCACCGACCTGGGCGCCAGAGGTCTTGTCGGTGTCCCGCAGCAGGCTGTAGCCGCCGGCGCTGATGTCCTGTACTTTCCAGGTTTCAACGGGTGATTTATCAGGTGTTGTGATGACCGACCCCGGGTGGGCCTTGTTCTGCGCTGCGTCAGTGATCGGCCCATTGCCGTTGGTATCGAGTCCCGTCAGCCAGTCGACGTTGAACGTGGTGCTTTGTTCGAACGTCGGATCGCGCAGGTATTCACTGTCCCGGATGGTGTGGTCATCGCTGTCCCCGGCCGTTTCAGCGGAGTTAACCGGTTCGGCTATCACCTCATGAATATTGTTCAGTCCCAGTAACAGGCGAACCTCGTTATCCTGGCGATGGCGTGTGAACCGGCGCTTGGGCATCACCCCCCAGGACATCAGCAGGCGTTGCAGTGTCTTTTCCTCGGGCAGGCCGATATGCTGTTGTGAAGACCGGTACTGTGACAGGGTCGCGTTGATGGGGTCCGCCATATCACGGGTGCTGAGGAACTTGCAGGGTGAGTCGGCCCGGTCAGTCTGCCGCAATGCCTTGTAGGCGGGCGGGTCATCGGAGCCCTGCTGACAGGCGATGAAACCGCTCATGTCTTCGTCGCCGCTATCCAGCAGTTTGCTGTACGGTGCCCATTGAGTGAGCAGGTCATACACCTGCCTGATCTCGTTCTGGCGCAGCCGGTAGGGGCACGCGAGGGACAACAGCAGGATTTGTTTGTAGATGTCCTCGATTGTCGCTGTCACCTCGTGCTGTGTTGTTATATCGGTGATCGCTTGTGTTGCCATGCCGTGTTTATCGGCGAGTGCATAGAGTGCATGCACGTCACCCCACATACCGTCGGGGTACTGGGCGTATGTCTGGTAATTGCTGATCAGGATCTCGCTGTAGTAACGGATGGCGCGATGGATTGCCATGGCCATTTGCGGGCCGGCTTTACCTGTTTGCTCGAGAATGAGGGCAAGGATCTTGTACCCGTTGGCCATGCGCAGACAGATATCGATGGATTTATCTGCGTACGCAAGCGCGCTGTCTTTAACCGGGATTGGCCTGCCGAGGTACTTCTTTCTCAGCGAGTACTTGATGTGTGCCACCGGCCTGGCAAACTGCTCCAGTGAATCAAGCCGTTCAGAGTCCGGTATGGCATAGCTGTTGATCTCGTCGAGTGCTCCCTCGAGCAGGGTGACGGTCTTGTCGATATTGGTGAGCGGCAGGTTTTCTATCCACTCCCTGACAGCCTCGGCAGTGGTTGTGAAGGTACCCTTGCCGGGTTTCCTGAGTTCGGGTATCTGTAGTTTCATGGGGGCGTAAGGTTACTCTTGCAAGCTTCGTTGTTATCAATCTGGCACTGCATAATATACACAATATCATGGCCCATGGCGGCATTACTGCCGTCAGTCGTGTCGAAGTTGCATGGCCTGGCCACTGCGGGCGACTCGGGTTACGGCCAGAGGGGATATTTCCCCGGAAAATCGGGGAGTTCCCTGACCAGTCGTGGTACCAGGTAGCCGGGCAGGGCGGCGTGCACGCTTTTCATCAGTGCGTGTGCATCACTGTCGCTGACTTCGAAATGTGCGGCCCCCTGTACCCTGTCCAGCTGGTGCAGGTAATAGGGCAGTACCCCGGCGGCTAACAATGCCTCGTTCAGGCGGATCAGGGTGTCCGCCTCATCGTTGATACCCTTCAGCAAGACCGATTGGTTCAGCAGCAGGGTACCGGCCTGCGCCAGTTTGCGCAGCGCCGTCACAACGGACGCGTCGATCTCGTTCGGATGGTTGCAGTGAACCACTACCACCACACGCTGCGGATGTTCGCCAAGCCAGGCGAGCAGCCGGCTGTCGACACGCTCCGGCAGGACGATGGGCAGTCGGGTGTGCAGCCTCAGGGTCTGCAAGTGCGGGATTCCGGCCAGTTCCCGCGCCAGTGTCTTGAGGCGCGAATCGGGCAGCGTCAGCGGATCGCCGCCGCTCAGGATCAGCTCGCGGATCCCGGTGTGAGCGGCCAGATACTCCAGTGCCAGAACCTGGTTTCCTGACAGGGGATTGGCCTCGGCGTAGGGGAAATGCCGCCGGAAACAGTAACGGCAATGGATGGCGCAGGCACCGGTCAGGGTGAGCAGGGCGCGGCTTCGGTATTTATGCAGCAGGCCGGGCACGGGCATGGCATCCGCCTCGCGCAGTGGATCAGGAAGGAAATCAGCGTGCTGCCGGTCTTCTTCCGGCAGCGGCAGGACCTGGCGCAACAGTGGGTCGTGAATATTCCCGGGTTGCATGCGGGCGACAAAACTGCGCGGTACCCGCAACGGGAAATCGCGGCTGAAGCGGTGGATGTCGGACTCCACGGCATCGATATGCAGCAGTTGGAGCAGTTCGTCCACCGAGCCGACCGCCTGCATCAATGCGGTCTGCCAGGCCGGCGTGTGTCGTGATTTCTCTATTCGGGGTATCATAGCCAGCGTTTTATCCCCTGTTCGGTGTTTACCTAAGTCAAAAAAGGACCCTCATGGCAACGTATAGTACCAATGAATTCCGCGGTGGCCTGAAAATCATGCTTGACGGCGACCCTTGCGCAATAATTGAAAACGAGTTTGTGAAGCCCGGCAAGGGGCAGGCATTCAATCGCGTTAAGATACGCAACCTGAAAACAGGGCGCGTGATCGAGCGCACCTTCAAGTCCGGCGAGACCGTAGAGGGTGCGGATGTCCTGGATATCGAATTGCAGTATCTCTACAGTGACGGCGAGTTCTGGCACTTCATGGACTCGAACAGCTTCGAACAGCATGCCGCGGATGCGACCGCCGTCGGTGATGCCGCAAAATGGCTGAAGGAACAGGACGTCTGCGAAGTCACCCTGTGGAATGGGGCGCCACTGGCGGTCACGCCACCGAATTTTGTGGTGCTCATGGTGACCGATACCGACCCGGGCGTGCGCGGGGATACCTCGGGCGGTGGCGGCAAGCCCGCCACCCTCGAAACGGGTGCGGTCGTACGTGTACCCCTGTTCATCGAAATCGGCGAGAAACTCAGGATCGATACCCGTACCGGGGAGTACGTAGCGCGCGCCAAGGAATAATAGCGGTACTCTGAGTCATAGGTCATCGGGCCGGGAACGTGCAGGCAGGTATGGACACTCTCAGGCTCCGGGCGCGGGTGCTGGCCCGGGTGCGCGACTATTTTGACCAGGCCGGCGTGCTCGAGGTCGATACCCCGGTCCTGTCACATGCCGGCGTTACCGATCCCGCCATACAGAGTTTCCAGACCCGCTACCACGGGCCGGGCCCGGCCCATGGTTCCAGCCTGTATCTGCAGACCTCGCCGGAATCCCCGATGAAACGCCTGCTGGCCGCCGGCAGCGGGTCGATATACCAGATCTGCAAGGTGTTCCGTGACGGCGAATCCGGCCACCGGCATAACCCGGAATTCACGCTGCTGGAATGGTACCGCGTCGGTTTCGACCACTTCGACCTGATGGACGATGTCGAGTTGCTGCTGCGGAGTATCCTCGAGGACCTGGTTCCGCTGGATTCCGTCGATCACTGGACCTACCGTGACCTGTTCATCGAGAGCGCCGGAGTAGATCCGATACATGCGTCTGTGGAAGAGTTGCAGGGCTGTCTCCGGTCACATGCCATCGCTCCCCCCGCCGGCCTGTCACCCGACGATCGCGATGGCTGGCTCGACCTGCTGCTGACCCACGTTATCGAGCCGCGGCTGGGGCCGGGGCTGGTGTTCATCCGTGATTACCCCGCCAGCCAGGCGGCGCTGGCGCGACTGCGTCCGGGCAACCCGCCGGTTGCCGCACGCTTCGAGGCCTACCTCAACGGTGTCGAGCTGGCCAACGGCTATCACGAGCTCACCGACGCGGTTGAACAAAGACGGCGTTTCCAGCAGGACAATGCGCGGCGTGTCGAGCAGGGCCTGGAGCCGGTGGTCGTCGACGAAGACCTGCTGGCGGCCCTGGCGTCAGGGTTGCCGGACTGCGCGGGTGTCGCACTGGGCATCGACCGCCTGTTGATGGTCGCGGCCGGGTCCCACTCGCTCGATGCCGTCATTGCCTTTCCGCTGGACGATGCCTGAATCACCGGCTTGTCAGCGCGACGGCTATCACGGAGACTTGGGGGATGTCTGACCTGACCAAATCCGGAACAAAGGCGGCTGCCCGGGTCGCACTGGAAAATGATCAAACCCTGGCGTGCAGCGGTGCCTGGACGGTGCGCGCAATTGCCAAGCTGCCACGGCGCATCGGCGCGAACCTGGTGCCGGGTGCCGCGGATGTCGCCATCGATGGTAGGGCCGTCACCACGATGGATACCGCGGGCGCCTGGCGGATCAACCAGCTGCGCCAGCGTTTGGAAACGGCCGGCAAACAGGTCCGCCTGGAGGCCTTCAGGACGGAACACGCGGCACTGGTCGAGATGGTTGCCGATACCCGTCGTGAAAGCGTGGCAGCCCGCCCGCGCCACGACCTGGAGGCCATCAGTAAACGCCTGGCCAGTATCTTCACCGACCTGGTCAGCTTCCTGGCGTTTACCGGCGAGACGGTCATCTCGTTTGTCCGGATGCTCGCTAATCCGCGGACCATCCGCTGGAAGGTGATCATCGACGAGATGTACGAGGCCGGGTACAAGGCCATGCCCATCGTCGGTCTGTTGTCGTTCCTGATGGGCGTCGTCATCGCCTACCAGGGCGCGGTGCAGTTGCAGTTATACGGCGCCAGTATCTATGTCGCCGACCTGCTGGGGTATTCGATGCTGCGCGAGCTGGCGCCCCTGCTGACGGCGATCCTGATTTCGGGACGAACCGGTTCGGCCTACACCGCGCAAATCGGCACCATGCAGGTGACGGAGGAGGTGGCCGCGCTGCGCACCATCGGCATTCCGCCGATGTATATCCTGGTACTGCCCAAGCTGATTGCACTGATTATTGTGCTGCCACTGCTGTCGGTGTTCGCTGACATAATGGCCATTTTCGGTGGCATGGTCATGGCGAACCTGCAGCTGGGTATCGGCTTTAACGCCTTTCTGAGCCGTATCGGCGAGGCCATCGATTATTCGACCTTCATGATCGGCATCGGCAAGGCGCCGGTGTTCGCCGCCATCATCGCCATCGTCGGCTGCTACCAGGGTTTCAAGGTGCAGGGCAGTGCCGAGAGTGTCGGCAGGCATACGACCATCAGTGTGGTGCAGGCGATCTTCCTGGTGATTGTCACGGATGCGATGTTCTCGGTCCTGTTCAGCATGCTGGGGATATGACGATGGGTGCTGCCATAGCTGCGAAGACCGGACAGGCCGAATCGCAATCGGAGAGGGAGGTGATAATCCGCCTGCGTGGTGTGGGCACGGCCTTCGGCAAGAAGGTCATCCATGAAAACATCGATCTTGATGTGTACCGCGGCGAGGTACTCGCCCTGGTCGGTGGCAGCGGCAGCGGCAAGAGTACGCTGCTGCGCGAGATGATCATGCTGCAGGTGCCGAACAGCGGTTCGATCAGGTTATTCGACACCGAGCTCATCGGTATCAGCGACGCGGACGCCCAGCGGCTGCGGCGGCGTTTCGGTGTGTTGT
>CAMYJI010000002.1 GCA_947258545.1 uncultured Ectothiorhodospiraceae bacterium
ATTACCAAGGGACGAATTCCAGCCGACACCGGATACACCGATACCGTTATTGGTGTGTACGGCGGCGATGCCGGCAACGTGGGTTCCATGCCCGACAAAGTCTCCGGGATCATCGAGGAAATCGCTGTAATCCCCGACAAAACTGATTTCCTCGACACACTTGCCGGTATGTTCAATGCTGTTGCAATCAATGCCGGTATCGAGAATCGCGATCTTGACTGAAGGATCGCCGGTCGTGATGTCCCACCCCTCGGGTGCATCGATATCGGCATCAGTAACACCGGACACCTGTACCGGATTACCTAAGAGATCAAAAGAGGTATGATCCTGTCCGGTATTATTCATCCCCCACTGCTCTTCGAAATATTCCCTGCCGGTGATAATCCCGCCTGCAGATGGCCCCGGATCATTGCCCTCATCCGGGATGACCAACACCCGGTAGTAGTCCGGCTCCGCATATTCGACATTTGGATTGGCCTGGTACTGGGCCTGCTTCTTGCGCACATTCCCCTTCGGCACCTGGAGCACATGCACGCCGATGCCCGGGATCACGCTGTGTGGCTTGGCCGCATTTTTTCGATGCATCCGACCGATCTCTGCCGCCGCTGTCCCCGGCCGGAATTTCACCAGGAGACGATCGGGTGCAAACCGCGGAACGCGTGCCCTGATATCCGCACCCCAGGATACGGATGTCGGCAATGGCCCGGCCACCCGGATTTCTGCCGGGGCAGCCGGCGTCCCGGCGGGAGTCGCGGCATCGAGCGGTGCTGCCCACAGCACCGTGAACAGAACTGCCAGGCCGCCTGGAAATTTGTTTGTCAGCTGTAACATAACTCGCCGTGCACGCCACCCCCTGATGGATACACTATAAGACATCATAGGCGATCGAACCCCTCATCGCGACAATATATTGACGAATAGCTGCCGCAGTTGGCCAAAACTTACTGATTACTGGAAATTAATTAGGGGGATGCTGGCTATGTCTCTACACTAGGCAGTCCCGTCATCACAGGCCTCTGCCTTTACCGCATTGCATCCGCCGCCATGAACAGTCACGCCCCAACCGCCCCCGCCGACTATGCCGACCTGAGCCCCGACACCCTGCTGGATGCGGTGGATGGCTGTGGTTATCAAACCAGTGGCCAGTTCCTGGCGCTCAACAGTTACGAGAACCGCGTCTACCAGGTTGGCCTCGACGAGGGCCTGCCATTGATCGCCAAGTTCTATCGCCCGGGACGCTGGTCGGATGAATCGATTCTCGAGGAACATGCCTTTGCACTGGAACTGAGCGCGCAGGAGATCCCGGTGGTGGCGCCGCTGGTCATTAACGACACCAGCCTGCACAGCTACCGGGGTTACCGCTTTGCCCTTTTTCCGCGGCAGGGTGGCCGCTGGCCGGAACTGAATCAGCGCGATGAGCGCCTGTGGATGGGCCGTTTTATCGGTCGCATACACGCCGTGGGTTCGGCCCGACCCTTCCGCCACCGGCCAGTACTGGACATCGACAGTTTCGGCACCCGCTCGTACCAGTTTCTGCTCGAGCAGGGATTCATCCCGGCACACATCGAACTGGCCTACCGGACACTCGTCGAAGACCTGCTGCAACAGGTAGCCGGTCGCTTTGACAGCGCCAGCACCATCAGGCAGATCCGCCTGCACGGTGATTGTCATCCGGGCAATGTGCTGTGGACGGAACAGGGACCGCACTTCGTCGACCTGGACGACTGCCGCACGGGTCCCGCGATGCAGGATCTGTGGATGCTGATCTCGGGCACCCGCGATGAAATGCAGGCCCAGCTGGCCGACATCATCGAGGGTTATTTGCAGTTTCACGAACTCGATCACCGTGAACTGCAGCTGATCGAGGCCTTGCGCACCCTGCGCATGATTCACTACGCGGCCTGGCTGGCACGGCGCTGGGAGGACCCCGCCTTCCCGCAGGCATTTCCCTGGTTCGACAGTCCGCGCTACTGGGAAGAACACATACTGGCACTGCGCGAGCAGGCCGGTCTGCTGGATGAGCTGCCGCTTTCCGTCTAGACTGCAGGGGCATGGCAACGGGATTGTTGCAGGAACCCGGCACCGATTATGGATTTATCAAAGTATTCTGCCGCCGCCCGCCTCCGTGACGGCACACCCCTGCAGCTGCGGGCGATCCGTCCAGATGACAAACAGCGCCTGCTGGACGGGTTCCACCGCCTGTCGGGCCGCTCGGTCTACTTCCGTTTTATGGGGGCCCGGCATGAACTCACCCCGAAAGACCTGAAATACTTCACCGAAATCGATTTCAGGCATCACATTGCCATCGTCGCCGCCCTCCAGGACCCCTCAGGCGAAAAACCGATCGGCGTGGGCAGGCTGATTGAAATCCAGGGCGGTGCGGGAGAGCGGATCGCCGACATCGCCTTTGCGGTCGAAGATAAATACCAGAGCCTCGGTGCCGGCACCGTACTGTTCGAGCACATCGTCAGGATAGCGCGCTCAGAGGGCTTTTCCAGAATGCTCGCGGATGTCCACACAAACAACCACAGGATGCTCGATATATTCAGACACAGCGGTTTTGATATTGATTCACAGGTAGAATCCGGAATCGAACACATCGAGCTCGACATCACCCGGCCCGGCAGCCGTACGACATCCCATCAACCCGCCAGGGAGACACATCATGACTGAAAGCGATCGACTCGGCCTCTCACTACTGCTGTTGAGGATCACTGTGTTTGTTGTCATGCTGGTCTGGACACTGGACAAATTCATCAACCCCGGGCACGCCGCAGCCGTATATGAAAAATTCTATTTTCTGGGCGGCCTCGGCAAGGAGATCATGTACGCGATTGGCGCCGTCGAGCTGGCAATTCTTGCCGGATTCATCTGCGGCGCATGGAAAGGTTTTACCTATGCCGTGGTCCTCGTATTGCATGCGGTTTCCACGCTTTCATCGTACAAGCAGTACCTGTCTCCCTATGATGGCCCCAACATCCTGTTCTTCGCTGCCTGGCCGATGCTGGCCGCGTGCATTGCGCTGTACCTGCTGCGCGACCGGGATGTGCTGCTGTCAGTCAAGACGGGGAAATGACCGGGATGCAGCCTTGATACACGGACCCGCCGGTCGTGGCGCCCCGGCAGCCTCGATTCATGGCAATCAGCCAGGGACCTGGATTGATGATCGGTATTGATAACGGCAGCGGGAGCATCGGTCCTCCCCTGCTCAACCTCGGATTTCGCCCCTTCTTCTCCGCTGCCGCGATCTTTGCGCTGGTCTCAATGTTGCTCTGGATGACCCTGACTGTCTTCGGCTGGCAATTGCCCGATCTGGGGCCGTCACCTGTCGTCTGGCATGCCCATGAAATGATTTACGGCTACGGCATGGCTGTGGTGGCCGGTTTCCTGCTGACCGCGGTCAAGAACTGGACCGGTGTGCAGACCCTGCACCGTATGCCATTGTTGTTGCTGTTCCTGCTATGGCTTGCCGGGCGCGTACTGGTATTTCTCGGTGAGGCCATCCCCCTGGTGGTGACCGGGTTAGTTGATTGCCTGTTTGCGGCGTTGCTGGTCATTGCGCTCAGCCTGCCGATCGTAAAGGTGAAGCAGTGGAAACAGTTTGGCATCCTGTCAAAGCTGGTACTGCTGTTTGCCAGTAATCTGTTGTTCTATGCAGGTGCAATGAACCTGGTCCCCGGCGGTGTCCGCCCCGGTCTGTATTCAGGACTCTATCTGCTGATCGCCCTGATCTTCGTCATGGGCCGCCGGGTCATGCCGTCCTTCATCGAAAATGGGGTCGACTACGAGGTGCAGCTCAAAAACCGGAGATGGCTCGATGCCAGCAGCCTGGTGGTGTTCCTGGTCTTCTGGCTGGCAGATATACTCGATCCGGATTCCCTCCCGGTCGCCCTGTCGGCCATCGCCCTGCTGATGCTGCACGGCATCCGCCTGGCCGGCTGGCACACCCCCGGAATCTGGCGTAAACCGTTACTCTGGGTACTGTTTGTCGGTTATGGCTCGATAGTCATCGGGTTTGCACTCAAGGCGGCCGTCTACCTACTCGGGATCTCACCGTTTCTCGCCCTGCACGCCTTCGCCGTCGGCGGGATTGGCATGATCACCCTGGGTATGATGGCCCGTGTCACCCTCGGGCACACCGGTAGAAATGTCTTCGAGCCGTCTTCCATGGTCACCTGGATCTTTGTGACATTCTTCGTGGGCACTCTATTCAGGGTGCTGGCCCCGCTACTGGACCCCGGCCATTATGTCCTCTGGATAGGCCTTTCCCAGGCGTTCTGGATCAGCGCATTCAGCCTGTTCATAATTGTTTACCTGCCGATGCTGGTGCAGCCACGCATAGACGGCCGCTATGGCTAGGGGGCAAGTCCGCGCACCGGAGCCGGCATAACACGCTGCAAAGTCGGGCTTACCCGGCCCTGACGCCGATCAGGCGACCCTGGTCTCGACGTGTACCACCAGCACATCACAGGGTGCGTTATGGGCCACCTTGTCCATGGTGTCCTCGCGGAACAGCGCCAATCCATGCCGCTCGTGGGCACCGACCACGATAAGGTCGACATTATGCTCCCTGGCGAAATCGATGATCTCCCGTTGCGCCGGGCCAGGAGATACCCTGACGTGCGTCTGCGCGGCGTCGATTCCGATATGCCCTGCAAACGTCTGCAAGGCATCCTGGGCACTTTGCGTGAACCACTCGATCTTGTCCACGTCACCCGGCAACATCGGGTCTGCGGAGAACTCGAATGCCAGGTGGTCGAGAACCCGCAATACGCTGAGACGGGCATCAAAAGACTGGGCCAGATGCCTGGCATGCTCGCCGATGGCCTCATGTTCCGCCGACCCGTCGGTTGCAAGCAGGATATGTTTGTATGCGCACATGACAACCCCCGCGGACTGACCTTCCTGTCTATAAGCATAGCACCCCGATCAGGTTGACTGCATGACGGACCACGGCAGTCACTGATGCACGCGGAATCAGCCAGGCGTGAATCATTGCAGTGTCTGACGGTTTACCCGGCAGACCATTTGAGGTCGGGACCAGTTGCTGGAAGATCCTGGTGTGGGGGCGGGGCCGCTTCAGGCAGTCTGCTTTTCGTCAGTGTCCATTTCGCTGATATCCCTGGGAATGGCAATACCGTATCCCTGGGCATAGTCGACGCCGATATCGGCGAGGACCTTGATGATGGCGGCATTCTCAACGAATTCGGCAATCGTTTCGAGCCCCATGACCTGGCCGACCTGGTGTATCGACTTGACCATCGCATGATTCACCGGATTGGTGTCGATATCGCGGATGAAACTGCCGTCGATTTTCAGGTAATCGACCGGAAGATTCTTCAGATAGGCAAACGAACTCAGGCCGGTACCGAAATCATCCAGCGCAAAACTGCAGCCCAGCCGCCTCATCTCATTGATGAAGCCGATGGCGATATCCAGGTTGGTCACCGCCGCTGTTTCCGTGATCTCAAAACAAACGATACTGGGCGATACCCCGTAGCGGCTCAGCTCCGCCGTGATAAAGTCCTGGAAGCCGGAATCGGCAAGCGATGCGCCAGACAGATTGATCGACATTTTCTGATTCTCAGCCTCAGGCCGGTGCCTGCCGGTGTCCCGATACCATTCAAGGCTGTGGGTGATGACCCAGCGGTCAAGTGCCGGAGCCAGGTTATATTTCTCTGCCGCAGGCATGAATAGTCCGGGCGCGACCAGCTTGTTGTTTTCATCCACCATCCTGACAAGTACCTCGAAATGGTGGCCGCACCCCGTATCGGGCACGACGGGCACAATATCCTGAAAAAACAGGACCATGCGATTTGAATTAATTGCCTCGGTCAGTCGCGACACCCACTGCATCTCGCCATGGCAGCGGGCAAGTTCCCGGTCACCGGATTCATAGACGTGCACACGACCCCGGCCCATGTCCTTGGCTGCATAGCAGGCCAGGTCGGCCGTACTCATTACATCAACCGCGCTCCCCGATTCCTTATCTATTGGGGCAACACCGATACTGGCCCCCACATCAAAGGTATTGCCGCGACTGACGAAGTAGAAGGCCCTGAGGACCGACATGATGTTCTCAACAATGCCAAGGGCATCGTTCAGGGAACAATTCTTGAGTAGCAGGCCGAATTCATCGCCGCCCAGGCGCGCCAGCACATCGGATCCACGCAGGCATTCCAACAGGAGATCGGCAATCCTTTTGACCAGCTTGTCACCTTCCGTGTGACCACAGGTGTCATTGACGATCTTGAACTGATCAAGGTCCAGATAGCAGAGAATGTGGCTCTCATCCTCATCCCGGGTATTGTCCATCACATGCTGCAGACGCGCCTCGAACTCACGTCTGTTCATCAGGCCTGTCAAGGCATCATGCGTGCTCTCGTGTGTCAGCTTTTGTTCAATCTCGCGGGCTTCGGTCACGTCGTGTAACACCAGGACCACACCCAGGGGCTCGCCCCTGTTGTTCAGGATCGGTGACGCAGAATACTGGAGTGACAACTTTCTGCCATCCGGATGCAATACGCTAACGTCACTATCCGAATGAATGGCATTCCCCATGCTTATCACCGCATAAATCGGCGCCTCGATACAGCGTCGGCTGGCCTCGTTGAACAGGCTGAAGACACTCGCTATCGGAAGACCGTGGGCCAGGTTGTTGTCCCAGCCAGTCAACTTTTCTGCAACCGGGTTCAGATACTCGATCTGGCCGTTGACATCAGTCGTGATGATAGTGTCGCCAATCGAATTCAGCGTTACCTGGGCGCGCTCCTTCTCCATCTGGTGTTCGTACTCCTCCTGTTTGCGCTCCGTGATGTCGAGAAAATATCCGGCATAGTGGGTAATCTGCCCAGTTTCGGATTTCAGCGGGATGGTGTAATCGTATATCCAGCGGATCTCCCCGTCATGACGTATCACACGATAGTCGAGTCCCATGTACATCGACCCGTTCGCGTCCCTGACCGGTTCGGCCTGCTCGACATAGCGCAGGTCACCCGGATGTATCAGGTTTGCAAACGGGGTCTGCTCCCGTATGTGCTGGTCCGCAGCATAACCATACTGCGAGATCGCCTGTGAGATATATTCAATGGGCCAGCCGGGCTCCGCGCTCACCCGATAGACTGTGACCGGCCCCTCGGTAAACAGGTCACGTTCGCGCATGAGCGCATACTCAGCCTGCTGACGCTCCTGAAACTCGTTCCTAAGAGAGGCATTTGCTTTCTTCATCTGCTGCAACAGCTCTATGTTATCGTGACGCAGGGACAGGGAACGCACCACACTCTGATTGTAATTGCGCGCGATGACCAGCAAGGCGGCTGCGAATACCATGAACAGCAGTCCCAGGGTATTCGGGGACTGGCTGGCCTGTGACAGCATGGCCTGGGAAGTGATCATGATGACCGGTGCAAGAAACGCGATATAGACCGGCATCATGACCGCGTACGCGGAGATCGCCCCGGCGAGTATGCCGGCAACACCGATGACGGCAAGCGTCTGGAACTCGACCGGCCAGCTAAAATCAATCAGCAGGCCCAGGCATCCCCAGACAATGCCGGAGACCAGGGCACCCGAGAGATACAGGCCTGCCCAGCGCGTGTCCTGCTTCTGCTTCGCGGATGCGCGCCGGTAATAGACAACCAGCGCGGAGCGGGCCACTGTCTGGAAGACCTGGGCACCGAACCACACCAGCAGCAGCTGGTGATCGGCAACGCCCCAGAGACTGGCCGTGAGCAACAGGGCCACGGCCATTGCCGCCAGGAGGGCAACGGGTGCCTGGGTGTACAGCAGTTCGGTCTGCTCACTCTGGATATCCATCCCCGAGGACACCAGCTGCGGTATGACATCCTGGTCGAGCGTCGTGGTATCCAGTGTCGCTGATTGGATCTTGCTGCCTGTCATGATGATGGTTCCCCTCACCTCCCCGGTAACCCGCTGAAAGCGTTTACCAGTCGTTTCCTAAGGCCTTGGAAAAAATAAATTTTTTACTTACATGAGATATCGGTCACGCGGCGGGATTATTAAGCGGAAACAACACGCTACGTGGTGCGGCCAGGCGCAAACCGCCGGCTATCCAGGGGAAGACTTGTATCTACTTGTTATTTATAATCTTTTCGTATTGGTCCGGTTGGGTGCGCGGGGCCTCAGGGAGCACCGGCACGGACCAGTCCTTCGGTAAAGGTGGCCATGCGTCGTAACAGCCCCGGTTCGCTGGCACAGGTCTTGTTGATATCGATGGTCATCCCGCCACCGTCATCCGCCGGATCAGCCCGCCGGGCCTTTCTTACCAGCAGGCCGGACTGGCCCCGATAGACCCGGTAGACGAACGCCTCTTCCATGTCCTCATAGACCGAACTCCCGTACAGGGTATCGACTGGCGATAACCGTCCTGTATAACGCGAAATCATCGCGGCCAGGTCAACACCCTGTTCCGGATGCAGTTCATGGGCAAGACGCGGGCTCGTGTTCTCCTCGACGGTATCGCGATAACGCCCGCCCAGCCGCTCTATCCGGTACATCGAGTCCAGCCCGAACAGATTTGCCCAGGGATGCCATTTCAGGAACAAGGCATCCAGGCGCCACTGGTCCCCGTCCAGGCTGTAGTGCTCCGGTTTGCAAAAATCACCGTAAGCGATAGTTGCCCGGTACTGCTGGGCGCCCGTCGCGGCAAAGCTTAGTTCCGCGATCGGGGACTCATCGGTCAGGCGATGAAAGGTATACAGGTTTGCCGTCAGCATCAGGATAAAGACACCAACCAGCAGGACGACGCCGAGGAACGGTAATATTAATATGCGCTTGATCATAGTGCGGGACCGATCGCTGACCGTGTGCAACGGCATACTGTTGATAATACATTTTTGTCATGCCGTAAAGTAGGCGGTTCACGAATCCGAACCGCCGCCATGGGCTGATTCTGCCTTTCCGGCCCATACGCCTTGCGCGACCCCCTTGAGCGGGGTTAACGTTCTTGATCCAGGGCCTGACTTCCTGAATCACCCATACAGCCAGCACCATGTCCGAACGCCTGAGCTTTCCCGATGACGAAGCCCGCCATCCCTGGCTGTCCAGGCTGCTGGAGGCCTATTACATCACGGATGATGGCGTGGCAGAGGGCATCCGGCGCGAGACGGAACAAGGCAGGACGCTCGCATGCAGCAAGGGCTGCGCCGCCTGTTGCCGCTCGCACACCACCATACCCGTCTATCCGCTGGAGCTTGTGGGCATCAGCTGGTATGTCACCGAGATACTGAGCGGCGACCTGCGTGAGCGGCTCAAACAACAACTCCGGGATTACAGCAAACAGCCCGGCTGCCCCTTCCTGGTCGAGGATGTCTGTTCGATACACCCCCTGCGCCCGATGGCCTGCCGGCAGTTCAATGTATTTGACAAGGTCTGTGCAGAGGGCGAGGACGCCTACTACACGCGGCGCCAGGATGTGCTCACGCCTATCAGTAAATACACCGACCGGGCATTCGATGTCACCCTGCCGTTTTATGGCATCGAAAAAAAACCGGAACGGCGCAAGGCCATCAAGGAAGGGGCGATACACCGCATCGCCAAGGTGCTGAAAGAATGCAAATGGGACAGCCTGGCAGAAAAAATGGAGGTCTTTGACCGGAATAAAAGTGAATAAACCGGCTGCCCCCGAAAAAATATAGAAAGGCCTGACTTATTGAGGTGTCACGTCCTTGCGAGCGCGATGTACATGGATGAACAAGTGCCGCGAGAGGCTGGAGAAGGTGAGACCGGGAACCGGTCGAGAAGCTGGCCTGGGCCATGCCGGGAGCGGCCAGCGAAGTAATCTCTTGGCGGTACGATCAACGGCTTACTGATTGCTTCGTCGCAGCGCTCCTCGCAATGACTGATTTTCCATAGCTTCCCAAAGAAAAAGGCGGCCGAGGCCGCCTTTTCCATTATCTGCAAAGCCGCAATCAGTTCACCCGCGGATCCAGTTCTCCGCTGGCGTAACGCGCGAACATGTCTTCCAGGTTGATCGACTTGATCCTGGAGGCATTACCGGCGGTGCCAAAGGCCTCGTAACGGGCCTTGCAGATCTCCTTCATACCAACCGTGGCCGCCTTAAGGTACTTGCGCGGATCGAAGTTCGAAGGATTATCATGCAGGTGCTTGCGGATCGCGCCTGTCGAGGCCATGCGCAGATCGGTATCGATGTTCACCTTGCGTACGCCGTGCTTGATGCCTTCCTGGATCTCCTCGACCGGAACACCGTAGGTCTCACCCATGTCGCCACCGTGCTCGTTGATGATCTTCAACCAGTCCTGCGGGACGGAGGAAGAGCCGTGCATCACCAGGTGGGTGTCGGGAATACGTGCATGAATTTCCTTGATGCGGTTGATGGCGAGGATGTCACCGGTCGGCGGACGTGTGAACTTGTAGGCGCCATGGCTGGTGCCGATCGCAATGGCAAGCGCGTCGACCTTGGTGTCCTCGACGAACTTGGCGGCCTCTTCCGGATCGGTCAGCAGCTGGTCGTGCGACAGGACGCCTTCCGCACCGGATCCGTCCTCTTCACCGGCCATACCGGTTTCCAGCGACCCCAGGCAACCCAGCTCACCTTCGACTGACACGCCACAGGCATGTGCCATATCCACCGTGCGGCGTGTGACGTCGGCGTTGTACTCGTAGCTCATCGGGGTCTTCATGTCCTCGCCGAGCGAGCCGTCCATCATCACCGAACTGAAGCCCAGCTGGATCGAGCGCTGGCAGACGGCCGGTGAGGCACCGTGGTCCTGGTGCATCACAACCGGTATGTGCGGCCATTGCTCGATGGCTGCCTGGATCAGGTGACGCAGGAAGGGGGCGCCCGCATAGGAACGCGCACCGGCCGAGGCCTGGCAGATCACCGGGCTGTCGGTCTCGTCAGCCGCTTCCATGATCGCGTGCATCTGTTCCATGTTATTGACGTTATAGGCGGGCACGCCATAGCCATGTTCGGCAGCGTGATCCAGCAACTGGCGTAAAGATATCAATGCCATTGTTCTCTCCTCAAACTTTCAGGTTTGTCGTTGACTTGCTATATGTACAAATAAAATCGCGGGCCACATAACCCGCCTGCTCGGAAACTATTGTTCGACTATTTCGTGCTCACCGACGCGGATGATCTTCATGGCGTTGGTACCACCCAGCACGCCGGCCAGGTCACCCTTGGTTATGATGACGAGGTCGCCGTCACGCACCGCGCCGCGCCGCATTAATTCGTCAATGGCCTCCTTGTTGACCTGCGGGTGATCGGTGGTGGTGACATCAAAGCTCACCGGATATACACCGCGGTAGAGCGTCACCTTTCTACGTGTCTCGACATGACGCGTCAAGGCATAAATCGGGATTCCGGAGCTGATACGCGACATCCACAGGGGGGTTGCGCCGGACTCGGTCAGGGCCGCAATTGCCTTTACACCCAAGTGGTTAGCGGTGTACATGGCGGCCTTGGCGATGGCCTCATCGGTCCGGGTAAAACGCATTTGGGTGCGCCGCTCCGCGGCCACGGTGGAGCGCTGGCGTTCGGCCCCGGCACAGATCCGGTCCATGGCCTCGATCACCTTGGCCGGATACTTGCCGGTGGCCGTCTCTGCCGAGAGCATCACGGCATCGGTGCCGTCGATTACGGCATTGGCCACATCGAAGACCTCGGCACGCGTCGGTATCGGACTTTCGATCATCGACTGCATCATCTGGGTTGCCGTAATCACCACGCGGTCCATCGACCGGGCCACCTGGATGATGCGTTTCTGCACTGCCGGTAATTCCGCATCACCTATTTCCACGCCCAGGTCGCCGCGCGCGATCATGACCACATCGGTCGCCTCGATGATCTCCTCCAGGGCGTCGATGGCCTCGGCACGCTCGATCTTGGCCACGATGCCCCCGTGACCACCGGCCTCGCGCAACAGTTCCCGGGCCAGATTGATGTCATCCGCGGAGCGCGGAAAGGAGACGGCGACGTAGTCGGCGCCCATTTTCGCCGCCACCTGGATGTCACGGCGGTCCTTATCCGTAATGGCAGTCGCCGACAGCCCGCCACCCATCCGGTTGATACCCTTGTTATTCGACAGTTCACCACCGACTACAACGCGGCACTTTATCTCCGTGTCGACGACCTCCTCCACCCACAGAACCAGGCGACCGTCATCCAGCAACAGGGTGTCACCACGGTTAACGTCGTTCGGCAGTTCCTTATAGGCCAGACCCACGCGTTCGTTGGTCCCGGCCGTCGGGTCCAGCTTGGTATCGAGGGTGAAGTGACTGTCCTTTACCAGGTAGACCTTGTCTTCCTGGAATCGCTCGATACGGATCTTCGGGCCCTGCAGGTCGGCGAACACACCCACCTGGTGGCCATGGGCACGGGCCCGGTTACGCACACACTCGGCACGCTTGATATGTTCTTCCGGGTCGCCATGGGAGAAATTGACCCTGACCACGTCCATCCCGGCCTGAATCATGTCGTCCATGACCTGCTTTTCATCGGTAGCCGGACCCAGGGTCGCGACGATTTTTGTGCGTCTTGGCATGAAGCGTCAGTGTCTCAGGTGTCTCTCGTATAGGTTTGTGTAATCAGCGTGCGGGCACCCGTTGCAGGCAACCCTGGACCTTATTTAAACCGCTCCTCGAGCATGGCGACGGCCGGGAGTTTCTTGCCTTCGAGAAATTCCAGGAAGGCACCACCGCCGGTGGATATGTAGGACAACTTGTTGGCGATACCGTATTTATCGACCGCTGCCAGGGTGTCGCCGCCACCGGCAATGGAGAAGGCGTCCGAGGCGGCAATGGCCTCGCCGAGAACCCTGGTGCCCTCGCCGAACTGGTCGAATTCGAATACGCCCACCGGTCCGTTCCAGACGATGGTACCGGCGTTTTTCATCATGTCCGCATAGCGCGCCGCGGTCTCCGGCCCGATATCGAAAATCATGTCATCGTCGTCCACATCCTCGACCTTCTTGATGACCGCCGCGGCGGACTCGGAGAACTCCTTGCCAACCACCACATCGGTCGGGACCGGTATCTCGCCACCCTTGGCCCTGGCGGCCTCCATCAGGCGCCTGGCCTCGGGGACCAGGTCTTGCTCGTAGAGGGATTTACCGACATTGTAGCCGCTGGCGGCAATGAAGGTATTGGCGATGCCGCCACCGGGAATCAGCTGATCGACCACCTTGGAAAGAGATTCGAGCACGGTAAGCTTGGTCGAGACCTTGGAACCGCCCACAATAGCGGCCATGGGGCGTGCCGGGTTACCCAGCGCCTTGCCCAGCGCATCGAGTTCGCCTGCCAGCAGTGGCCCGGCGCAGGCGACCGGCGCAAACCGGGCTACGCCGTGGGTCGATGCCTGGGCACGGTGCGCAGTGCCGAAGGCGTCCATGACATAGATATCACACAGGGCCGCCATCTTCTTCGACAGTTCTTCGTCATTTTTCTTCTCGCCCAAATTGAATCTCACATTCTCACACAGGACGACTTCCCCGTTATGCATTTCGCCGACGCCGTTGACCCAGTCCTTGACCATCTCGACGTTATGGCCAAGCAAGGCGGCCATATGCTCACCCACCGGGATCATGGAAAACTGCTCATCGTACTTACCTTCAGTGGGACGCCCCAGATGGGACATCACCATCACCTTCGCGCCCGCGTTCATGGCGTGCTCGATGGTTGGCAGTGAAGCCAGGATGCGCTTGTCACTGGTCACCTTACCGTCCTTGACGGGTACATTCAGGTCCTGGCGTATCAGTACGCGCTTGCCGTGAAGATCGAGATCGGTCATCTTGATTACAGACATGACAGCTCCTTGATAAATCTCTGTAAAGGTGTTTGCAAAGACAGGGTGCCTTGGCAAACAGCTTTGTTTAAAGATCACCGGCCTGCGCTGCAGGCCGGTGATCTGCTTCCTTCAATTTCCAATCAGTCGGGATATTTTTCCGGGGAAAAACGCAGCCGCCGGAATCATGTTCCGCCCGTCAGGAGACGTGCCGGACCATACGCAGCATATTGCAGGTATAGCCGTATTCGTTGTCGTACCAGGACACGACCTTGATGAAGGTACCGTCCAGCGCAATACCGGCACCCGCATCAAAGATTGACGGTGTCGTTCTGCCGCGGAAGTCGGTGGAAACCACTTTGTCTTCGGTGTAATCCAGCACACCCGCCAGGTCACCGGACTTGGAGGCTGTCTTCATCGCCGCGCAGATGTCGTCGTATTTGGCATCCTTGTTCAGCTCCACAGTCAGGTCAACCACAGACACATCGGATGTCGGCACGCGGAACGCCATACCGGTCAGCTTGCCGTTCAGTTCGGGCAACACCACACCAACCGCCTTGGCGGCGCCGGTGGAGGACGGGATGATGTTTTCCAGGATGCCACGGCCACCGCGCCAGTCCTTCATGGAAGGACCGTCAACGGTCTTCTGGGTGGCGGTTGCGGCATGCACGGTGGTCATCAGACCGCGCTTGATGCCCCACTTGTCGTTCAGGACCTTGGCAACCGGGGCCAGGCAGTTGGTGGTGCAGGAAGCGGCAGAAATGATGGCCTGGCCTGCGTATGTCTTGTGATTGACGCCATAGACGAACATCGGCGTGCCGTCCTTGGAAGGTGCAGACTGCACGACCTTTCTGGCTCCTGCGTCGATATGCTTCTGGCAGGTCTCCTCGGTCAGGAAGAAACCGGTGCATTCGATCACCAGGTCCGCGCCGACCTCGTCCCACTTGAGATTGGCCGGATCACGCTCAGCCGTCAAACGGATGGTGTTACCGTTGACGATCAGGTTGTTACCGTCAACCGCTATATCACCGTCGAAGTTGCCGTGTACCGAATCGTACTTCAGCATGTAGGCCAGGTAGTCGGCATCCAGCAGGTCGTTGATCCCGACCACCTGGATGTCTGAAAAATCCTTTGCTATGGCACGGAATGCCATACGACCGATACGGCCGAAGCCATTGATACCGACTTTAATCGCCATTTAGTTCTCTCCTTAACAGTATGCTTGATAGTTGATTAACAATTTTCTGGTTTCCCGGGGTGTCGCTGCGGTATTTACAGCAGCTCCTCGACCGCCTTGATGACGTTCTCCGCGGTGATACCGAAGTGCCTGTAGACATCATCGATCGGCGCAGACTCGCCGAAGGTATCGATGCCGATCACCTTGCCGTTGAGCCCGACATACTTGAGCCAGTAGTCGGTAACCCCGGCTTCCACGGCAATACGCGCGGTGACCGCGGCCGGCAACACGGATTCCCTGTAGCTTGTGTCCTGGGCGTCGAACACATCGGTGCATGGCATGGACACCACGCGGACCTTTTTACCCTTCTTCGCCAGTCCCTTTGCTGCCTCCATGGCCAGACCGACCTCGGAACCGGTGGCGATGATGATGGCCTCCGGCGTACCGTCGCAGTCGGACAGTATGTAGCCACCGCGTTCGATGGCAGCGATCTGGTCCGCCGTGCGCTCCTGGTGTGGGAGGTTCTGGCGCGAGAAGAGCAGGCAGCTGGGTCCATCCTTCCTGTCAATCGCCGCTTTCCAGGCCACCGCCGATTCGACCGCATCACAGGGGCGCCAGACCGACATGCGCGGGATCATGCGCAGGGTGGCCGTCTGCTCGACGGCCTGATGGGTCGGGCCGTCCTCTCCCAGGCCAATGGAGTCATGGGTGTAGACAAATATACTGTGCACCTTCATCAGTGCGGACATGCGCAGGGCATTGCGGGCATATTCCGAGAACATCAGGAAGGTCGCGCCGTAAGGAAGGAAACCGTCGTGCAGGGCGATGCCGTTCATGATGGCGGACATGCCGAACTCGCGCACGCCGAAGTAGATGTAGTTGCCGCCGTTGCCCTTGTTGATGTCTTCCGAGCCCGACCAGATAGTCAGGTTGGAGCCCGCTAGGTCGGCCGAACCACCCAGCAATTCCGGCAACAACGGGCCATAGCCATTCAGGGCATTCTGCGAGGCCTTGCGCGAGGCGATGGTCTCGGCCTTGTCGTTCACCGCAGCGATGAACTCGGCAGCCTTGTTGTCCCAGTCGGCCGGCAGTTCACCCGCCACGCGGCGTTCGAACTCGGCGGCCAGCTCGGGATGGGCCTTCTTGTAGGCAGCAAAGGCGGCATTCCATTCCTGCTCCGCCTTTGCACCCTTGTCCTTCGCGCTCCAGCCGGCATAGATGTCTTTCGGCACCTCGAAGGCGGCATGGGACCAGCCGATGTTGTCACGTGTTGCGGCAATCTCGTCATCGCCCAGCGGTGCGCCATGACAGTCATGGGTGCCGGCCAGGTTCGGGGCACCGAAACCAATCACGGTCTTGCAGCAGATCAGGCTGGGCCGGTCGGTCACGGTGCGCGCCTCATCGATGGCCTTGCGGATGGCTTCCGGGTCGTGCCCGTCCACGTCGCGCACCACGTGCCACTGGTAGGCCTCGAAACGCGCCGGTGTGTCATCGGTGAACCAGCCGCTGACATGGCCGTCGATGGAAATGCCGTTGTCGTCCCAGAAGGCAACCAGCTTGCCCAGCTTCATGGTACCGGCCAGCGAGCAGGCCTCGTGGGAGATGCCTTCCATCATGCAACCGTCGCCCAGGAATACATAGGTGTTATGGTCGACGATAGTGTGGCCGGGGCGGTTGAACTGCGCGGCCAGGGTCTTCTCGGCGGCAGCCATGCCAACGGCATTGCTGATGCCCTGCCCCAGCGGGCCGGTGGTGGTCTCCACTCCGGGGGCATAGCCGTACTCCGGGTGGCCCGGTGTCCTGGAGTGCAACTGACGGAACGACTTGAGGTCGTCGATACCGAGGTCATAACCGGTGAGGTGCAGCAGGGAATAGATCAGCATGGAGCCATGACCGTTGGAAAGCACGAAACGGTCACGGTCAACCCATTTCGGGTTGCTCGGGTTGTGCACCATGTAATCGTTCCACAAGACTTCGGCGATGTCCGCCATGCCCATCGGGGCACCGGGGTGGCCTGACTTTGCCTTCTGCACCGCATCCATACTGAGTGCGCGGATTGCATTGGCGAGTTCTCTGCGCTGGGCCATGTTTTCCTCCTGTCGGATTTGAATACTATTTAATGCGCCATGTTTGATGATGGCGACACTGGATAACGGTCGCATATCCCCGTGAACGGGACCGCCATTCACACGGGTTCAGTGGCAAAAAAAACCCCGGGTGCCGATCACAGTGCACCGAGGCGTTGTACCACTACGAAATTCGTTGGCTATTGTCGGGAAACCGTCCCCGATGCAGACCTGACATTCATCCCTGAATGATGAAGCGCGCTATTTTCCCCTAGTTTGTCCCCTACGGCAATAGCCGATATGGCCCACAAGACAGCAAATAGCCTATACTTTATTGCTGCATAACAATAACTTATAAAGAGGTGGTCTTCAGACCGCAGCGGACTCTTCGCGCCACTTGATGGAGCAGCCGATACCGGGGATCTGCTCCTCGGGGCCGCGCCCGGTCTCCGCCACCTCGCGCATGGCCTCGAACAGGTCGCGCCGTGCATCCGCCGCTGCCGTTTGTTTGCCACTGGCGTCCAGGCGACCCCGGTACTGCAACCCTAACTCACTGTTATAACCGAAGAAATCCGGGGTGCACACGGCGCCATAAGCCTTGGCCACGGCCTGCGATTGGTCCAGCAGATAGGGGAAGGGGAAGCCATAGTCGCGCGCCACCGCCTGCATGTTCTCGAAGCTATCTTCCGGATAGAGGGCCGGGTCATTGGACATGATGGCGACGCTGTTGATACCCAGGTCCCGCAGTTCCCGGGTATCCCGTACCAGGCGCTCGCGCACCGCCTTGACGTAGGGGCAGTGGTTGCAAATGAACATGACCAGCAGACCGCGCGGGCCGCGGCACTGTTCCAGGCTCCAGACCTTGCCATCCACGCCGGGGAGCGAAAAATCCGGGGCGGATTTGTCGAAGTCACACACGGGTGTTTCCAGACTGACCATAGCGCACCTCATCCTTTATTTAATGGTTACTGCGTACTCTAAGAGAAATCCGCAGTGGATGAAAATATCACTTCCGTAAGGTAGACTTAATCGTTTGGCCATCCAATAAACAGATAATCATGTATAACTTTCATACCTTTACATCCGAATCCGTGTCCGAAGGACATCCCGACAAGGTCGCAGACCAGATCTCGGACGCCGTTCTCGATGCGATTATTGAGCAGGATCCCAAGGCGCGTGTGGCCTGCGAGACGCTGGTCAAGACCGGTATGGTCATTATTGCCGGGGAGGTCACCACCTCGGCCTGGGTCGACCTGGAAGCGATCGTGCGCAGCACCGTACGCGATATCGGCTACAACAGCTCGGATATCGGTTTTGACTGGGAGTCCTGCGCCGTGCTCAACGCCATCGGCAAACAGTCCCCCGACATTGCCATGGGCGTGGATGAAGGCGAAGACCACGAACAGGGCGCCGGCGATCAGGGCCTGATGTTCGGCTATGCCTCCGGCGAGACCGATGTACTGATGCCGGCCCCGATCACCTACTCGCACCGGCTGGTACAGCGCCAGGCCGAGGTGCGCAAGAACGGCACCCTGCCGTGGCTGCGCCCGGATGCCAAGAGCCAGGTCACCTTCCGTTACGAAGACGCACGCCCGGCGGGCATCGAGGCGGTGGTGCTCTCCACCCAGCACAGCCCGGACCTGGACCTGAAGACCGTTCGCGAGGCGGTCATGGACGAAATCATCCTGCCAGTTTTACCGGCGGAATGGATCAGCAAGGACACCCGCTTCTTCATCAATCCCACCGGCCGTTTTGTCATCGGCGGCCCGATGGGCGACTGCGGGCTGACCGGCCGCAAGATCATCGTGGACACCTATGGCGGCATGGCCCGCCATGGTGGCGGGGCCTTCTCGGGCAAGGACCCCAGCAAGGTGGACCGTTCCGCTGCCTATGCCGCTCGTTATGTGGCCAAGAACATCGTCGCTGCCGGGCTGGCCGAACGCTGTGAAATCCAGGTCTCCTACGCCATCGGCGTGGCCGAACCCACCTCGATCAGCGTCAATACCTTCGGCACCGGCGCGCTGGAAGAGGCCCGCCTGGAGGCGCTGATCCGCGAACACTTCGACCTACGCCCGCGCGGCCTGGTCGCCATGCTGGACCTGCTCAGGCCAATCTACCGGGGCACCGCGGCCTATGGTCACTTCGGACGCGAGGACGACCGGTTCACCTGGGAGCGGACCGACCTGGCCGATGCCCTGCGTGGTGCTGCAGGCCTGAAATCCAAAGAAAACGTCGTTTAATTCATTACGAGGGATACCATGAGTACGCAACCCGCCGAGAACCTGAGCCCGGACTATAAAATCGCCGACATCGGCCTGGCCGACTGGGGCCGCAAGGAAATCGCCATTGCCGAGACCGAGATGCCGGGCCTGATGGCGCTGCGCGACAAGCACGGCAAGGACAAACCCCTCAAGGGTGCGCGCATTGCAGGCAGCCTGCACATGACCATCCAGACAGCGGTGCTCATCGAGACCCTGGTGGAGCTCGGCGCCGAGGTGCGCTGGGCCTCATGCAATATCTTTTCCACCCAGGACCATGCTGCTGCCGCCATTGCCGCGAGCGGCGTCCCGGTCTTTGCCTACAAGGGCGAGTCGCTGGACGAATACTGGCAGTACACTCACCGGATTATGGAGTGGCACGACGGCGGCACGCCCAACATGATCCTGGACGATGGCGGCGATGCCACCCTGCTGATCATACTGGGCACCCGGGCCGAACAGGACCCGACTCTGCTCGACAACCCGACCAGCGAGGAAGAAGTCGCGCTCTACAACAGCATCAGGACACGCCTGGCCGAGCAACCCGGTTGGTACTCGAACATCCTGAAGAACATTCGCGGCGTCACCGAGGAAACCACCACCGGCGTTCACCGTCTCTACCAGATGCAGGAACGTGGCGAACTGCCCTTCCCAGCCATCAACGTCAATGACTCGGTCACCAAGAGCAAGTTCGACAATCTGTATGGCTGCCGCGAATCACTGGTCGACGGCATTAAGCGGGCCACCGATGTGATGATCGCCGGCAAGATCGCGCTGGTCATCGGTTACGGGGACGTCGGCAAAGGATGCGCGCAGTCACTGCGCGGGCTCGGCTGCACCGTGTGGGTCAGTGAAATCGACCCGATTTGCGCCCTCCAGGCCGCCATGGAAGGCTATCGCGTGGTCACCGTGGAGGAGGCTGCCGACAAGGCCAATATCTTCGTCACCGCGACCGGCAACTATCACGTCATCGACCACGACCACATGGTGAAGATGCCGGACCAGGCCATCGTCTGCAACATCGGTCATTTCGACAACGAGATCAACGTCGCCAGCATCAAGGACTACCAGTGGGAGAACATCAAGCCTCAGGTCGACCACATCATATTCCCGGACGGCAATCGGATCATCCTGCTCGCCGAAGGCCGCCTGGTGAACCTCGGCTGCGCGACCGGGCACCCCAGCTTCGTCATGTCCAACAGCTTCACCAACCAGACCCTGGCACAAATGGAGCTGTGGAATAACGAGGCAGAGTACGAGAACCAGGTCTACACCCTGCCCAAGAAGCTGGACGAGGAAGTGGCCCGTCTGCACCTCGGGAAGATCGGCGTGCACCTCACCCGCCTGACTCAGCATCAGGCCGATTACATCGGCGTGCCGGTAGAAGGGCCGTACAAACCGGAGCATTACCGGTACTGACCAATAATTTCACCGCGGAGACGCGGAGGACGCAGAGAAAAAACAACCCCATGCAATTACTTGGGGTTTCTTTCTCGTACGTCAATAAAATTCTTGTAAATTCATGGATAATTTCAGGAGTGGCATTGGGCACAAATCCGGGATGCATATGTAAGCTAGCTGGTCCTTGAAGATATTATTCAACAACCCGTATTTATACTCTGCGTCCTCTGCGACTCCGCGGTAGATTTTTAACAGGTCAAATCATCTATGGAAGCATCCAGCCCGGTCTACAGCTTCGAGTTCTTCCCACCCAAGACCGCGGACGGCCTTGCCAAGCTGGAGCAGACCAGTCGGTTACTGGCCGGCCTGCAACCGCGCTTCTTCTCGGTGACCTTCGGCGCGGGCGGCTCAACGCGCGACCGGACCTACGAGGTCGTGGTCGATATCCAGGAGAAATCCGGCATCGAGGCCGCGCCGCACATTTCCTGCATCAGCTCGACACGGGAGAATATCCGCGAGATGTTGCAAACCTACCAGCAGAAGGGTATCAACCACCTCGTGGCCCTGCGCGGCGACATGCCCTCGGGCATGGTTGAGGCCGGCGAATTCCGGCACGCCAATGAACTGGTCGCGTTCATTCGATCCGAGACCGGCGATCACTTTCACATCGAGGTGGCCGCCTATCCGGAATACCACCCTCAGGCGATCAGCCCCGACCGGGACCTGGCGAATTTCAAACGCAAGGTGGAGGCCGGCGCCAGCAGCGCGATCACCCAGTATTTTTACAATGCGGACGCTTATTTTCGCTTTGTCGAGCGCTGCGAGCAGGCTGGCATCGACCTGCCCATAGTGCCGGGCATCATGCCGATCACGAATTACCACCAGCTGGCGCGTTTCTCGGACGCTTGCGGCGCAGAGATCCCGCGCTGGATCCGCAAGCGCCTGGAAAGCTTTGGCGAGGACCTCGAAGCCATCCGCGGCTTCGGCGAAGACGTGGTGACTGCCATGTGCGCCCGGCTACTGGAGCACGGCGCCCCCGGCCTGCACTTCTACACCCTCAACCGCGCCGAGCCTTCAATCGCCATCTGGAAAAACCTTGGCCTCGAAAGCAGCCAGGCCATTCCAACCCGCAAGACATAACCGCAAAGGCGCAAAGGACGCAAAGAAGGAAGAATCATCAATAACAAATAACAATTAATGCAAACAAACTTTCAAATATTTGCGTCGGATTAAGAATAATTCAGTTTGTCCTTTGCAATGCTCTTGATGGCGTTGCGCATACATCTGCAATTACACATTAACTTTATGCTTGTATTATTGTGTACTGAATAATCTTATATTTATAGAGGTTTTACTCTGCGCCCTTTGCGCCTTTGCGGTGAATATTTGTTTTTCTTAGCGTCCATTGCGCCATTGCGGTGAACTGGATTCCCTATACATCGAAAAACCGGTAGGTAAAATCAATCCATGTCGAACGCCGATCTCGTCAAGCGCGACCTCTCGGTTCTGTGGCATCCGTGCACACAGATGAAAGACCACGAGTGGCTGCCCGTCATTCCCGTCCGCAGCGCCAGGGGTGTGTGGCTCGAGGACTTCGAAGGCAAGCGCTACCTCGATGCCATCAGCTCCTGGTGGGTCAACCTGTTCGGACATAGCAATCCGCGCATCAATGCGGCCCTGAGTGAACAGGCCGAAACCCTGGAACACGTACTGCTGGCCGGCTTTACCCACGAGACCGTCATCGAACTTTCCGAACGCCTGGTGGAAATAACGCCGCCGGGACTGGAACGCTGTTTCTACGCCGACAACGGTTCATCTGCCGTCGAGGTGGCGCTCAAGATGAGCTTTCATGCCTGGCTGAACCAGGGCAAACCGGGGAAGACCCGGTTCGTCACCCTGGAAAACAGCTATCACGGCGAGACCCTGGGCGCACTGGCAGTTGGCAATGTGGAACTCTACAAACAGACCTACGGTCCGCTGCTAATGGAAACCATCAGCGTGCCCTCGCCCGACTGTTACCGGCGCGAACCCGGTGAGAGCTGGCACGACTACAGCGTACGCCGCTTCGAGGATATGGAGGCCACCCTGGCGCGGCACGCAGACGAGGTCTGCGCGGTGATTATTGAACCCCTGGTGCAGTGTGCCGGCAGCATGCGCATGTACGATCCTGTCTACCTCAAGCTGCTGCGCGAGGCCTGTGACCGCCACGGGGTGCACCTGATCGCTGACGAGATCGCCGTCGGCTTCGGGCGCACCGGGACACTGTTTGCCTGCGAACAGGCCGGCATATCGCCGGACTTCATGTGCCTCTCGAAAGGATTGACCGGGGGCTACCTGCCGCTCTCCGTGGTACTCACACGCAACAGCATCTATGACTGTTTCTATGACGATTACCGGAACCTGACCGCCTTCCTGCATTCCCACAGTTATACCGGCAATCCGCTGGGCTGCCGCGCGGCACTGGCGACACTGGACATCTTCAGGGACGACAACGTGATCGAGACAAACAAGCAGCTGGCCGCTGTCATGAGCGCTGCAGGCGAACGTTTCCGTGAGCACCCGCATGTGGGCGAGGTCCGCCAGACCGGGATGATACTGGCTATCGAAATGGTAAAGGACAGGGGCTCCCGGAAACCCTATGCCTGGGAAGAGCGCCGTGGCCTCAAGGTCTACCGGCACGGACTCGAAAACGGCGTGCTGCTGCGCCCGCTGGGCAACGTGATCTACTTCATGCCGCCTTACGTCATCACGCCGGATGAAATCCACCTGCTCGCCGATGTCGCCTGGCAGGGCATCCAGGTGGCAACCGCCAACTGACAGCAAGCGATGCGTATACCCAGAATTCTGCACCAGGATCAGCTCGTCACAGGTAAAACCCTGGTGCTCGACGAGCAGCCGGCCCACCATATCAGCCGCGTCCTGCGCCTGCGTCCTGGCGCCAGCCTGAGGGTGTTTGACGGTCAGGGGACTGAACACGAAGCCATCCTGCACGAGATCAACCGCACCCGGGTAACGATCGAGATCGGCAGCCAGGTCGCCTGTACCCCCGAGTCACCGCATGCGATCACCCTGGCACAGGGGATCCCGCGCGGTGACCGGATGGACTTTACCCTGCAGAAGGCCGTTGAACTGGGCATTTCTGCGATTCAACCGATGTGGATGCAGCGCAGTCGCAAGAAACTGGATGACACGCGCATGCAGAAACGCATGCAGCACTGGCAAGGGGTGCTGGTCAGCGCCTGCGAACAAAGCGGGCGAGGCACACTGCCGGAACTGCTGGCACCGTCCGATTACCGTAGCTGGCTGGGATCAGGCCAGACCGAAGGGCTGCACATCATGCTCCACCCGGACGGTGAATACACCCTGCCTGAGCTGGAACGGCCTCCAGGCAGGATAGTGCTCCTGGTTGGACCGGAAGGCGGGATCAGTAGCGAGGAAACGGCACTGGCAAGCCAAACCGGCTTCTTCAGCGTCAAGCTGGGGCCGCGCATCCTGCGGACCGAGACTGCCGCGATGGCTGCCCTGGCCGGCATGCAGGCATTGTGGGGGGACTTCCGTAATAACGGCTGAACAAACCGGATCAGGACGCCCTATCCCAGTATTGTTCCACCAGTCCCTGGATGTAATCGAGATCCGGGATCACCGCCTGCTCGCGCTCGATAAAGACCCGGCATTGCAGTGCCTGCAGGGCACACGCCTCGACATCATCGACCAGATCATTACTGAACAGGACCGGGCGCGGTAACCCCGCTGTCACGACAGCATAGAACTGCATCGTGCTGTCCGGGCGGACTGAATTAATGATCATCAGGCGCGAGTAAACCAGGTTGGCCGGAACCGGGTAATCACACAACAATTCGATCGAGATCACCGGCAGGGTCTGGCCGCGCCAGCTGATACTGCCAAGCATCCACTCCGGCATATCCGATTGCTCGTCGGGCACCCGGTAGTAGCCAACCTCTGCGACCGCGGCATTCGGCAGCAGCATATTCGCATCCCTCAAGGGGACCCACAGACTACGCACTTGTTCCTCTGCGCCATTCATCCGCTCAATGCCTCCCGAGTCGAACCCGGCATACCGATCAGCCGCTGGACCGTGTTCAACAGTTGATGTTCCTGGTAGGGCTTGCCCAGGTACTGATTGACACCGATCTGGGCAGCACGCTTGCGGTGTTTGTCGCCCGTCCGCGAAGTGACCATGGTGATCGGAATATGCCTGAAGCGGTCCTCGTTGCGCATGTGCGTCGCCAGTTCGAAACCGTCCATGCGCGGCATCTCGATATCAAGCAGCATCATGTCAGGGATGCATTCCTGCAACTGGCTGATGGCATCGAGTCCGTCCCGGGCCGTCACCACGCTGAAGCCATGTCGCTCCAGCAGCCGGGTCGTGACCTTGCGCACCGTGATCGAGTCATCGACCACCATCACCACCAGCTTGTCGCTGCCATCGTGCCGGGACTCCTGCAGGGCGACACGCGGCCTGCTGCCGGCACGCACCACCGCCGCCAGGTCCAGTATCAGAACAACCCGGCCGTCACCCAGTATCGTGGCTCCGGACACCCCGTTGACCGCGCTGAGCTGCTTACCCAGCGGCTTGACAACGATCTCACGGTTTCCGATCAGCGCCTCCACCTGCAGGGCAATCCGCTTGCCGCCGATGCGCGCCAGCAGCACCGGCACCCGTTCCTGCCGGGATGCCGGATCCATACTGCCCCGGTCGAGTAGCGTCGCGAGATGCTGCAGCTGGTAGCGGTTGCCGGCGTACTCGAAGGTTGCGCCAGGCGCCTCGTAACAGGCAGCGAGTTCCTCGGTGCTCGCCCGGGTCACACCCTCGATGCCGCTGAGCGGGATACAGTAGGTATCGTCACCTGCCTTGACCAGCAGTGCCTGATTGAGCGCCAGGGTATACGGCAAGCGCACGGTAAACACACTGCCGACGCCCGGGCTGGACTCGATCTGCAATGACCCACCGAGTTGCTTGACCTCGCTGTTGACGACATCCATGCCGACACCGCGCCCCGAGATCTGTGTCACCTCGTTGGCAGTACTGAAACCCGTTTGCAGAATAAATTGCATGATCTCGCTGTCCGACAGGTCCGAGGCATCTGCAATCAGGCTCTGTTCGACTGCCCGGTCATGGATCGCATCGCGGTCGAGTCCCTTGCCATCGTCGGCAATGCGCAGCACGAGCTCCGGCCCATCCCTATTCAGGGCAATCTTGATGGTCCCCGTCTCGGACTTGCCTGCCTTTTTGCGATCCCCGGGGCTCTCGATGCCGTGGTCCACGGCGTTGCGCAGCATGTGCTCCAGCGGCGCGACGATCCTGTCCACCAGGGCACGATCCATCTCGCTTTCCGCACCTTCGAGCCCGAGTTCGACCCGCTTGTCCAGCTCCTGGGCAGACTGACGCACTACGCGGCGCAGGCGCGGTGCGAGACCGGCAAACGGTATCATGCGCGTCCGTAACAGGCCGTCCTGCAGGCTGGTGTTGACACGCGACTGCTGCAGTAACAGCGTTTCGGCCTCGCGCGTCGTGCCCGCCAGCAATTCCTGGATACTGTGTAAATCGCTGATACTCTCCAGCAGCGAGCGCGACAACTGCTGCAGATTTGAATATCGATCCATCTCCAAAGGGTCAAACTCCGAATTGCGGTCTTCGGACTCCTGTTCGAAGCGGGAAAGAATCTGGGTCTCTGTTTCGATCTCCAGCTGGCGCAGTTTATCGCGCAGGCGATTAGTGGTCTGCTCAAGCTCCGCCAGGTTAAACCGGTACGCTCCGACCTGCTGTTCCAGCCTTGACCTGTAGATGCTCATTTCGCCGGCATTGTTGACCATGTCATCGAGCAGGCTGGCCTGAACGCGCACCTGCTCACCACGGACACGCGAGGACTTGCGCCGCTCCACGCGCCGCGGCATGATTTCGCCCTCCATCACGATATTGCCCTGCAAGGCCTGTATCACTGCCTGCTCAGCGGCCTCTGCATCGCTTACTGTAACCGCTTCCGGCTCCGCAGCAGGCTCACGGTCGACATTCGTTTCCGGGCTTGCCTCCCGGACCACGTCCTGAACCTCTACTTCCTCATCTTCGATTTCGAAGTTGTCCAGGGTGGTCTGCAGGTCTGCGTCGTCATCAGGCAGCTTGTGTGCCTTGACCTGCTCAAGCATGTTGGCCAGCCGGTCATGCGCCTCCTGCAGGTGCGCAAACAGCTGATGTGACGCGCCGACATGACCGTCAACGACCCGGATCACCAGCGACTCGAGACTGTGACTCAAATTGCCGATGGCGTGAATGTCCATCATGCGGGCCCCGCCCTTGAGTGTGTGCAGCTGGCGCTGAAGTTCATCGATCAACCGGGTATTGCCGGGCTCATTTGACCAGGCGCGCAGCGTCGTTTCGCTGTTGTCGATAATTTCACCGGCCTCTTCCAGAAATACCTCCAGGAGCTCCGGATCCAGATCCGCAAAGGGTTCGGCCGCCTGTGCCGCAGCATCGGCGTCTGCTGCCGCCTGTTCCCCGGGCCGTGTCTGCCCGTCCTGCTGCTCACCCTGATGCAGACCGGTGATGCGCGTTCGCAACGATTGCAGCGCGCCGGCATCAAACGACCTGTCCGGCAGTCTCCCGACAAGTTCGGACAAGGCGACGGTGCATGCCTGCAGGACCTCAAGGGCTGTGTCGCTGACCGGCTGTTGTACCTCGCGCAGCCCGTCGAAATAGACATAAAGATCACCGGCCAGGTCACGGATGGATTCCACCGCTGCTGAATCAGCGATACCGGACAGGGTATGCAGGGCGCGGTACAGGGTTTCCGATACCATGCAGGGCTCATGCGCCTGTTCGCGGGCATCCATGAATTCACTGATTGCTGCGAGGTGTTCACGACACTCGCGCATAAAGATATCGATTAATTCCGCATCCGCTTCCTGCTCATCCTCAACCGGCGCATTCACCTCGCGACTGTATTCATCATCATCAGCGGTGCTGGCAACAACATCCGTTTCTGCATGCACAGTGCCCGCATCAACAGGCACCTGGATTGCCGGTGAGGCTGTTTCGTTTCTGGACAGGCTGTCTGCACACACCATCAGCGCACTGTAATCACTCGCCGGCGCGGTTCCATCGGTGACCTCGGCAATCAGTCCTGACAGGGCATCGGGCACTTGCCCGAGCAGCGCAAGATGATCTGCGCCGACCTCGACGGAGTCGTCAATCATGTGGTTCAGAAGCTTCTCGATGGCCCAGGCAAACTCACCTGCCCGCAGGGCGCCGGCTACGCGACCACTGCCCTTCAGGGTGTGAAGGGACCGACGTATGCCCTCCAGTTCATCCAGGTTGCCCGGGTTGTCAAACCACACGGGCAGCCTTTCCATGATCGAGACGCGCTCCTCGGCTGCCTCTTCCAGGAAGATCTCGACAATCTCCGGGTCGGCATCCGCAGCCAGCACCGGCAATTCCGCCAGCGGGTCTACACTGGCAGGCTTGCCAGCTGCCGCCACAGTAGTGGCAGCTGCCTCCACCGGCTGCGGTGGTGTAGATGTATTTTGCGCAGCCGGTTGTGTCTCCGCGTCGGAGAATGCCCGTGCACGGGCGGTCAGGCCACCAATATCCATCTCCGCTGCCGGACCACCCTTGATCTGCGCGAGCAGCTGCACCAGGGCCTGGCGCGCGTCCATCAACAGGGCATCCAGACCATCGTTGTACTCGATTGCGCCATCCATAAGCCTGTTGAGCAGCTGCTCGATGACACAGGCGAATTCACCCAGCAGCAGCGCGCCGACCATGCGCCCGTTACCCTTGAGCGAGTGAAAAGCGCGCTGGATTGTTTCCATGGCATGTTTGTCATCGGGATTCGCTGACCATTGCGGTATCTGTTCCGCAAGATCTTGCAGTGTCTCTTCGGCCTCTTCGATGAAGATATCGAGGATCTCCTCGTCCACATCTGCGCCAATGACCTGGGATCCCATGGGCACGGATGCCTCTACTTCGACAGCCGGACAGGCAACGAGCCCGCCTCCATCGCCGCTGAGCCTGGCCAGACTCAGCTCCGCGACATCGAGCACCATGCCGCCGTAAAGCGGGTTTCTATCCAGCTCCTCGACAAAATACTCGATACTGCAAATGGCATCGGCAAGGTTGTCCAACCAGTCATCCGATGGCAGTTGTGCGGGATCCGACAGGCCTTGCGACACAAAGTCGCCGATCTGCTGCACGAGCGCGGCGGCACGCTCCTGCCCGGCAAGCTGCAAACCACCCTTGACCCGGTCGAGCAGATGCGGAACCTGGTCGAGCCCGGTGGCTCGCTGAGGAGTGCGGATGTAGTCATCGATACGTTCCTTGGCCTGCGCCATGTCCGCAATAACTGCATGCATTACGGCACTGATACCCTGGCGGTAGGCATGCCCCCCGTTACCCGACGGCTGCGTCCCATGGATTCCATGGAGTGCCGACTCCACGACAATCATGGCCTGCGCAACGCCCATCAACGCCGGTTCATCGACCGTCTGGCCGCCCTCACCGAAGGCGCGAAGTCGCTGCCCCTGCTCTTCCAGCACCTGGCTGGCCTCTGCCAGGCCGATCATGTCAACGGTATTTCCCAGCGCATGAATCTTGTCTGCGATGGGTACCAGGTCTGACAGGCCTTGCATCCCGGCACGGATGTATCCGTCCAGCTGCTCCTGAATCTCCTCGAGCACAGCCCCGGCTGCGGCGGCGGCCGTATCCAGTAATTTGCTGCTGCGCCCTGCCAGACCTTCACTCGCCGCATCGACATCATCCGCCGACTGGCCAGCCATCCCATAGGTCTGCCTGATTTCAACCGGACAGTCCGCACTGCAGTCTGCCTGAACAATATGGAACAACAACTCGTGCAACAGTCCTACAGGTATGGATTCGGAGAATTCGGGCTCACCGACCTCAATCAGTCGCTTGATCTGGCGATCGACCTGTCCGCATAGCTGCTTGATTTCGGTTGAGGCCTGCAGGCCCCGCTCCATCAGACACTCAATGAGACCTCCACCAAACCACCAGAGCCGGGCCGATGCTTCCATTCCCGAAGCCTGCTGCAGGCACGCGAGGACTGTATGCATTTCCTGGAGTCCCTTGAGCGCGTCCGCTCCCCGGTACCATTCCAGCAGGCCGGATTGAAAATGTGCACGCTGGACACGGGCCAGCTCCTGCACAGCGTGCAACTCCGCCGTTGTGTGCGGGTTGTAAACCGAGGCTGGTAACGGGGTTGTCAGATCCGGATGGAACATGAAACGCACGGACAAGGGATCGATGCCACGCAACATGCGCAACTCGTTAATTATCGGCAGCAATAGCGCCGGCACCTCGCGCCGGCCGTTGCCCAGCCGTGACAGGTAATCCGGTAACTGCTGAAAGGCCTGCATCAGGATATCGAGGACGGTCTCCCGGGGATTGATACGCGCCTGGATCAAGGCATCAACGACAGCCTCCATTTCCAGGGCCAGCTGGTCCGCAGCCGTCAATTCAACCATCTGCAGGGAACCACGGGCCTGGTGCAGATGGGTCATGCAGTCCTGCAGGCATTCCTGACATGCAGGATCTTCAGCATAGTCCTGCAGGCACGCACTCGCACGCTGCAGGGTTTCAGTCAGTGCCTCCCGGACCCAGCCCAACGCGCTGAAATCGACTGCCTCACTCATATAATTTACCGGGCTGTATGGATCACAGTTTATGAGTTCGGCAACTTGAAGCCGGCAACCGATTTACCGAGATCCTGTGCCAGCCGACTCAGCTCACCAATGGACATTGAGGTGCGGTCCGCGCCTGTGGATGTTTGTGTGGTTATATCCTGGATACCGTTCATGGTGTTCGATATGTCCGCCGCAGCACCAGCCTGCTGCCGGGCTGCGCCCGAGATTGTCTGAATCAGGCCGGCCAGCTGCTCTGATACATTCTCGATCTCTTCCAGCGCACTGCCGGCATCTTCCGCCAGCTGCGCACCATTGACCACACCGGCGGTGCTCTTCTCCATTGATATCACCGCCTCGTTGGTATCGGCCTGAATGGTCTTGACCAGCGCCTCGATTTGCTTGGTCGCATTCGCGGAACGTTCGGCCAGGCGCTGGACCTCGTCAGCAACCACCGCAAAACCGCGCCCCGCCTCGCCCGCCATGGCCGCCTGTATCGAGGCGTTAAGGGCAAGGATGTTGGTTTGTTCCGCAATATCGTTAATCAGCTCGACAATATCGCCGACCTCCTGGGAACTCTCGCCCAGCCGCTTGATTCGTTTAGAAGTCTCCTGGATATGATTGCGAATCGTGTCCATGCCTTCCATTGTGCGCTTCACGACATTGCCGCCTTTCTTGGCGATCTCAACTGACTGCATCGCAACCTTGGACGACTCACTGGCATCGCTGGACATCTCGTTCAGGGAGGTCGCCATCTTGTTGATAACGGAGCCGGCCGTGGTGATATCACTGGACTGCTGCCTGCTGGCATCCGATAATTGCTGCGCGATATTCTCGGTCTCATGCACGGAGGAGGACATCTGGGTGGCCGTATCGTTGATGGTCTTGACCAGGCCGCGCAGCGAGTCAACCGTCACGTTGATCGAGTCGGCGATCGCACCCGTATAATTCTCGGTAACCGTGGCGCGCACCGTCAGGTCACCATCGGCCAGGGCCCCCATTTCGTCCAGCAGGCGCTGGATGGCCTCCTGGGTACGGACACTTTCATCTTCCACTACCTCACTGCTGCGACGTTGAGTGCGCATTGTTTCGATGCCGATCCAGAGAAGCACCACAAGCACGACGGCGCCGAGCAGGTAGACCAGCTCCATGGACAACAAACGGCTATCCACCGAAACGGTATAGGCATCCTTGAGACCGGTTGTCGCGGTGTAGAGTTGTTCATGCTGCGTGGCAAGTTCGCTGAGTGCGCCCTGTATGCCTGCCAGCCTGGTGTCGTTGTCGGCAACGACGTCGGTACGCTCCTTGACGCGACTGAACAGCGTGGATATCTTGCGCAATTTCGTCTGAGCCGACTTGCCACTCACAGACTGGATACCATTTCGGCCGTTGATCAGACCGACAAGCACACGTCCGAACTCCCGGGCATCGGGCGCAAAGCTGACGGGGGTCGCTGGTGAGTCGGCACCGTTCACCAGACTGTTCATACTGTTAATCATTCTCTCGCCAAGGAAGGACTGGCGGCTGGCATGGCCGACCTGGGAGGCGCTGGCCCCGCCCTTTACCAGGCCTTCCACCACAGCCTCGTTGAATTCGACGATCTGCGGCATGACTTCATTGACAACCCTTGCCGTTTCGACCACGGACATGATCAGGGCCTGTTCATCGAGAATCAGCGCAATCCCCTGGTCGAAATCGTCCCAGCTGGCCCGCAGGCGCGTGTATGCATCGGACAGGCCGTTGCCACCGACAAGCGAGTGGCGTTCGAATTCGTCGCGCTGCTCATCCAGCAACAGGCTGAAGTGTGCCCTCGATCTGGCCAACCGCTCGAAGGCCTCGTGATCGCCGCTGAAGGCAGATACGACACTCGATGCCATTCGCTGTGACAGCACCTGCTGCTCGCTGAACGCAGCAAGATTCTGCTGATCAGTCTCCGCCTGCTTGCTGACGTGGACAAAGATACCCGTCATCGCGCAGGCAGCAAGTAACATGGTAAAGCTCAGAAACCTTATCCAGCTACTAAAACCCGGCGATGCTACATCGATTAGTGCTCTCATGGCCTGTCTCCTGACAGATTTATTTCCGACTCGAATAACCTCATTCCCCATAACGGGCCTTGCGTGCGTATTCAATCAAACCGCGGTCTGCAGAAATTGCGGTGCTTCAACCAGGCTAAACAGGCTGATCAACCCCCAATCGTATTCACCGGCACGATAGCAGTGGCTGACATATTCCCTTAGCACCTCATCGGGATATGCCGCGTCAACACGCGCTTCTTCCGGAAAATGCTTGAGGCCGAATACCTCGTCCACCACCAGTCCGGAGTAGATACCCTGGTAGTCAACCACCAGCACACGGGTGCGATAGGTAACACCGGTGCCAGTCCCGGACAGGTACCTGCTCAGGTCGACCACTGGCAGCAACTTGCCGCGAATATTCGCGAGGCCGCACAGCCAGGACCGGGTGTTCGGAACAACCGTCATCTCCGGATAAGTAAGTATTTCAACCACCTCGCCCAGCGCCGCGACCAGACGACTGCCACCAACCCGGAATCCGACAGTGGATGATGTATCACCGGATTCAAGTTTCTGCGGGAGACTGGCCGCAGACAGCCGGCAACGCTCCTCGATCTCATTGAGGATTGCTGCAGGATCAATAATCGTGACGGCAGACATTGTGTGCAGTGCCCCTAACCCGTCAGTGTTTCATTGATGGTGTTCAGCAACGCGTCTTCATTAACAGGCTTGGTGACATAGTCACGCGCGCCCTGGCGCATTCCCCACACCCGGTCCACCTTCTGGTCCTTGCGGGTTACCAGGATCACCGGAATCGAAGATGTCTCCGGGTCGGAACCCAGTGCCCGCAGCGCCTGGAATCCGTTCATCTCCGGCATCACCACGTCCATCAAAATGAGATCGGGCTTGATCAGCCGCGCCACCTCGATACCCTCGTTGCCGTTTTCCGCTGTCAGCGTCTGGTAACCGTTTTTTTCCAGCATTGCCTGCAACAGGTAGGTGTCCGTGGGGGAGTCATCGACGATCATTATTTGTGTCATCGCGTTTCTCTGGTCACTGGGTTGGGGAGCCAAATCTCGTGTCTCGGCTGGACTGTCGCCGCGGCCGGCGCTCAGTCCGCACCATTACCGTACTTTTCGATAACGGCCAGCAATTCATCCCGGCTGAACGGCTTGGTAATAAAATGGTCTGATCCCACGACCCGCCCGCGTGCACGATCAAACAGTCCGTCCTTGCTGGACAACATCACCACCGGGGTATGGCGGAACACCTGATGATGCTTGATCAGTGCACAGGTCTGGTAACCATCCAGGCGCGGCATCATGACATCCAGGAAGATCAGGTCCGGTTCGTGGTCGGCGATCTTGCTGAGGGCCTCAAAGCCGTCCACGGCTGTCACCACCTCGAATCCCTCCTTCCTGAGCAGCGCCTCGGCACTGCGCCTTATGGTCTTGCTGTCATCGATGACCATGACCGTGAATGCCCGGATTACGCTGGTACGGGCGACAGGCGCCTCCGACCGGTCCGGGGCCGTCTCGTAATCGCTTGTCTGAATCCCGCTACGCATCACATACCCGATTGTTTTTAATGTTAAATCCGGAATTTAACCGGATGTATCAGCACACCTTTTACGGCTTCCGCCTGGCATCGATTACGCGCCGCAGGCGAATTGGTTACTATTGGCCTTTAACTACAACGATTTATCGTCCACCCGCCAGCAAACTTTATCTGGCGCCAGTAGCGGGAACCAATACCGGGAACTACGTCACATGACGATCAAACTAGGGGTAGTGATGGACCCGATCGAGTCCATCAACTTCCACAAGGACAGCACCCTGGCCATGCTGCTGGCCGCCCGCGCGCGTGGCTGGGAGCTGTACTACATGGAACAGGCCGACCTGTTCCTGCAGGACGAGCGCTGCCTGGCTGAGATGCGCGCCCTCGAGGTGCACAACGACGCGGCCCGCTGGTTTGAACGTGGCGAGGCCGAAATCCAACCGCTGGCGGCGCTGGATGTGGTGCTGATGCGCAAGGACCCGCCGGTGGAAATGGAATACCTGTACACCACCCACCTGCTGGAACGCGCCGAGTCGGAAGGTGTGCTGGTGGTGAACCGGCCCGCTGCACTACGCAATGCCAGCGAAAAGCTCTACACCGCCTGGTTCAGGGAATGCTGCGCGCCAACCCGCGTCAGCCGCAACATGGTCCGTCTCAAGGAATTCCTGGGGGAGCACGGCGACATCGTGGTAAAGCCGTTGAACGGCATGGGCGGCGCCTCTGTGTTCCGGATCAGGGGTGACGATCCCAATGTCAACGTAATCCTGGAAACCATTACCGACAACGGCAACCGCTCAGCCATGGCGCAGCGCTATATCCCGGAAATCGTGGAGGGCGACAAGCGCATCCTGATGATCGACGGCGAACCGTTTCCCCACGCACTGGCGCGCATACCGGCGGCCGGCGAGACGCGCGGCAACCTGGCGGCTGGGGGCACCGGCGAGGGTGTGGACCTGAGCGAAAGGGACCGCTGGATCTGTGCACAGGTCGGCCCGGCGTTGCGCGAGCAAGGCCTGCTGTTCGTCGGGCTGGATGTGATCGGTAATTACCTGACCGAGATCAATGTCACCAGCCCGACCTGCATCCGCGAGCTCGACAAGCTCTACCAGACCGATATCGCCGGCCAGCTGATGGATACTATCCAGCAGCGCATCGAATAGTCTCATGCTGCCACTTGCCCTGCTTAACCGGGACCCGCTGCTCCGCATCCTGATCCTGACACTGGCCTGCCTGCTGGCGGCCTGCAACCGCGCAGACGCTCCCGTTTACCATGACCAGTTCTTCGCCTTCGGGACGCTGATCGACCTCACCTTCTATGATGTCGATACGCTTCGTGCCGAACAGGCCAGCCGCGCACTGGAACAGGCATTCATGCAGATGCACAACGACTGGCACGCGTGGCAACCGGGGGCCTTGCAACAGATGAATGAACAGCTGGCCGAACAGGGGCAGGCAAGCAGCGACCCCGCCATGGCAGCCCTCATCCAGGAGGCCAACCGACTGTCGACGCTGAGCAACGGCCTGTTCAATCCGCTAATCGGCCGACTGGTCGCACTGTGGGGTTTCCATGACGATGAACCACCACAGGGTCCGCCACCGGCCAGTGACCGGATCAGGAAACTGGTCGAACAGGCGCCTGCCAGCGCCGATGTCCAGGTGGACGACCTGCAGATCAGCAGCCGCAATCCGGCCGTGCGCTATGATCTCGGGGCCTTCGCCAAGGGCTATGCCATCGACCGCGGCATCGAACAGCTGCAGATGCTGGGCATTGAGCATGCCATCATCAACGCCGGCGGCGACCTGCGCGTCAGCGGTCGCCATGGCCAGCGTCCCTGGCGGATCGGCATACGCGACCCGCGCAAAACGGGGGTCCTGGCCTCCATCGAACTGGCTGGCGACGAGAGTGTCTTCACTTCAGGCGACTACGAGCGCTTCTACGACTACGAAGGCCGGCGCTATCATCATATTATCGACCCACGCAGTGGCTACCCGGCCAACGCAACCGTCTCGGCGACCGTGATTCATCCGATCGCCGCCACCGCCGATGCCGCGGCAACGGCACTGTTCATCGCCGGCCCGGATGCCTGGCCGGCAATTGCCCGGCAAATGGGGGTGGAATACGTCATGCTGGTTGACCGCGAGGGCAGAATCCACATGAATCCGGCCATGAAGGCACGCCTGACATTCGAGTCCGAGCCGGACACGGTTATTTTGAGTGAAGCATTATGATGACACGCGCCGACTGGGTGCTGGTGGCGATAGCGCTCTGCACCCTGCCAGTATTGTATCTGCACTTCTGGACCCCGCAGGAGCCGGCGACTGAGTTACGCGTCCAGATCGCCGGTGCGGCCGCAACCACCGCTCCCCTGACGCCGGACCGCCGTATGCAGGTTACCGGGCACATGGGTGAAAGCACTATCGAGATCCGCGCGGGACAGGCACGCTTTCTCAACTCACCCTGCGCGGGCAAGGTCTGTGTCCATAGCGGCTGGCTCAGGGAGGCTGGAGAACTGGCTGCCTGCCTGCCCAATCGCATCAGTATCCAGTTGCTGGGCAGCCGGCCACGCTTTGATGCCATTAATTTTTAATTCCGCACGGCATGAGGCCTGATGCAGATACAGACGACAGCTGAAGACCAGCGCATCGCCTGGCTGGCCGCACTGGCAATCACCATCCACATCCTGGAGAGCGCCTTCCCCTCGCCCCTGCCCGGCATGAAACCGGGTCTGGCCAATGTCATCACCATCGTGGTCCTGGACCAGTTCGGCTGGCGCAGCGCCGCCTGGGTGAGCCTGTTGCGGGTGCTGTGCGGCAGCCTGCTCCTGGGGACCTTTCTCACACCGACCTTTCTGCTCAGCCTGAGCGGGGCCGTTTGCAGCATCGGCATACTCTGGCTGGCCTGCCGTCTCCCGGGCAGGGGCTTCGGCCCGGTCGGCTTCAGCCTGCTGGCCGCGCTGGCACACATGGCCGGCCAGTTCCTCATCGCCTGGCTCCTGTTCATACCGCACCCGGCCCTGTGGCGGCTGTTCCCGGTTCTGCTGACGGCCGCACTGCTGTTCGGGACTGTCAGCGGTATAATTGCGGGTGGAATCTCAACCCGGCAACGACAATGCAATACCTGAGCTCCTCGGTACTGAACTCCGGCCCGGTCACCACCACCGACCGGCTCGCCCTGACCCTGTTCTTTGCGGCCGTCATGCACGCCATGATTATCCTCGGCATCACCTTCGGCACCCTTGATGACGAACCCCCGGAAAACAGGCTGCCGACGCTGGACATCACCGTCGCCAACCGGCGCACCCCACCCCCGGAGGAGGCCGAATACCTGGCGCAAACCAGCCAGGACGGGGGCGGCAATGTCGCGGAAAAGGTGCGTCCGCAACAAGCGCTGCCGGAACTGGCGCCGGTACAGACAATGCCGCAGCAACCCGTTTCCACACCCACCCAGGTAGTGACCGCGGAACGCTCCGACACCCGCATCAAGCAGGACGAAACGCCGCTCCCGGAAACCGATCCGGAGGACCTGTCGGCCAGCAAACTGATAGAACGCAGCCTGGAAATGGTCAACCTCAGTGAGCAGATCAGCGAATCGATGCAGGCCTATGCGCGACGTCCCCGGCAGGTCTACGTGTCGGCGCGCACTCGCGAGTTCATGTACGCCAACTACATGAATGAATGGGTGGGAAAGGTAGAGCGCGTGGGCAACCTGAACTACCCGGACGTCGCCCGCCGCGAAGGGCTCTCGGGCAAACTGTTGCTGGATGTGGCGCTGAACCCGGACGGTACGGTACGCAATATCAGCGTGTTGCGCCCCTCCGGTCATGCCGCCATCGACGAGGCCGCCATCCGGATCGTGAATCTGGCCGCCCCTTTTCCGCCCTTCCCCCCCGAGGTACGCAAGGAGGCGGATGTGCTGCATATCACCCGTACCTGGGAATTCTCCACCACCAACCGCCTGCAAAGCCACTGAAAACCATTGTCATTGCCGGCGGGCCTGGCGCAAGACTTGATGGCGACGGCCTCTGTGCCCGATACTATGGGTATGAGCGCGTTTGATTCACTCAGCAATCATTTTCTCATTGCAATGCCCGCATTGGCCGATCCCAATTTCCATCACACCGCCACCTACATCTGTGAACATAACGATGAGGGCGCCCTGGGCCTGGTCATCAACCGGCCCACCGACCTGCAGCTCGGTGAGATCCTCGAGCACATGGGTATCGTAGCGACTGCAGGTGATATTGCCACACAGCCCGTCTTTCTGGGCGGCCCGGTGCAAAATGATCGCGGCTTCGTACTGCACCAGCCGGTAGGTGACTGGGAGGCCACCCTCAAGGTCACGGAGGACACCGGCATCACCTCATCACGTGACATCCTTGAGGCCATTGCCCGCGGGGAAGGTCCCGAAAAAACATTCATCACCCTCGGCTATGCCGGCTGGGGTGCGGGACAACTTGAGCAGGAGCTTGCCGCAAATGCCTGGCTGAGCGGCCCGGCCGACTCCCGAATCGTGTTCGACACGCCCTATGAGCAACGCTGGGAAGCCGCCGCCGGCCTCATCGGCGTCGATATCAACCTGCTGTCCGGCGAGGCCGGGCATGCCTGAAAGTGTTATATTTCCCGGCCAGCCACCGGTTAAAATGCCGGCCGGATAGTCTTGCGGACCCTGCTCGGATTTGACTTCGGCCAGCAGCGAATCGGCGTTGCCGTTGGACAGGAAATCACCGGGACCGCCACGGCGCTCAGGACAGTCAAGGCAGTAGCCGGCAAACCTGACTGGAAAATACTCACCGAGCTTGTACAAACATGGCGGCCCGATGCCCTGGTCGTCGGCCTGCCGCTGCACGCCGACGGCAGCGCAGCGGATATCACGCAGGCCGTGAAACGTTTCATAAGGCAGCTCGAGGGGCGCTTCCATCTGCCGGTATACAGCATGGATGAAAGACTGAGTTCACGGGCGGCGGGGGATTTGCACAGCCACCATCGGCAGGAGCTGGCCGGCAAGGGCATCGATGCCGTCGCGGCACGCATTATCCTGCAGGACTGGCTGGAAACACACGACGGAAACGCATGAAAGATACCGACGACATACCCGGCATCATCGACAACATGGCACGCGAGCTGACAGAGCTGCTGAAACGGGGCGGCTGCGACAACCCGGCCATGGTCGGCATCCACACCGGCGGTGTGTGGATCGCGGAGCAGCTGCACCGGAAACTCGGCTTGAGCGACCCGCTCGGCAGCCTGGATATCTCGTTCTACCGCGACGACTTCACCCGTATCGGCATGAATCCGGTAGTGCGGCCCTCGCGGCTACCTTTCAGCATAGATGACCGCCACATCATCCTGGTCGACGATGTCCTGCATACCGGCCGCACCATCCGCGCGGCCATGAATGAACTATTCGATTACGGCCGCCCGGCATCCATTCTGCTGGTCACACTGGTGGAACGTGACGGCCGGGAACTACCGATACAGGCCAACGTGGTCGGCAGCCATGTTCAACTGAGCACCACGCAACACATCAAGCTGCTGGGTCCCGAGCCCCTCGCCCTGGAGATCAACCAGGCATCATGAACACCGCCAGCCTGCAACTCGACACGCATGGGCGCCTGCGGCATTTCCTCTGCATCAAGGGGCTGAATTACCAGCTGCTCACCGAGATCCTCGATACCGCCGAGTCCTTCACCGGGGTCACCGAACAGACCGTCAAGAAGGTCCCGCTGCTGCGCGGCAAGACCATCGTCAATCTGTTCTTCGAGGCCAGCACACGCACCAGGACAACATTCGAACTGGCCGCCAAGCGGCTCTCGGCCGATGTGCTGAACATCAACATCACCCAGTCCAGCGCCGTCAAGGGCGAAACCCTGCTGGACACGCTACGCAACCTGGAGGCCATGCATGTCGACATGTTCGTGGTCCGCCATGTCGACAGCGGGGCAGCCCACTTCATCGCCAAACACGTCGCGCCCCATGTCAGTGTCATCAACGCGGGTGACGGCCGGCACGCACACCCAACCCAGGCACTGCTGGACATGTTCACTATCCGCCGCGTCAAGGGACCGGACTTCGGTCGACTGCGTGTGGCCATCGTTGGGGACATCCTGCATTCTCGCGTGGCGCGCTCGCAGATATATGCGCTGAACCTGCTCAATACCGGGGATATCCGGATTGTCGCACCCAAAACACTGGTGCCCGCCCATGCCGAATCGCTGGGCGCACACGTCTACCATGACCTGGATGCCGGCATCGAGGGCGCAGATGTGATTATCATGCTGCGCCTGCAGCGCGAACGCATGCAGGGTGCACTGCTGCCCAGTGAGCACGAATACTATGAACTGTTCGGAGTGACCGAGGAGAAACTCGCGGCTGCCAACCCCGATGTCACCATCATGCACCCGGGGCCTATCAACCGCGGGGTCGAAATGGACTCCGAGGTCGCCGACGGGCCGCGCTCGGTCATTCTGGAACAGGTAACCCATGGCATTGCCGTACGCATGGCGGTCATGTCCATGGCCATGCACCACCGGAAAGAAGTCGAAGAATAAGGCCATGACCACAAGCGGCACACAGCAGCCAGACCGCATCTGCATCAGTGGCGGTCGCGTTATCGACTCGGCAAACGGCGTGGATGCCATACACGACGTCTTCGTGGCCGACGGCAACATCGCGGCTGTCGGGACGCCACCGGACGGCTTTGCTGCCGACCACGAGATCGATGCCAGTGGCCACATCGTCTGCCCGGGGCTGGTCGACCTGTGTGCACGCACCCGCGAACCCGGCCAGGAACACAAGGCGACCATTGCCTCGGAGTCGCATGCCGCGGCCAGCGCTGGCATCACCACCCTGTGCTGCCCGCCGGACACCAACCCGGTCGTCGAGACACCGGCCGATATCGAACTCATCCGGCTGCGCGCCGAGGCCGCCGGCAAGACCCGCATCGTGACGCTGGGTGCGCTGACCCGGGGACTGGACGGTGAGTATTTGAGTGAAATGTCGGCACTCAAGAAAGCGGGATGCGTGGGGGTCAGCAATGCTCTGCGCCCGCTGATGAACACCCTGGTGCAGCGGCGCGCGCTCGAATACGCCGCCACCTTCGACCTGACCGTATTCCTCCATGCCAACGACCAGTGGTTATCGGCCAATGGTTGTGCCCATGAGGGCAAGGTGGCCACGCGCATGGGCCTGCCGGGAATACCCGAGGCGGCGGAAACCGCTGCAATCGCCCGCGACCTGGCGTTGGTCGAGCAGACCGGTGTACGGGCTCACTTCTGCCGATTGAGCACGGCACGGGCGGCTCAAATGGTGGCACGTGCCCGGTTCGACGGGCTGCCGGTCACGGCAGACGTTGCCATCCCCTACCTGTATTTGACCGAGATCGATACCAGCGAGTTTGACAGCAATTGTCATGTCATCCCGCCCCTGCGCACCACCGAAGACCGCCAGCGGTTACGTGATGCCGTGCAGCGCGGGATCTTCTCGGCCATCTGTTCAGACCATCAGCCCCATGAAGCGGATGCGAAACTCGGACCGTTCCCTTCAACCGAGCCCGGTATTTCGGGCCTCGACACCCTGCTGCCACTGGGACTGCGACTGGTCGATGAACAGGTCATGGATCTGGGCGAGCTGATACACCGCCTGACGGCGGGACCCGCGAAAATTCTGGGACTGCCCTGCGGAACACTGTCGGTCGGCAGTACAGCGGATATCTGCATCTTTGATCCTGAACTGATCTGGCAACTCGACAGGTCGACCATCAGAAGCCACGGCCACAACACGCCGTTCATGGGCTGGGAACTGAAAGGCCGCGCCACCCACACCCTGCTGGCAGGCCGCCTGGTCCACGTTCTATAGCCAGCCGCAGATACCCCTGCCCTGCCTCCACCCATGCCAATACCCGCACACAAACCGCACCGCGACACACTGTTCGTCGAAGACGCACTGATTCTCTCCCATGAACGCTATCCGGCAAACCAGTACGTGCTGCGCGTCGCGGCACCGCAATGCGCGGCACATGCCCTGCCCGGCAGCTTCGCGCACATTCAGTGCACGGCCGCGCTGCCGATGCGCCGGCCCCTGTCCATCATGCGCGTGGATGCCGACCAGGGCTGGGTCGAGTTTCTCTACAAGGATGTCGGGCTTGGTACCCACGCGCTGGGTAGCCGGCAAGAAGGCGAAACCATCAACCTGATCGGACCGATCGGTACACCCTTCAGCACCGACCGGTCACGGCCACGCAGCCTGTTGCTGGGCGGCGGCGTCGGGATTCCCCCGATGGTGTTTCTCGCCGAGCGGCTGCGCGCGGATGCTCACTGGCAGCCGCTGGTGTTGATGGGCTCTGAGGTCCCGTTCCCGTTTTCCGCACGACCGTCACGGTTCCTGGTCCCGGGGCTCCCTGAGGGTGTTATTGCGGCGATGCCGCTGCTGGAGGACTGGGGCATCCCCAGCCGGCTGGCCAGCCTGCAGGGTTTTCCCGGATGCTTCGAGGGCTATATCACCGAGCTGGCGCGCAACTGGCTGGACTCGCTGAGCGCGGCGGAACGAGCCGAGGTCGGCATCTACGCCTGTGGACCCCACCCGATGCTGGCGGCCGCGGCGCGCCTGGCCGGGGAATATTCTTTGCCCTGCCAGGTCTCACTGGAAGAATACATGGCCTGCGCGGTGGGCGGCTGTGCCGGCTGCACCGTCAGGCTGATCACACCCGACGGCCCCGCTATGAAACGCGTGTGCGTGGACGGGCCCGTGTTCGATGCCACGCTGATCGACTGGTAAACAGACGCCGGGGGCTAGTCCTCCTCGATCAGCGAGATGCCGTCCATCGCCGCGGCGTACTGGTCGACATCCCCCTTGTCCAGCTTGACCATGAGGCGCACCTCATTGGCCGAATCGGCATAGTGCAGGGCATCGTCGTAGGTGATCTCGCCGGCCTTGTACAGCTCGAACAGCGCCTGGTCGAAGGTGATCATGCCCTGCTGGCGTGATTGTTTCATCAGTTCCTTGAGCTTGTGCACCTCACCCTTGCGGATCACATCATGGACCAGCGGCGTACCCAGCAGGATCTCCACGCACACCCGGCGACCCTTGCCGTCAGCGCGCGGGATCAGCTGCTGCGCCAGGAACGCCTTCAGGTTCATCGACAGGTCCATGAACAACTGGGGCCGGCGGTCCTCCGGGAAGAAGTTGATGATGCGGTCCATGGCCTGGTTGGCATTATTGGCGTGCAGGGTCGCCAGACACAGGTGCCCGGTTTCGGCAAAGGCAATGGCGTGATTCATGGTCTCGCGGTCACGGACCTCGCCGATCAGGATGACATCCGGCGCCTGCCTGAGGGTGTTCTTCAGCGCCACCTCGTAGGACTCGGTATCGATGTTGACCTCGCGCTGGGTGATGATGCAGCCCTTGTGTTCGTGGACGAACTCGATCGGGTCCTCGATGGTGATGATATGACCGGAACCGTGTTCATTGCGGTAACCGATCATGGAGGCCAGCGAGGTTGATTTGCCGGTGCCGGTCGCACCGATGAACATGATCAGACCGCGCTTGGTCATGGCCAGGTTCTTGAGAATCGGTGGCAGCTTCAGTTCCTCGATCGAGGGGATATAGGACTCGATGCGCCGCAACACAACGCCAACACGATTGCTTTGGTAAAAGGCACTGGCACGAAAACGGCCCACACCTTCCTCGTTGACCGCGAAATTGCACTCGTGCGTCGCATTGAATTCCTCACGCTGCGCAGGCGACATCATGCTCAACACCATCTCCTCGACTTCTTCGGGAGACAGCGGGTTCTGGGTGATCGGGCCAATTCGCCCGTTGACCTTCATACTGGGCGGCAGATCCGCGGTAATGAACAGGTCAGATGCCTTTTTTTCCGTTACCAGCTTCAATAATGAGGGTACATCCATAACCGTTACCTCTCTGGAAAGTTACTACTATAACGCATCCTTGTTGACTGCCTTGCTACGTGCGTCCTGCTTGCTGATCAGGCCGCGGCCCAGCAGGTCCTGCAGGTACTGGTCCAGCGTGATCATGCCGGCGGCCTGGCCGGTCTGAATGGACGAGTACATCTGCGCCACCTTGTCTTCGCGGATCAGGTTGCGGATCGCCGGCGTGCCAATCATGATTTCCCAGGCCGCGATACGGCCGCCGCCGATCTTTTTGAGCAGGGTCTGGGCGATCACCGCGCGCAGTGACTCCGACAGCATGGAACGCACCATGGTCTTCTCCGCCGCCGGGAACACATCAATGACGCGGTCAATGGTCTTGGCCGCCGATGTGGTGTGCAGGGTGCCAAACACCAGGTGCCCGGTCTCGGCCGCGGTCAGCGCCAGGCGGATGGTCTCCAGGTCGCGCATTTCCCCGACCAGGATGATATCCGGATCCTCGCGCAAGGCGGAACGCAGTGCCTCGTTGAATCCCAGTGTGTCGCGATGTACCTCGCGTTGATTAACGAGACACTTCTTGCTTTCGTGGACGAACTCGATCGGGTCTTCGATGGTCAGGATATGAGCGTAGTTTTTTTCATTAACGTAGTCGATCATCGCCGCCAGCGTGGTGGACTTGCCGGAACCTGTCGGCCCGGTCACCAGCACCAGGCCACGCGGATTATCGGAAATGTTCTTGAAGATCGCGGGTGTACCCAGGTCTTCGAGGGTGAGAATATCCGAGGGAATGGTACGGAAAACCGCGCCGGAGCCCCGATTGTGGTTGAAGGCATTGACACGAAAGCGGGCAAGCTCGGGGATCTCGAAAGAGAAATCCGTTTCCAGGAATTCCTCGTAGTCCTTGCGCTGCTTGTCGTTCATGATGTCATAGACAAGTCCGTGCACCGTCTTGTGTTCCAGCGCCGGGACATTGATCTTGCGCATATCACCGTCCACCCGGATCATCGGCGGCAGGCCGGCTGACAAATGCAGGTCCGACGCACCATTCTTGACACTGAAAGTAAGCAACTCAGCTATATCCATGCCTGTTCCCTTAGGTTTCTAAACTAGTCAATGGTTATCGACTGGAATATCGGATTCTTGATCGGCGCGTGTAACCGGCAAGGAAACACACCTGACAACCGGATTATTACCCTGCAGGCACCGCTCCCGGGGCAGTGTTTGCGGCCGCATCCGGCTGCAGCAATTCAATCCCCCGAGTATGCCGCAATACAACAATTTAGCAAGTCACGGCTGCGTCAGAGGCGTGCATCACAAGCGCCCGGGCCTGCCGCCCGAATGCTTGTCCTGTGCCACGTCGATCATGTATTGTCATTGCCATGACTGACACGAAACTCGCATTTATCGGGGGCGGGAATATGGCCCGCAGCCTGGTCGGTGGCCTCATCGCGGACGGCTGGAAACCCGGGCTGATCTGGGTTGCCGATCCCGATAAACGCAAGACTGATAGTCTGGCAGCCCGATTCCCGATCAATACCACGCAGGATAACCAGGCAGCCGTTGAACAGGCCGATGCCGTAGTGCTGGCGGTAAAACCCCAGGTCCTCGGGGAGGTAGCCCGTGCACTGGCCCCTATGGTCGCCAGGCAACGGCCACTGATCATCTCGATCGCCGCCGGCATACGTGAGACCACCCTGCGCAACTGGCTGGGTGAAGACACTGCCATCGTTCGCAGCATGCCGAATACACCGGCGCTGGTGCAGAGTGGCGCCACCGCCCTGTACGCCAATCCCGGTGTCAGCGAGGACCAACGCAACCTGGCCGAGTCCATCCTGCGTGCAGTCGGCCTGGCCCTCTGGATCGAAGACGAGTCTCTGATGGATGCCGTCACGGCGCTATCAGGCAGCGGGCCAGCCTACTTCTTCCTGTTCATGGATGCCCTGCAGTCAGCCGGGAAACGTCTTGGCCTGAATGAGGAGACTGCGCGCCTGCTCACCCTGCAGACCGCCTTTGGCGCCTCCAAGATGGCGCTGGAGAGCAGTGACGATGCCGCCACCCTGCGGCACAGGGTGACCTCTCCCGGCGGGACAACGGAACGTGCCATCGAGGTACTGCAGCAGCGTGATTTCGAAGCCATCGTACTGCAGGCCCTGGAGGCCGCAACCGAGCGCTCACGTGAACTGGCCAGCGAATTCGGCGAGGACTGATGCAAGGCAGCTACTTCACCAATCCACTGGAATTCCTGATCAGCACGCTGTTCAGCCTGTACATACTGGCCATCATGCTGCGCTTTCTGCTCGCTACCGTCAGGGCCGATTTCTACAACCCCGCCAGCCAGTTCCTGGTCCGCATCACCAATCCCCTGCTGGTGCCATTGCGCAAGGTCATACCCAGTGTCGGCAAGTTCGATACGGCGTCGGTGCTGCTCATGCTGGTCCTGCAGATTGCCTCCCTGGTCTTGGTGCTGGCCCTGCGTGGCGGGGGCATCCCGGTGGTGGCGGTGCTCGTGACCAGTGTCGCGGAGCTGGTCTCGCTGTTGCTCAATGTCTTCATCTTCGCCATTATCATCCAGGTCGTCCTCAGCTGGGTTAATCCGGGCAGCTACAACCCGGTAAGTTCCCTGCTATACAGCCTGACCAGCCCGGTACTAAGACCCATACAGCGGCTCATCCCACCGATATCCGGCATTGACCTTTCCCCCCTGTTTGCCCTGATCGGCCTGCAGGTCCTGAAAATGCTGATACTTCCGCTACTGGCCTAGCCATGTCCGGTCTGCAAACACTGTCCTGCGTCAACAATTGGACTATAGTCAACAAACGGGAAGACGTGACGGGAGGTAAAAATGAATAATAACTACATCAGTATGTCATGGCTGTTGGGGCTGATACTTGCTGTCATCACGCCGTTGGGCCATGCGGACAACTCCAAGGACTTCGGCCAGTATGTTGTCCATTACAACGCGTTGTCCACTGCCCTGCTCGCGCCGCAGGTGGCACGCGAATACCATATCACGCGTAGCAAGAACCGCGGCATGGTCAACATCACCGTGCTGCGCAAGGTGCTGGGCAGTCCGGGGCAACCGGTGCATGCCGTTACCCGGGTGTCGGCCATGAACCTCACCGGGCAGGGCCGCAAGATCCGCATGCGCGAGGTGCGCGAAGGCAATGCCATCTACTACATCGGTGAATTCAGGGTCACCAACGAGGAAACCCTGAAGTTCGATGTGCGCGTGCGCCCCCAGGGTAGCCAGGATCACCTCCAGGTTGAGTTCAGCCAGGACTTCTATACCCAGTAGGCCTGACAACGGCCTTCTGCAACACGCCCGGAGCGGACCAGCCCGGGCGTTTTTGCATTACCCTGGCATGTCTTCCATACACATATAAGAACCCATGCAACGCACACTACACATGCCCATTCAAAGATGAAGTCAGGCAAGCAGACACTGGGCAACTGGCTTGCCGCCGCCTCCGCCTACCTGCAACCACGCGTGGTCGGCATGATCTTCCTCGGCTTTGCCGCCGGGCTGCCCTTCCTGCTGGTATTCTCGACCCTCTCCGCCTGGCTTCGGGACGAGGGCATCGCACGCACCACCATCGGATTCTTCAGCTGGATCGGCGTCACCTACTCCATCAAGTTCTTCTGGGCACCTGTGGTCGACCGGTTGCCCCTGCCGCTGCTGACCCGGCTGCTGGGCAAGCGCCGCTCCTGGCTGCTGCTTGCACAACTGACCATCGCCGTCGGCCTCGCGGGCATGGCCATGACCAACCCGCATACCGACCTGACGCGCATTGCATTGTTCGCGCTGCTGGTCGCCTTTGGCTCGGCCACCCAGGACATCACCGTGGACGCCTACCGCATCGAGGCAGTCGATCAGCGATTGCAAGGCGCCATGGCTGCCACCTATGTACTCGGCTACCGGATCGCCTTACTGGCCGCCGGCGCCGGCGCCTTTTATATCGCCGCGCTACATTCATGGTCGATGGCCTACCTGGTGATGGCGGTGCTGATGGCAGTCGGTATCGTCACCACCCTGGTGATCCGCGAACCGGCGCACCGCGTTGACCAGCGCACCCGTGAACTGGAGGCGCGGCTGGAATCACGCGTCGGAGTTGCCACCCGTGACAGTGTCTACGCGCGCCTCGCGGCCTGGTTCTCCGATGCGGTCGTCAGCCCGTTCGTGGAATTCTTTCAGCGCAACGGGGCACTGGCGATCGCCATACTTTTGCTGGTCGGCTCCTACAAGCTCAGCGACATTACCATGGGCGTGATGGCGAATCCCTTCTATCTCGATCTGGGTTTCAGCAAGACCGATATCGCCAACATCACCAAGCTGTTCGGTTTCTTCATGACCATCGCCGGCGCCGGGCTGGGTGGCATCCTGGTGCTACGCTACGGCATCATGCGTCCGCTGCTCGCGGGTGCGATACTGATCGCGGCAACCAACCTGCTGTTCGTCTGGCTGGCCGTCAGCGAGCCGCATCTGACCTCGCTGGCCATTGTTATCAGCGCAGACAACCTCAGTGGCGGGCTGGCAACAGCGGCCTTCATCGCCTACCTGTCGAGCCTGACGAACACCGCCTACACCGCCACCCAGTATGCCCTGTTCAGTTCCCTGATGACGCTCCCGGCAAAGTTCATCGGCGGGTTCGCCGGCTGGATTGTCGACACGACCGGCTACGCCAGTTTCTTCCTGTATGCCGGCCTGCTCGGGGTCCCGGCGATCCTGCTGGTCCTCTACCTGTTGCAGCGCCAGGACGTCGCAGACGCCCAGCGGTCCTGAGGCCGGGGCCCGCTTTGCAAGCGGTCCTTGGCTGGGATAACCGGCCAAAAAAACGAATAACCTATTGTTTTATTTGTTGTTTTACTCAAATTACCCGCGACGGGATGAGCGCCTAACCCATGTGTCTTATGGCACGACCGGCTCAAATCGACTAGCCTGAGACACTGGAGGTTGAGAATAAATGCAAGAAAAACGCTCCAAGGGACAGCGCCGCTGGGGAATCGCCGCCGAGTTTCCCTTGACCGACACCAGCGGTATCACCGTGGTTATTGACCGCCGCCGAATGCGGGACAGACGCCTGGACAACATTCCCCTGGCGGAGCGGTTGATGCTGTTTTCCCAGATGATCCCCCTCAGTCCCGAGCTCGAGCAGTAGCGTCCCGCCCGACCCACCCTGATCGCCTGGGCGCGACTGCGGGGTTACCCCGGGACTACAAAACGTAATCGTAATCCATGATCAGCGGGGCATGATCGGAAAACCGCCGGGTCTTATAGATACGCGTCCCCTGTACCGCATCTTGCAGGCCGGGGGTGATCACCTGGTAGTCGATACGCCAGCCAACATTCTTGGCCCAGGCCTGACCACGATTTGACCACCAGGTGTACTGGTCAGGATCCTCGTTCACGACACGAAAGGCATCGACATAGCCGGCCGGGCCGAACAAATCGTCCATCCAGGCGCGCTCCTCGGGAAGAAAGCCCGAGTTTTTCTGGTTACCGCGCCAGTTCTTCAGGTCGATCTCCTTGTGCGCTATGTTCCAGTCACCGCAGAGGATGTACTCGCGCCGCTTGAGGCGTAGCCGGTTCAGGAAGGGCATGAAGCGATCGAGGAAATCGAACTTGACGGCCTGGCGCTCTTCACTGGATGACCCGGATGGCAAATAGACCGACACCACACTCAAGGGTCCGAAGCGGGCCTCGATGTAACGCCCCTCGGCATCCATGTCCGGCCAGCCCAGGCCGGTGATTACCTTGTCCGGTTTGCGCTTGCTGTAGATCGCTACCCCACTGTAGCCCTTCTTCTCGGCATCGTGGAAACTCACATGCCAGCCACGCGGCCAGAACACCCTGTCTTCCAGCTGGTGCACCTGGGCCTTGGTCTCTTGCAGGCACACGACATCCGCCTGCTGGCGCACCATCCATTGAAAAAAACCTTTCCTGGCGGCGGCCCGGATACCGTTCACGTTAACCGTGATAATGCGCATATTTTTCCCCGTACTGAATCCGCGTGTATGATAGCGACCCCGACACGCAGTTTCGACATCCAGCACCCCAATGAAAGACTACCAGCACGAATTCATCGATTTCGCCATTGGCGCCAGCGTGTTGCGCTTCGGAGACTTCACCCTGAAGTCGGGACGCACCAGCCCCTATTTCTTCAATGCGGGCTTGTTCAATACCGGCGAACACCTGGCGCTCCTGGGACGTTTCTACGCCCGGGCCATCGTTGACAGCGGCATCGGTTTCGATGTCCTGTTTGGCCCGGCCTATAAAGGCATACCCCTGGCCGCCACGGCCGGGATTGCGCTGGCGGACCATCATGAGATGAATGTGCCCTGGTGCTTCAACCGCAAGGAGGCCAAGGAGCACGGCGAGGGCGGCAACCTGGTCGGGGCCGGCCTGTCGGGCAGGGTGCTGGTCATCGACGATGTCATCACCGCCGGTACAGCGATCCGTGAATCCGTGCAAATCATCGAGGCCAGCGGCGCCACGCTTGCCGGTGTTGTGATCGCACTCGACCGCCAGGAGCGCGGTCAGGGTGAACGCTCGGCCATCCAGGAGGTGGAAGAGAGCTTCGGCATCCAGGTGATCAGCATCATCAGGCTGGAGCACCTGCTGGAATACCTGCTGGAGAAATCCGACCGCGGCGACGAGGTCGCGAAGATCCAGGCCTACCGGAAACAGTACGGCGTCTAGCCGACAATCAGCTTGAGGCCCACCAGCAGGGTGATGATTTCGAAGGCCCGCTTGATCCAGCGGTTGCCTGACTTGATCGCCAGGTGCGCGCCCAGGTAACCGCCCAGCAGGGAACCCAGCAACAGGGCCGGCAACCAGGCCCAGCGAATCTCGCCCAGAATGCCCAGGGTCAGTGCACCGGCCCCGTTCCAGAACATGCCCACCAGAATCAGGGTATAGGCTATAGCACGGCGGTAGTCGAGACCGAACCAGCGCACCAGCCACAGGGTCACGAACAGGCCGGTGCCGGAGGTCAGTGAACCGTTAAGCGCACCGATGCCGAACAGGACCAGACCCCCGATCAGGATCCCGCGCCGGTCGCGGTTGCGGGGCCTGGCTGCCTGACCCAGCCCCGGATTCAGCCAGGAATAGATGCCCAGGCCCGCGGTCAGCAGGCCCAGTGCCACCTCGGCCATTCGTTCCGGCACAGCGAGTATAATATTTGCGCCGACGATGACCCCCGGCAGCCCGAAGGCCAGGATATACATCACCAGGTGGCGTTCCAGGGCGCCTTCTCTCAAGTGCCGGACCGTGGCGCCGATACCCAAGGCAACACTGGCCACTTTGTGGGTCGCCAGGGCGACCGCAAACGGCAGGCCGAGGAAGATCAGGACCGGCAGCTGGATCAGGCCTGCGCCGCCCCCGGAAAACGCCGAAAACAGATTGGCGACCAGGGACACCAGGAACAGGATCCCATGCTCAAGGCCGGTCACGACCGGAAATCTGTCCTGACTGAATCGGGTATATACTTCCTGCTCATGGTGCAGCCGAGGTTTGCTTGAAGAGGAATTGCCAAGAAATGAAATTTACACTCCATAATATCCGCTACCTGGCGTTTTTGCCGGCCTTTTTAATTGCCACGGCCGTATCCGCGGAACGTACCTTCAGGTGGGTCGATGAGGCAGGCAACGTCCATTACGGCGACCGTGTGCCGCCCCGCCACGTGAACAAGGAACGTCGCGAGATCAACGGATCGGGCCGCGTTGTGAAGGTCTACGAGGCCCCCAAGACACCGGAGGAGAAGGCCGAGGCGAAACGCCTTGCCAAACTCGAAGCGGTGGAAAGGGAAAAGGCCAAAAAGCAGGCGATTCATGACCGCATTCTGCTGGCGACCTATTCCAGCGAAGAGGACATGCTGCTGCTGAGGGATGGCAAGATCGCGAGCGTTGACGCACTCATCCAATTAACCAACAGCCGCATTGAGTCCTCCAGGAAACGCTTGCTTATGCTTGAAACAGAAGCCGCCGATTTCGAGCGCAGCGGTAAACCGGTGCCGAAAATCCTGCAAAGCCAGATCACGACAGCTCGTGCCCAGATAAAGGAAAACGAGGCCTTCGTTATCGCCAAGGAAAAGGAAAAACAGGCCATCACCGATCAATTCAGCATCAACATCTCGCGCTACCGCGAGCTCAAAGTACCCTAGCCCACGGGCGTCGACTCAGGCACGAATCAGGGTGCCGACACCCTCGTCGGTAAACAACTCGACCAGCACGGCATGCTCGACCCGCCCGTCGATGATATGAGCAGCATGGACGCCGCTGTGAACGGCAGATAAGGCGCAGGTGATCTTCGGCAGCATTCCGCCGTGAATGGTGCCATCGGCAATCAATTTATCAACATCAGCGGCACTCAAACCGGTCAGCAGCTTGCCCGCCTTGTCCAGCAGGCCCGGCGTGTTGGTCAACAGAATCAGCTTTTCGGCATCGAGTACCTCGGCCATGCGACCGGCCACCAGGTCAGCATTGATGTTGTATGAATGCCCATCATCCCCCACGCCGATGGGCGCAATCACGGGAATAAAATCCCCACCGACCAGCATGTGCACGATGCCGGCATCGATACTGGCTACCTCGCCGACGTGCCCAATGTCGATGATCTCCGGCGCCTCCAGTTCCGGTGAATTACGGGTGATAGTCATCTTGCGCGCCCGGATCAGGTCACCGTCCTTGCCCGTCAGTCCGACCGCGCGTCCGCCGTGGTGGGTAATCAGGTTAACGATCTCCTTGTTGACCAGTCCGCCCAGCACCATCTCGACCACGTCCATGGTCTCGCTGTCGGTGACCCGCATGCCCTCGATAAACCGACTTTCCTTGCCAATCCTTTCCAGCAGGCTGCCGATCTGCGGCCCACCACCATGCACCACCACCGGATTGATCCCCACCAGCTTCATCAACACGATATCACGCGCAAAACCACTCTTCAGATTCTCGTCCACCATGGCATTGCCACCGTATTTGATGACCACGGTCTTGCCGCGGAAACGGCGGATGTAGGGCATCGCCTCGGTCAGGACGTGCGCTACATTGCGTGCAGAATCGATTTTGAGTGACATGGCCGTGTTATCACAACTGTATTAATAGATATCAGTATGCGCCTGCCGGCGGGTAACCGACTGGGCAAATATTATGCGGCAAACGAAGAAACTTACAACGGCCGCCGTCAGAATGGCAATGACAGGCCAGGCTCGACCTGCAACAGCACACGCCGGAATTCCTCCATGATGCGCGTCAACGCTGCCTGGTTATCCGCCTCGAAACGCAACACCAGCACAGGCGTAGTGTTCGACGCACGCACCAGGCCCCAGCCATCCTCGAACTCGGCCCGCAGGCCATCGATGGTGGTGACCTGCGCGCCCTCAAAATGCGCACTGGCCAGCAAGCGTTCGATGAACCCGGGCGGTTCACCCTCCTGCATGGTGATATTGAGTTCCGGCGTATTGAGGCTGTCAGGCAGGTCGGCGAACACCTCGGTGGCGGGGCGCTCATCCTTGCCCAGAATCTCGAGCAACCGCGCTGAGGCATACAGGCCGTCATCGAAACCATACCAGCGCTCCTTGAAGAAGATATGGCCGCTCATCTCCCCGGCCAGCAGCGCACCGGTCTCCTTGATCTTGGCCTTGATGAATGAATGGCCGGTCTTCCACATCAGCGGCTCGCCGCCATGCTGGCGGATTATGCCGTCGAGGAAACGCGAACACTTCACGTCATAGATGATCTGACCACCGGGGTTGCGGTCCAGGACGTCTTCGGCAAACAGCATCAGCACCCGGTCCGGCCAGACTATATTACCCTCAGTGGTAACCACGCCAAGCCGGTCACCGTCACCGTCGAAGGCCAACCCGACATCGGCCTGGGTTCGCTTGACCGTTTCGATCAGGTCCTCGAGGTTCTCGGGTTTGCTCGGGTCCGGGTGATGGTTCGGGAAGTTGCCGTCGACTTCACAAAACAGTTCGGTGACCTCGCAGCCAATCGCCTTAAGCAGTTGCGGGGCGACGGCACCGGCAACGCCATTTCCGCAGTCGATCACCACCCTGAGGGGCCGTTCCAGTTTCACGTCGCTGCCGATGCGCGCGATATAATCGGGGATGATATCCATTACATCCACCTTGCCCTCGCCGGATATGAAATTACCGGCCTCGATGCGCTCACGCAGGTGTTGAATTGAATTTCCAGACAGGGTCTCGCCGTCGATCATGATCTTCAGGCCGTTGTAGTCCGGGGGATTGTGACTACCGGTGACGATCACTCCGGTCTGGTGGGCATCGAGATAATTGGCGGCGAAGTAAAGTACCGGCGTGGGGACCACACCGATGTCCAATACATCACAACCGGTGGCGGTCAACCCCGCGATCAGCGCCTGGGAGAGCGCCGGTCCGGACAGCCGTCCGTCACGCCCGACCACAACGGTATTACGTCCCCGCTGGATGGCCTCACTGCCGATGGCACGGCCAATCTGCTTTACTGCTGAAGGTGTCAGGGTCTGATTCACAACACCGCGTATGTCATAGGCACGAAATATTGATGCATCTATACTGGCTTCTGTTTCATCCTCCGATGTAAATTCCAGCGGGCCCTCTTCCACTATCATGCTGTCCCCGCGCAAGACCTCATAGTCGGGTGACATCTCAAGCAGGCCGATATGCTGACCGGTCCCAGCGGCCGCAGCCTCCTCGAACTCCTCCTCGACCTCGACCTCAACCTCGTCCTCGACCTCGACCTCGTTCACGGCAGCCGCTGCCTCTGGCTGATGCCGCTCGTAGTGCTTTTGCTCATCCTGGGCCTTGGAAATACCGATAATGCGCGTGATGAACTCCATCGTTTCCTGCATCTCGTTAAGGCCACAGGGGTATTCAGGCCGGAGCTGTCCGTCGCGAACATCCTTGGCCAGGTTGACCAGGTTGATCTGGTCCTGGTTCAACGCCCCCGACAGCCGCCTGAACAACATCAGCGTTATCGCGGCCATGACTGCAGCCATCACCAGGAAAGCAACAATCACCCACAGGCTGATCCTGGTCAGAAAGGCGGCGCTGCTCTCCGTCGGCCAGTAGGCGACCTGCCAGAGGCTGCCCTTGACAGGGTTGATGGCAACCGGCTCCCCGTCCCTGAATTCGACGTCCCCGTTACGGCTGATCGTTGCCGGCGCACCCTTGGCACCCGTCTGCTGCAATTCCACGTAGCCGTTCAGCGGATGCTCACTGCCCAGGATCCCGGCAAGCACCTCGCCTGAAAGCGACAGCATGACCAGACCGACCACCGCGTCACCGAACGGGTCCGTGACCCGCCGGACGATATTGATATGCCGATTGTGCGTATTGAACAGATGGACCTCGGCCAGCGGTGGCTGTTCACGATCCTCAGCCTCACGCATCTGGGCCAGCGCCGCATAACTCAGGGGCGGCGTCGCATCCGGATTAACCTGATCGATCCCGGGAGGCAGCAATTGCACATTGATGGCCGCCGGAAACAGGGTGGTGAGCATCGCTCCCCGCTTCCTGAGGGCCGCTTCATCCCCGGCCATCAACATCCTGGCGATAGCCGGGTCCCTGGCCAGGCGGTCGATGCTGGAACTGTAGATGTCCACCAGAGTCACGACCTGCGCCGCAAACTGCTCGGTCAACCTTCTGCTGTCCTGGTCGATGGTCCGCGAGATATACATGGCCGAGAACTGAAAAATGAACACGGTGAGCACCGCCAGCACCACCACGGCGGCGATCATGATCTGCAGCTTGACGGTGGACAGGCTGGCGCGTCGTATCTTGATGGCCGGTTTCGCCGCTGCGGACCCGGCCTCGGGCAATGGCGCATCGCCCTTGGCCTGCCTGGATTTGAATAAACTGGATGGTGTCAGTTTCATGGTGGTTTCCGAATAACCCTAGGTTGTTATCGACAACCCGACCCGATTAATTAGCGATCAATGCCGCCCGGTATGGCCAAACCCACCCTCTCCACGCTCCGTGATCGTGAATTCCTTGACCACCTCGAAATCGGCATGCACCACGGGCACGATCACCATCTGGGCAATGCGCTCGCCGGGTTGCACCGTAAACGATTCCTTGCCACGGTTCCAGCAGGAAACGAACACCTGCCCCTGGTAATCCGAGTCGATAAGGCCCACCAGGTTGCCCAGTACGATCCCGTGCTTGTGCCCAAGCCCGGAACGCGGCAACAACATGGCCGCCAGCCCGGCCTCTTCGATATGGATGGCCATGCCGGTCGGGATCAACTCGGTGTCGCCGGGCGCTATCTCCAGGGGCGCCTCCACACATGCGCGCATGTCCATGCCGGCCGCACCGTCGGTGGCATAGTGCGGCATCGGGAATTCATTGCCCAGTCGCGGGTCCAGTATCTTAAGCTGAATCTTTTGCATGCAGTTTTATCACCGAGTCCGTGTTGTATTTAGCCTGGTAGCGTTCCGCGAGCAGCGCCACCAGTTGTCGTGCCAGGCGGGTCTTGCGGGTCCGTCCGAGTTGTCGCTCACCCCCGTCCCAAAAGACCTGCAGGGCATTGTCATCCACCTCGAAGCCCTGGCCGGGACCAACGACATTGGCGGCGATCATGTCCAGCGACTTGGCGCGCAGCTTGTTGCGTGCGTTTGCCTCCAGCGAATCGGTCTCGGCGGCAAAGCCCAGCGTAAACGGCGGCTCCGGTAATGCAGCGACGGTGGCCAGAATATCGGGATTGGATTCCAGCGCCAGGGTCATCCCGGCAGTGGATTTCTTGATCTTTTGTCCGGCCACGCTCTGCGGCCGGTAATCCGTAACAGCGGCGGCCGCGATAAAGATATCCGTGTCCGCGATATGCTCCATCACGGCGGCATGCATCTGTTCCGCCGTCTCCACCTGGATGCCATTCACCTGCTCCGGCAGCGCCAGCGCGACCGGCCCGGTGACCAGTGTGACCCGTGCCCCTGCCTCGGCGGCCGCACGGGCAACGGCATAGCCCATCTTGCCCGAGCTACGGTTGCTGATATAGCGCACCGGGTCGATGGCCTCGCGCGTCGGCCCGGCGCTCACCAGCACCCGGCGACCGGCCAGGGCACCCCCCTGGAATAGCCCGTCCAGCTGGCGGGCCAGCTCCTCGGGCTCGAGCATCCGTCCCGGCCCGGTCTCTCCGCAGGCCTGGCTGCCCGTGGCGGGGCCCAGCACGTGCACCCGGCGCGCGCGCAAGGTCTCCAGATTGTCCTGTGTGGCCGGCTGCTGCCACATGGCACGGTTCATCGCCGGCGCCACGGCCAGCGATGCCTCACATGCCAGGCACACCGCCGCCAGCAGATCATCGGCGCGGCCCTGTACCAGCCGGGCAATGAAGTCTGCCGTGGCCGGCGCCACCAGCAGTACATCGGCCCAGCGGGCCAGTTCAATATGCCCCATGGCCGCCTCGGCCCGTGGATCCAGCAGGTCGCTGTGCACCGGCTGACCTGACAACGCCTGCAGGGTGAGTGGGGTGATGAACTCACGGGCAGCGGCCGTCATCACCACACGCACCTCGGCGCCCTGCTCGCGCAGGCGCCTGACCAGCTCGGCACTCTTGTAGGCGGCGATCCCGCCGGTGACACCCAGCAGGATGTGTTTACCGGATAACGTATTCATTAGACAGCAGTTTAACAGAAGACCCCAAGCTGCGGACATGGCCCGGCGGCCGCAGATTGCGGATTGTTCCCACTGTGTAGGCGTGGAGCACACAGAGTAATGCGATAACTGCCCATGGGAAATTCCTACAGCAGAAAGGGGCTTTTCCGTGTTTATCTGTGTGCTGCCATTGCACTAAGCTTTTTTCCTGCGTCCTCCGTGTCTCTGCAGTTAGTCGTTCACATTCAGGTCCAGCCGGGCGCGTTTATGGTAGGGAGACCATCATGCACAGCATCCGCGACTGGCCGGCCACTGAACGGCCGCGTGAAAGGCTCCTCGCCCACGGCCCGGCCGTCCTGTCCGATGCCGAGTTGCTTGCCGTTTTCCTGCGCACCGGCGTCAACGGAAAAACCGCCGTCGATCTGGCCCGGGAGTTATTGCAGGCCTTCGGGGGGCTGCGTCCCCTGCTGGAAGCGGACCGGCGCCGCTTCTGCGGCATGCACGGGCTGGGCATCGCCACCTATGCCCAGTTGCAGGCGGTGCTGGAGTTGGCGCGCCGCCACATGCAGGCGCAGCTACAGCGCGAGGACGTCCTGGAGAATCCCGGCATGACGCGTCGCTACCTCAGCAGCCGCCTGCGCCACTACCGCCACGAGGTCTTCGCCTGCCTGTTCCTGGACAACCGCCACCGGGTGATCGCCTTTGAAGAACTCTTCCGTGGCACCATCGATGGCGCCAGCGTACACCCGCGCGAGGTGGTCCGGCAGGCCCTGCAACACAATGCCGCCGCGGTGATCCTCGCCCACAATCACCCCTCCGGCGTGGCCGAACCCAGCCGCGCCGACATCCAGCTCACCCGCCGCCTGGTCGATGCCCTGGCACTGGTGGACATCCGGGTACTCGACCACCTGGTCATCGGTGACGCAGAAAGCGTGTCACTGGCAGAGCGCGGGCAGATATAGCCCGCTGTCAGTGCCGCATGGCATTGGCCAGCGGACGGAACTGCAGGGTGTAGAACATTTCCAGGTAGCGCTGCGTCTCGGCCCGCTCCAGGTCGGTTACATAACGCCAGAAACCGTACACCCGGGACAGGGTCATCAGGCGTTCAGCATACCCTTTCCAGGTATAGCGCTCGTTAACCCGCTGCAGGGCGCCCTGCGAAATACGCCGCCACTCCTCAGAGTCCCGCCGGCAGCGCGCGAAAAAATCCGCCATTTGCTGCGCCGCGGCACTGCCATGATTGGGATCAATATGAAAACCGGATACGCCGTCCTCGATAATCTCCTGGGGGCCACCGAAACAGGTCGCAAATGTTGGCAGTCCGGTACCCATGGCCTCGATGACTGTAAGCCCGAACGCCTCGAACAGTGCCGGCTGGACAAAGGCACCGCCATGGTCGGCGATAACGCGATACAACTCGCCGGCAAAGGCCTTCTCCAGGTACATGCCCAACCACCTGACCTGGCCATCCAGCTCATACTCATCCATCAGTCGGTGCATGTACTGAATCTGTTCGTACTCCTCTGCACTGGCGGCCTGGGCCGGGTCGATATGCCCGGCGACCACCAGCAGATTTGCCTCGGCGCGTAAATCGGGGCACTCCGCATACCATTTCACCAGGCCGGTAATATTCTTGATATGGTCCATGCGCGCCATGGTGAACAGGATGGGCCTGTCACGGTGCTCCACTACACCACGGATATCCGGTCGGGTCTGGCGACCAAACAGCAGTTCCTCAAATTCCTCATGCAGGTGGCTTGATCGCCGCTCGGTACCGGTCGCGGGAAAATAGATTTCCGGGTCTGCCCCCGGCGAGACGATATTGAATTTCGGATCGAAGACATCGATGCCGTGCACCACCCGGTACAGCCCCGGCATGGTATAGGCAGCATGTGCCTCATACTGCCCCACACTGCCCTCCGTTCCCGCGATTTCCTGGTAGGTAGAGGTGATAATGAAATCCGCCTTGTTCATCGCTATCAGGTCAGCGGTGAACTGGCAGGAAAAGTGATACTGCTCTTCATTGTCCTTCCAGTAGAGGTCGGAATACAGGTATTTGGTTTTTTCCAGGGCGTGCGCGATATTGCACTGCGTCACCCCAAGCCGTTGCGACATGATCGACGCCACCAGGTTGCCGTCCGAGTAGTTGCCGATAATAAGATCCGGGCGTCCCCCGAGTTCGGCCAGCACCCCGCGTTCGGCATCGAGACTGAAGCGTTCCAGGTACGGCCAGACCTCGAACCTGGATATCCAGTGTGGCAGTACCTTGCCAGCGGCATTCAGGAAGGGGACGCGCAGGATTCGGGCATTGCGCGTCCCGGTGATCAGCTCCATGCGCTGGTCACAGGAAGTCCCCTCGGCCATGGGGATGAGACGCGTCACCACCAGGATCTGCGGTTCGATATCGAGGCCCTGGTCCGCGAGGCGGTGGCGCATTTCCTGCTCCAGGGCGCGCACCTGGTCAAGAATATAGACCACCTGCCCACCGGTATCCGGACGCCCCAGTACATCGGACTGACCAAACCAGCCGTGCGGCGACAGGATGGCTATGGAAAAGATCATCGGGATGCGCGCCAGGAACTTCTCCAGGTTGTCTGGCGACGGCGCCTCGAGGATATCGAGCAACAGTTGCATGGTTTCACGCATACGCGCCGTGTCCCGCCCCCAGCCGGGCTCGAATCCCATGGTCCGCAGCTCGCTGCACACCTCGCCCCAGCCTGCGGTGTGATCCACACCCGCCAGGTAATCATCTGCAGCACGCAGTGTGCTGCGCAGCCCCCGCACGTCCCTGACGGTCTGGTTCAGCATCAGTTGCTGTTCCCGGTAACTGTGCACCCTGAGGAAGTCCAGTAGCCGTTTGTCTCCCTTACCCAGGTCTTCGAACAGGCGGCTGGACAGGCGACGGTTCAGAAACTCAACCCCGCGGCCGATGGAGCGTGCCTCGTGCATCTTCGGGAACTCGCGTGCAAACGGCTCCAGGTCGATCTCCAGCTCCCAACTCCAGGGATCCTGCCCCCCGTTTATCAGGTTTTCTTTGAAATACAGGAACTTGCTAACAGTGATGCGTTCAATGCTCATGGTATCCAGGTGCACCCGTAGATATTCCCAGCGGCCAACGCGCACCCGCAGTGCCAGGTAGATCCAGACATCATCGACCGCCGCTTCCTGCACCCGGCCGAGTAATTTTTCCAGCGGGGTATCGTGGAGGCTGTCCCCGCCCGGCTGCGCACACAAATCGACCAGCGCATCCTCCACATCACTGCGCAGAAGTAATGCCCGTTTCATTTCCAGCAGGTAATGCCACACCCGGTGAGCCTGTTTGCGCTCCTGCTGCATGTAGCCGGCAAGCGCTTCGAAAAAGGCATCATCCAGTGTCATATCAGTTTCCAGTTCTCAATAAAGGGTTGGTAAAATCCGGGATCGTTGCACGTTGCACCACGTATGCCCGTGATGGCCGAGGCAAAGGCCTGGGCACGCTCCAGCATCAAGGGCAGACTCCAGCCGCGCAGCAATCCCAGCGTCACCACGCTGGTAAAGGCGTCGCCCGCACCCACCGTGTCGATAATCTCGCCCTGGTCCTGCGGCACGACGCTGAATTCCTCGCCGGAAGACACTAATACCACGGCACCTGCAGCCCCGCGAGTGACAATCACCATCTCGGCCCCGCATTGTTCCAGCAAGTGCCGCATTTGTGCCTGGAGTACATCCGCCTCCGGTACCAGCTGCGCCAGTTCGGCTTCATTGAGCTTTATCCAGCGCGCGCCCTGCAGCAGCGACATGATGGTATCCCGCCGCCACCAGGGAGGGCGCAGATTGACGTCAACCAGCCGCTGCGGGTCCCTGCCCTGTTGCAGCTGCTGCAATGCCCGCCCGGAGCCGGCATTGCGGACTGCAAGACTACCGTGGTAGACCAGCGCGCCGACCGGCAGCGGTGGCATGGCGTCGGGATCGATGAAGTCATAGGCCTGATTGTCGACGATATCGAAAGCCGGCTCGCCATCCTCGATGCGGATATCGACACCGCCGGTAGGGTGCGTGGAATCGAGCTGCAGGCCGGAGGCATCCATCTCCCAGGCATGCATGGTATCGCGTATCCGGCGGCCGAGGGCATCATCCCCCACCCGGGAAATAAACAGGGGCGCCATGCCAAAGGCCTGCAGGTGCCAGGCAACATTGAAGGGCGCACCGCCAAGCACCACGCTGCCGTCGGGAAACCGGTCGAACAGAACCTCTCCGAATATCAGCGGACGCTGGCCTCTAAAATCGTTCATTTCACCAGGCCCGTCCGTTGCTGCCCCATCCACTCCCCTGTCTGCGGTATAAAATGCAACACACCCTCCAGCACCCCGGCACTGTAATTACCGTTCATGCCGAGCAAACCTCCGCGGGCCAGATACAGCAGGCTGGAATGGCCCTGTGCAGCAGCCTGTTGCAGTGCTGCCACTCGAACCTCCTCACTGGCATTGGCCACCAGTACTGCCTGGATGGGGCTTGCGAGTACGTGCAGATCATTACCGCTGTCCCCGGCAAACACGGTTTCCGCATACGAAAACCCGTGCTGCTGCATCAGAAATTCAACCGCGTGCAATTTGTTTGCCCGCGCCGGCAGCACATCCAGCAAGCCGATCCCGGCAGGCTCATCAACACTCCACACCAGGCTTGCACTGACATTGTGCTGCGCCAGGCACTGCCCGACTTCATCCAGCAATGCAACATGGTCGGCATACAGCGGCACGTAGTAACTCAATTTATGAATATTTTGTTTAACGGATTCCTGCAGCCGGAGCAGCCGGTTGCCGGCAAGCAGCGCACTGATATCGGCATGCTGCAGGCCGCCCCAGTCCGGTGCTATTTCTACCTGCCAGGCCTGCTGCAGGTGCCAGCCCTCTTCATTCACTGCATAGATCGTGGTTCCCACATCAGCGATCACAAAGTCCGGGCGTGGCAACCGATAGTCTGCAATCGCCTGCTCAATCAGTTCACGGTGCCTGCCGGACACATACACCAGCGTCACTTCCGGCCTCGACACGAACCGGGTGAAATTCGTCCTGGCTGCAGGCGACTCCGGCTGCGTTCCATTGGGGAGCAAGGTCCGATCGAGATCGGAACACAGCAGCACACGGGTGGTCATGCCTCGGCCACACCGCAATCGCGGAAGAACCTGTAGTGTCTAATCGCCTCGAGTATGCCCGCCGCATATGGCTTTGTTGCGAAATAGATGTGCTCTATATCAACCAGCGCCGAGAGCTCCTCATGGTGACGGTTGGCGACGACTACCGCCATAGTATTACCACGCATCATGTCCTCGTCGGCACCGGATCCGCCGGCAACCAGGATATGCTCCAGCGGGATCTCCCACTGGTCGGCGAACCAGCGCAGCGCGAAGCCCTTCGATGCCCGGACCGGCACGATATCGAGAAACTGACCAAAAGACATGAAGACCGAAACAGCCTGCTCATGCTGGTGCAGCAGGCTGTTGATTTCCTCCAGACCCGGCGCATGATTAGGGTCGATGTAATAGCTTATCTTGAAACGGCTCTGTTCGATCTTGGGCTGCAGCTTGATGCCCGGCAGATCCGTAAGAATTCGCAATACTGCAGGCTTGTTCCAAAGATGGTCGATGTGCTGCACCCAGGCATAATCGGCAGTCAGGCGCGGGGCATAGTGGATTGCCGTACCCAGACTGGTGATCAGCACATCGGGTTGTGGAATACCGTATTGCTTCATTATGCGCAGCGCGGCATCCAACCGACGTCCCGTGGCAATACCGAAGGTTGCACACTTGCGGTTTTCCCGCATCACACTGATAAAGCTCGCCAGCGACTTCGGATCAGTCAGCAGGTTCTGGTCAAGATCGGTAAATATTGCCCGATCGTGGTAGAGCGATGGCCGACGCAGCGGTGGCTGACGGGCCGGCGCCTCGACCCGCCTCAATATTGCGTGCAGCGCCTCCATATACTGATCCACGTGCGCCTGCCATGAATAGTGGCGCCGCACCCCCTCAAGGCCGTTGTCAGCCAGCGTCTGCCAGGTCTTCGTATCACTGAGTATCTTCAGCAGGGCCTTGCCGATGGCCGCCTTGTCGAGTGGATCGACCAGGTAGCCGTTATTGCAATTGGCGGTGATATCGCGCGGCCCGCCGTCTTCGGTTGCCACGATCGGCAGCCTGCTGGCTGCCGCCTCGATCAGGGTCAGTCCAAACGGCTCGGTCAGTGCGGGATTGATAAATACCCCGCCACTGGCAGACGCCAGGCGATACAGGACCGGCACATCATTCAGTTGATGGTGTTTGGGGTAGGCCACGTTGCCATACAGGTCATACTGGTCAATGGTCAGCAGCAGATCGGTTAGCACCTCCTGTGGCCTGCTGTTCATTTCCCGGACATCGTCCCGGGTTCCGGCCACAATCACCAGGTTGGCGGCCCGCTGCAGTTCCGCGGACTCACCGTACACCTCGAGCAGAGTGCCCAGGTTCTTGCGTGCATCCGGACGCGACAGCGCCAGGATGATTGGCTTGTCCGGCTGGTTGAGGAAGCGCGCCAGCTCGCGCTGCATCGGACTGTCCTGTTCACTGCCGTCCGCCGGGAAAAACAAGTCCAGTTCCGTACCCGGCGGAATGACCTTCATTTGCTCCGGCTGGTAGTAATTGTAGAGCCCGTATTGTTCCTCTATTTCCTGGTGGGTACTGGTAATCACCAGGTCAGCCGCACCCAGTACGTCCTCCTCAACCTCGATGCGCCGGGAGATGTTGTAGCTGCGTTCGATTTCATCCCGCTTCAGACCGCTTGCCAGCAAGCGCTGGCGCTTCACGCGCCCCAGCGAGTGGCCGGTATGCACCAGCGGGATACCCAGCAGGCTGGACAGCCGGATACCGACATAACCACCATCCGCATAATGGCTGTGAATAATATCCGGCGTCAGCCGGTTCTCACGGATATAGCTCAGGGCATTGTCTGCAAAGGTGTCCAGGTAATCCCACAACTGTTCCTTGGGGATGTAGGCATCTTCACCGCAGTCGATGCGGACAATACTGACCTCGTTGGTGAGGCGCTCGTGACGGCGGGCATAATCCGCGCTGACCGCCGAGTCCAGCACCCGCCGTGTCAGCAGGTCCACCCGCGCGACATCGTCACGCTCACCCAGGGCGCGGGCCAGCTCCACGACGTAACGGATCTGGCCACCGGTGTCATCATCGCGACCCAGTTCCAGGTCATGGCCGCGGATCAGGCCATGCAGGCTGATCAGCACCAGATGCAGCTGTCCCTTTTTTCCGGCCATGCCGGTAAGCCCCTTTACCTGACTTTGGTTAATCCAATCACAGCGCAGCAATATAACAATAATAATTAATCAATTCAATGCGATACAAAATATACTGCGGGTATGCCGCCTGCCCGGCACCTGCCCCCGACTTGCGGGTAGTGGGGCAAGCTGCTATAAAAGCGCGCTCATTTTTACAATGCCAGCAGTAAACAGGAATATCAGCCATGTCCAGAGTCTGTCAGGTCACGGGAAAACGCCCGCAAAGCGGCAACAACGTTTCCCACGCCAATAACAAAACGCGCCGGCGCTTTCTGCCCAATCTGCACGATCACCGCTTCTGGGTGGAAGACGAGAAACGCTGGGTGAAACTGCGTGTCTCCTCCAAGGGAATGCGTATCATTGACAAGCTGGGCATCACCAACGTGCTGGCCGACATCCGCGCCCGCGGTGACAAGGTCTAGGAGCAATCGATATGCGTGACAAAATTAAACTCGTATCCAGTGCCGGCACCGGTCACTACTACACCACCACCAAGAACAAGCGCAACATGCCAGAAAAGATGGAAATCAAGAAATTCGACCCGGTGGTCCGCAAGCACGTGATGTACAAGGAAGCCAAGATCAAGTAACTGAACGGCTTACATGAATCATAAAAAACCCGGCACTGCCGGGTTTTTTTATTGCTCTATCAAGCACGGCCAATTATTCGACCGCTCTGGGTGTAGTTGTAGAAAGCGCAAAAAAATAAAATATCTCACCGCGGAGACGCAGAGAACACAGAGTAAAAAAATCATTGTTTAAAACCGTCATTAATTCCAGGTTGGCAGGAATTTTATGTAAATAACGGACCTTGCCAATGCATATGGATTCCCGCCTTAGGGTGGGTGAAAATAATTATTTTATTCACTGGAAATGGTATTTCTCTGCGTCCTCCGCGGCTCCGCTGTGAGACAGATTTTTCGCAAAGATTAACTCATGCCGGTTGCAGGCTGTAGCCGCGCAGGCGCTGCGAGAACTCCTGCAGTGCCGTGATGCCGGTTGCCTCGGCTTGCTGGCACCATTCCTGGAGCCCCTTCAGCAGCTGTTCCTGGCTGATTGCCTGGCGCGCCCAAACCGCCTGCAACTGCTGGCGGTACTGGTAGACAACCCGCAGCTTGTTGAATCCTTCGAGGACCCGCTCCAGGCGCCCGCGCGCCGCCACGTCGATCAGGGCAGCCTCGCGGATCAGCAGGCCGCGTGCTCGGCGCAACAACCGCCGGCGGGAACCATCGGCCTCACGGCGCTCCTCACGGAGTACTGGCCGGATGACCTCCCGGGCGTAACTGGCCATGACATACATACGGCTGAGCACCACGGCGCGCACGGTGTCCAGGTCGATGATTTCCTTGCGCTCCACGATCACCGGCCGGTGCGGCGCCACCCGCTTGACCTGGGCCAGTCCCAGCAATGCCAGCAGGCGAATATAGGTCCAGCCCAGGTCGAATTCCCACCACTTGCTGGAAAACCGGGCCGATGACGGAAAGGCATGGTGGTTGGAATGCAGTTCCTCGCCACCGATCAAAATACCGAGCGGTGTGATGTTGCGGGCGGCATCGCGGGTCTCGTAGTTGCGGTAACCCCACCAGTGGCCCACACCATTGATGACACCGGCCGCCCAGAAGGGAATCCACAGCATCTGCACCGCCCACAGCACCAGGCCGGCAACGCCGAACAGGGCGATATCCAATACCAGCATTAGCGCAACACCCAGCCAGGGGAAGCGCGCATACAGGCGCCGTTCCAGCCAGTCATCGGGGGTCAGGTGGCCATAGTGCGCCAGGGTCTTGTCGTTGGCGGCCTCCCGCTGGTAAAGCTCGGCGCCGCGCCATAACACCGTACGGATTCCGAGTATCCGCGGGCTGTGCGGATCCTGCGTCGTTTCGCATTTCGCATGGTGTTTGCGATGCACAGCGACCCATTCCTTTGTCACCATGCCGGTCGTCATCCATAGCCAGAAACGGAAGAAGTGACTGACCAGCGGATGCAGGTCCAGCGCCCGGTGGGCCTGGTGCCGGTGCAGGTAGATGGTGACGGCGGCAATCGTCACCTGGGTCAGGACCAGGCCCACAATCACCAGGGCAGCGGTCGACAGACGGGTCACCCCGCCGCCGCTCAGGAATTCCAGCACAACATCAATCATTAGCAATACACCATGAGGAGATTATCAGGCGATAGTTTAGCACAGTGCCACCGGACGCCTGCCCGAGGATCATGCCGCGGGCACCGTTATCAGGGAAATCAGACCCGTTCCAGCAACAGGTTGCCGATGGGGTCCACACGGCAGGTCCAGCCGGCCGGCAGGTAGGTGGTGGCGACCGTTTCCGTTATCAGGGCCGGACCGGCCATCTCCTGGGCGGCGCTCAGCGACTCCCGCGGCCAGACCGGCACCGGCTTTTCGTAACCGGCCAACCGCACAAGGCGGCCGGGGGATTGTCGGGCATTCGCCACGGCCAGGCCCGGCAGCGTGATCTCCGGTGGCTGGCCGTGCAGCCTGCAACGGATATTCACCAGCTCGACCGCGGTGCTCAGGCGATGCCCGTAGCGTAGTTCATGCTCACGATGAAAGGCCTCCCGGGTGGGGCCCAGCCCCTGCCAGGGCAGGGTCAGGGTAAACGACTGCCCCTGGTAGCGCAGGTCCAGACTGAATTCGTTCGCGATGTCCCGCACCGCGACCCCTTCCGCGGTCAGGGCCGCGATCCCCGTGTCGGCCAGCGCCTGCAACTGTCGTTGCAGGTCTGCCTCGGCGAAGTCATCCAGCACCCCCGTCAGGGTGTGCGATAGCTGGCGTGCCCGCGGTGCCGCCAGCATGCCCAGCGCCGACAATACCCCGGCATGCACGGGGACCAGGGCACGCCGCATACCCAGCGCCTCGGCCAGGGCGCAGACATGCAGGCCGCCGGCGCCACCGAAGGACACCAGCACATGGTCGCGCGGGTCCACGCCGCGCTGCACCGAGATCACCCGCAGGGCCTGGGCCATGTGTTCATTGGCAATCTCGATAATGCCATGCGCGGCGGCCTCGACCTCGATATCCAATACCGTCGCGATCGTTGCCACAGCCTGCCTGGCGGCTTCGGTATCCAGCGTCATAGCGCCACCGAGGAAGGCATCCGCCTGCAGGCGCCCCAGCATCAGGTTGGCATCGGTCACCGTGGGCAGCACCCCGCCCTGCCCGTAACAGGCAGGACCCGGGGCCGCACCGGCCGATTCCGGCCCGACCTGCAGCAACCCCCCGCTGTCGAGGGCGGCGATCGAACCACCCCCCGCCCCGATGGTATGCATGTCGACCATCGGCACGGCCACCGGCCAGGGCCCGATATGACCCTCGGAGGTCAGCCGGATATCACCCTCGATCAGGGCCACGTCGGTCGAGGTCCCACCCATGTCCAGGGTCAGCAGCCGGCTGGTGCCAGCCTGCTGGCCGATAAAGCGCGCGCCCATGAGTCCCCCCGCCGGGCCGGATAACAGCAGGTGCGCTGCCTTGCGCCCGGCCTGTCCGGCACTGACCGTCCCGCCCGAGCTCTGCATGACGCTGATCGGGGCCGGGGCCAGTGCCTGCTGCAGGCGACGCAGATAACCGTCCACCAGGGGTCCGACCCAGGCATTCAGCCAGGTGGCAATGCCGCGTTCGTATTCGCGGTACTCCGGCAGCACCTCGGAGGAGCGCGACACAAACAGCCCCTCGGGCAACCACGACTCGATGCGGCGTTCATCGCTGTCATCCAGGAAGGAGTACAGCAGGTTGATTGCCACGGCCTGTGGCTGCAACCGGCGCAGCTGTTCCTCGATCAGTTCCCGGTCCGCTGTACTCAGCGCGGACACCCGTTCCCCGTTTGCGCCCAGGCGTGACCCCACCTCCAGACAGAACTCGCGCGGGACCGGCGGCGGCACCGGCTGCGGCTGCAGGTTATAGAGTTCACGGCGCGCCTGACGACCAATGGTCAACACATCGCGCAGGCCACGATTGGTGATATAGAGGGTGCGCACACCCTTGCGCTCGAGCACGGCATTGGTCGCCACCGTCGAGCCATGCACCATCTGCAGCGAATCCATGGACAGCCCGAGATCGGCAATCCCCTGCAGGATGGCCTGCTCCGGCGCCCCGGGTGTGGACAACACCTTGTGCACGCGCAACGACTGCCCGTCGAACACGACGAAATCGGTAAAGGTACCGCCGGTATCAACTCCCAGCCACATCGCCTGACCTTTTATACATCCGGTGCATTCCGGCCTGGGCGTGAAATACGCTGACGACATGGAAAACCGGCAACAAGACGTGAATAGGTATTATAATTCGCGCGACTTGCAAACAGTGAATCCGTTGGAGCGGCGAGCATATGCAAAAGGAAGTACTGGTTCACGTCGAACATCTCTACCGATATTACGGCCATACCTGCGCCGTCCAGGATGTCAGCTTTGAACTCGCCAAGGGCGAGGTGCTGGGCTTTCTGGGACCAAACGGGGCGGGCAAGTCCAGCACCATGCAGATAATCACCGGCAACCTGGCGCCCAGCGCCGGCAGCATCAGCGTGCATGGCATCGACCTGCTGGACAGCCCCAAGCGCGCCAAGACCGAGATCGGCTATCTGCCAGAACAACCCCCGGTCTACCGCGAACTGACGGTGGACGAATACCTGACCTACTGCGCTCGCCTGCACCACGTTGCGCGCGGCCAGCGGGACCGGGCGGTCAGGACCGCCAAGGAGCGCTGCGGCCTGGGCGATGTCGGCCGACGCCTGATCGGCAACCTGTCAAAGGGCTACCGGCAGCGCGTGGGTATTGCCCAGGCCATCATCCACACCCCCGCCGTGGTGATCCTCGATGAACCCACGGTCGGCCTCGATCCCATCCAGATCCGCGAGATCCGCGCCCTGGTGCGCGAACTCGGCGAGGAACACGGCATCATCCTGTCGACCCACATCCTGCCCGAGGTCCAGGCCACCTGTAGCCGGGTACAGATCATCCACCAGGGACAACTGGTGTTTGCCGACAGCATCACCGGGCTGGAGCAGCGCCTCAACGCCACCAGCCTGGTCGCCGCCTTTCATGCCAGGCCCGACCTGGACACCCTGCAGCAGCTGCCCGGTGTCAGCGCGGCGGAGTCCCTTCCCGACGGCCGCATTCGTATTCACTACCGCGACACCGACCCGTCCGAGGCCCTGATCGAGCAGGCGGTTTCGAAACACTGGCGCCTGTACGAACTGACGCCCGAGCGGCGCACCCTGGAGCAGATCTTCATCGAACTGACCTGCTCGGAACAAACGGCCGATGCGCCGGAGGAGGCCGCCTGATGATCTTCACCATCGCCGCACGCGAACTGCGCAGCCTGTTCCTGTCGCCGCTGGCCTGGGCAGTACTGGCCGTGGTGCAATTCATCCTCGCGTACCTGTTTCTGTCGCAGATCGACAGCTACCTGATCTGGCAGCCGCGCCTGGCCGCCATCGAGGGGGCGCCCGGGGTCTCGGATATCATCATCGCCCCGCTGCTGGCCGACGCGGCCATCGTCCTGCTGCTGGTCACACCGCTGATGACCATGCGCGTGCTCAGTGAGGAACGCCGCAACCGCACCCTCAGCCTGCTGTTCTCGGCACCGGTCTCCATGACCGAGATCATTATCGGGAAATACCTGGGGATCCTGTCCTTTTTCCTGATCATGCTGGGCCTGCTGGCCCTGATGCCGCTGGCACTGCTGGCCGGCACCGACCTCGATCTCGGCAAGCTGGCCGCGGGCCTGCTGGGGCTCACCCTGCTGCTGGGCGCGTTTTCCGCCATCGGCCTGTTCATGTCGGCCCTCACGGAACAGCCCACGATCGCCGCGATCAGCACCTTCGGTCTGCTGTTGCTGCTGTGGATCATCGACTGGGCCGGCAACAGCGACGGCCAGGCCAGCAGCTTGTTCAGTTACCTGTCGATGCTGCGCCACTACCAGACCTTGCTGAAAGGCCTGTTCCACAGCACCGACGTGGTCTACTACCTGTTAATCATCGTCCTGTTCCTCGGCCTCAGCATCCGCCGCCTGGATGCCGATCGCCTGTCACACTGAGTCGCCCATGGAAATCACACGCCGTTCACGCCTGCTGCTGCGCTTGCAATCCTGGCTGTTTGCACTGCTATTCACCGGCCTCATCGGCCTGCTGGCCTGGCTCAGTACCCAGTATGTCTACCAGGCGGACTGGACATCCGGGAGCCGCAATACCATCTCGGAAGACACCCGCAAACTGCTGAACGACATGGAGCACGGCATCAGCATCACCGCCTTCGCCCGCGAGGACGAACTGCTGCGCCGGCAGATCCAGACCCTGGTGGGCAGCTACCAGCGCTTCAAACCCGACATCACCCTGGAATTCGTCAACCCGGACACCGCCCCGGAACGTGTGCGCATCCAGGGCATCAGCAACGATGGCGAACTGGTGGTCAGCTACCAGGGCCGTAGCGAGAACGTCCAGACACTGGGTGAACAGCAGCTGACCAACAGCCTGTTGCGCATCTCGCGCCAGGACGAACGCTGGGTCGTGTTCCTCTCCGGTCACGGGGAACGCGACCCCCACGGCGATGCCAACTTCGACCTGGGTGCCTTCGGCAAGGAACTTGAGCGCCAGGGCATCCGGGTACAGACGGTCAACCTGGCCGAGACCGGCATCCCGGAGAGCACCCACCTGCTGGTGATCGCCGGGCCGCGTGTCAGCCTGCTGCCGGGCGAGGTCAGCCTGCTGGGCGACTACGTGGACCAGGGCGGCAACCTGTTGTGGATGGCGGAACCCGGACGGCCAGCCGGGCTGGAACCGCTGGCCGAACGACTCGGGATCGAATTCCTGCCCGGGATCATCGTCGACGCCAGCACCCGGATGTTCGGCATCGAGAATCCCTCCTTCGTGGTGGTTACCACCTACCCCAACCACGACGTCACCCGCGAAATGAATGTGGTCAGCGTGTTCCCGGAGGCCAGTGCACTCGAGCTGCGCGACCACGAGCAGTGGCAGGCCACCCCCCTGCTGTCGACGCTGAACCGCTCCTGGACCGAGATCGGCGAACTGGCCGGCGAGATCCAGTTCGACGAGGACAGCGACGAGCGCGCCGGGCCGCTGGATATCGGTGTGGCCCTAACCCGCAGCCCGGCCGCAGAGACGGATGATGACAGCGGCACGCCGGCCCGCGCGCAACGCATCATCGTCACCGGTGACGGCGACTTCCTTGCCAATACCTACCTCGGCAACGCCGGCAACCTGGACCTGGGGCTGAACATGGTGCACTGGCTGAGCCACGACGATGCCTTCATCGACATCCGGATAAAGGCCGTACCGGATACCACACTGGAACTCGGTACAGCGGCCCAGGCCAGCATCGCCATTGGCTTCCTGATCGGCCTGCCACTGTTGTTGCTGGTAACCGGTCTGGTGATCTGGTGGCGACGGCGCGACCGCTAATGGGTTCACGCAGCCTCCTCAACCTGGGACTACTCGCGCTGGTCAGTGCGCTGCTGATGGTGGCGTATTTCAAGCCCGGGCTCGAAACCGAACCCGAAGCGCAGCCGATCACCACGCAGCTAGACCCGGCGGCGGCAACCAGCATCCATATCGAACGACAAACCCGTGCACCCCTCGCCTTCAGCAAGGACGGTGACCTCTGGTACCTGGAGACGAACGGGCGACGGCTGCCGGCAGCGGATTTCCAGGTGCGCGCTCTGTTGCGCCTGCTCAAGGCCACGTCATTGCGCAGCTACCCGGCCGACACTCTGGACCTGGCCGCACTGGGTATGGAACCGCCCCGGGCCACATTGAGCATCAATGCCCTGACCATCCATTTCGGCGCCACCGGCGCGCTGGAACAGAAACGCTATGCCCGGATCGATGACAGCGTCTACCTGATAGACGACCAGTACCAGCACCTGATCAATGGCGAATGGGCCACTTTTGTCAGTGGCAAATTGCTGGCCACGCACGGCCCCATCACGCGGCTGGACCTACCCGACATGACCCTGGCCTATGACGATGACCGGCACTGGCAACTCGAACCCGAGCGACCTGATGCCAGCGCCGACGCCCTGCAAGTCCTGATAGATCACTGGCAGACGGCCACGGCCCTGTATGTACAAAGTTACACTGGCTCGGAATCCGCCGAACGCGTGATCCTGCACACCCGCGACCGCGATGAGCCGGTGAGCCTGCAGGTTGTTTCACGCAGCCCCGACCTCATCCTTGCCCGTCCGGACTGGGGTATCCAGTACCACCTGACCAGTGGCATGGAAGACAGCCTGTTCACCCTGTTGGAACCGGAGCCCGCACCCGAATCCGGCACCACAATTGATCCCAACCCGTAACTGCTCGCTTATATTCGGCTCCTACAGAGGCAAGCCCTGTCATTGTAGGAGCGGTCCCCTGACCGCGATACCGTACATAAATCATCGCGCCGCAGGCCGGCGCTCCTACAATTATACCGCCGGGCCTATTGCGCAACAGGAACATTGGCCCTTTGCCTGCAGGGAGAAGGTGAGACCGGGTGCGCGCGGCGGACACTGCGCTTATTATCCTGTCATGCCCGAGCTCCCTGAAGTCGAGATCACCCATCGCGGTATCGCCCCGCATATCAGTGGCAAGCGGGTCACCCGCGTCGTGGTGCGCGAACCACGGCTGCGCTGGCCCGTGCCCCGGCGGCTGGCCCTGGAGTTCACCGGGCAGACCATCATTGGTGTCAGTCGCCGCGGCAAGTACCTGTTGCTGGCAACCGATGCCGGCACCGCCATCCTGCATCTGGGTATGTCAGGCAGCCTGCGAGTCGTCGCAGCCGACACAGCGGGCGGAAAACACGACCATGTCGACATCGTGTTCAACGACCGGCAGGCACTGCGGCTCACCGACCCGCGCCGCTTCGGTGCCCTGCTGTGGACCCGGCGCCCGCCGGAACAGCACAAATTGCTGCGCGACCTGGGGCCGGAACCACTCGGGTCAGCCTTCACCGGCGCCTATCTGCATGCACTGTCACGCGGTCGCAAGGTCGCCGTGAAGAACTTCATCATGAACAGCCACAACGTCGTCGGCATCGGCAATATCTACGCCAACGAGGCGCTGTACATGGCGGGCATCCATCCCGGGCGTGCGGCCGGCCGCATCAGCAAAAAGAAATATGAGCTGCTGGTCGAGGTCGTCCGCGAGGTCCTGAATGATTCCATCGCCCAGGGCGGCACGACCCTGCGCGATTTCGTAAACAGCGAAGGTCAACCGGGTTACTTCAGGCTGGAGCTGAATGTCTACGGCAAGCGCGGCGAACCCTGCATCAGCTGCCGCACCCTGATCCGCGAGATCCGTCAGGGCCAGCGTGCGACCTTCTACTGCCCCGAGTGCCAGCGCTAGCCTGTATCACCCGGCACACAGAAGGCGTCCGGCCAGGCCATCCCCTATAGTGTTGCAGTATGGATATCCCGTCCGGCCTGTTACCTGCCAGCTACCTGTGGAGCGCCGCCCTGGCGTATGCCGTGTTGCTTGCAGCCACCCTGCTGAGCGCACCGTGGAGAAAAATATGCGAGAACGAGGCCTCGCATGTCTATTTCGCCGCCGTGGCTGCGGTAGCCGTACTCTGGATATTGCGCGCCGGAATCCAGCCGGGGATGAATTATCACCTGCTTGGTGTCACCGCCCTGACCCTGATGTTCGACTGGCAGTTCGCCCTGCTGGCCGTCAGCCTGGTGCTGCTGATCACGACCTGGCAGGGCCCGGCCGGCTGGGAGGCCTTCGGGATCAATGCCCTGCTCATGGGTGTCCTGCCCATCCTGACCACGCGCCTGTTGCTGGCACTCAGTCAGCGCTGGCTGCCGCGTCATTTTTTCATCTACATCTTCATCAACAGTTTTCTTGCGGCCGCACTCGCCATGTTGCTCTGCGGCCTGGCCGCGACCCTGGTTCACACGCTGGCCACCCGTGGCATTACCAACACGGCCACAGACTATCTGCTCTATATCCCCATGCTGATGTTCGGCGAGGCCTTCCTGAACGGCATGGCCATGACGCTGCTGGTGGCCTACAAACCACGCTGGGTGTCAACCTTCCACGATCGCTGGTATCTGGATGGCAAATGACAACAGGAGACAGCACACGTCAATGACCAGCATCCTGACACGGGCCGCAGGCATCTGGCTGCTGATGCTGCTGGCCGCCATCCTCAATGCCGCCTTGCGCGAACAGCTGTTCACCCCCTGGCTTGGCAAGGTGGCAGCCCTGCCCCTGAGCGGGGTCACCCTGTCGGTACTGGTGTTTGGCATCGCTCTGGTCTTCATCCCCCGCCTGGGCAGATTGCGCACCGCCCTGTATTTCACCATCGGGCTTATCTGGGTGGCGCTGACCCTGGTATTCGAATTACTGCTTGGGCATTTCCTGCAGGGACAGACATGGCAGGAGACCGCCCAGGTCCTGAACATCCTGCAGGGTGACCTGTTTGCACTGGTGTTGCTTGTCTCCCTGCTGTCACCCTGGCTGGCAGCCAGTCTGCGCGGACTGCGGTGAACACGCGCTCATCAAACCGGGGGGCCGGGACTGACATGACACAGCTCGGTGCGCGCATCGGGCAGTGGACGGTCCGGCACCGCTGGCAGGTTATCCTGGCCATGCTGCTGATGGTCGCAACAGCAGGCAGTGGCATCCGCTTCCTGACCTTCAACAATGACTTGCGCGTGTTCTTTAGCGAACAGAACCCACAACTGCAGGCGCTCGAACGACTCGAGGCCACCTACAACAAGATCGACAACGTGCTGTTTGTCATTGCCCCCCGGGACGGTAACGTCTTTACCCGCGAGACGCTCAAGGCCATCGGGGAACTGACCGAGGCCGCCTGGCAGACACCCTACTCGGTCAGGGTCGATTCTCTCAGCAATTTTCAGCACAGCCGCGCCGAGGGTGACGAGCTGATCGTCGAGGACCTGGTGGAGCACGCCGGCCGACTCTCGGATCCCGACCTTGCCAGGATCCGCGACATTGCACTGACGGAACCGTCACTGGCCAACCGGCTGGTGTCCGCAGCGGGCCATGTCAGCGCGATTAACGTGACCATCCCCATGCCAGGCGCGTCCATGGCCGAGGTCCCCAAGGTCACTGCCTTCGTACGCCAGCTGGCAAAAAACTTCAGGGAACGGCATCCCGACATTGATATCTACCTGACCGGTGCGATCATGTTCGACAACGGCTTTGGCGAGGTCGTGCAGGATGATATGCGCACGCTGGTGCCCATCATGTTCGTGGTACTCATCGTCATCACCGGTGTTGCGCTGCGCTCGCTCACCGGGACGCTGGCCGCGCTGGTCATCATCCTGGTGTCCACGCTGACCGGCATGGGGATTGCCGGCTGGTTGGGTATGTCGCTGAATCCCGCATCGTCCAACGCCCCGATCATCATCCTGACCCTGGCGGTGGCCGACAGCATACACATCCTGGTCACGCTGATGCAGCAGCTGCGTCAGGGAAAGACCCGCCATCAGGCGATTGTCGAGTCCCTGCGCATCAATTTCCAGGCGGTCTTGCTGACCAGTGTGACCACGGCCATCGGCTTCCTGACCATGAACCTCTCCGATGCCCCGCCCTTCCGTGATCTCGGCAACATCGTGGCAATCGGAGTGACCGCCGCCCTGCTGTACTCTATCCTGCTGCTGCCGGCCCTGATGGCCGTGCTGCCGCTGCGTGTCACGCCAGGGCATACCGCCAGCACCCCGCTGCTGGACCGGCTGGCCGTGCTCGTCATCGCCCGGCGCGTGCCGCTCTACCGCGCGGCCTGGGTCGCCATCGCGGTGGCCTCGGCCGGGATGCTGCAGATCGAGTTCAGCGACGACTGGGTAAAGTATTTCGACACGCGTTATGAACTGCGCATCGCCACCGACTTCATGGAGGATAACCTGCTCGGGGCGCACATCATCGAGTATTCGCTGGACTCCGGCGAAGCGGGCGGCATCAGCGAGCCGGCCTACCTGACCACGCTCGAGGCCTTCGCCGACTGGTACCGGGAACAGCCCCGGGTCGGTCACGTGCAGACCATTGTCGCCATGATGAAACGACTGAACCGCAACCTGCATGGCGACGACCCGGCCTTCTACCGCCTGCCAGAACAGCGCGAGCTCGCCGCCCAGTACCTGCTGCTCTACGAGATGTCCCTGCCCTACGGGCTCGATCTGAACAACCAGATCAACTTGGACAAGTCGGCCACGCGCATGATCGTCACCCTCAAGGGCATCAGCACGCTGGAACTGCGCGACCTGGAGGAACGGGCGCGCGCATGGCTCGAGGCCAATGCCCCGGCGCACATGCTCACCCACGGCTCCGGCCTGTCGATGATCTGGGCGCACATTTCGCGTCGCAATATCAACAGCATGCTGGGTGCGGCCTTCATTGCACTGCTACTGATCTCGGGCCTGCTGGTGTTCGCGCTACGCAGCCTGAGGTTCGGCGTCGTCAGCCTGTTTCCGAACCTGGCGCCGGCCTTCATGGCCTTCGGTATCTGGGGGCTGATCGTCGGGCAGGTCGGGCTGGGCCTGTCGGTGGTGGTGTCGCTGACGCTGGGTATCGTGGTGGACGACACCGTCCACTTCCTCAGCCATTACCTGCGTGCCCGCCGCGAGGACGGCCTGGCCCCGGCCGCCGCCATCCGCTACTCCTTCGGCACGGTGGGTACGGCCATGTGGATCACCACCCTCACGCTGGTGGCCGGCTTTCTGGTGCTGGCCTTTTCCGGCTACAAGATGAACGCCGACATGGGGCTGCTGTCGGCCATCACCCTCTCGCTTGCCCTGCTGATGGACTTCCTGTTCCTGCCCGCCCTGTTGATGAAATTCGACCGCAAAAGTGAACGCTGAGCGTTGACTATACTTTAAGTAGATGGTCTTCCCGGCCCGGTATCAGTGGCCGGGATTAAGTAACCGGGGTTCTCGCATGCAGGAAGTCGTTGCCACCATCATCGCCTGGCTGGTGCTGCTGCTGGGCATCTCCTACACCGTACAGGCAACACTATGGGCGGAGCTTGCCAGGGACGCACTGCGCTATCCCCACCAATACTTTCCCATGGTCATGCTGATCCTGGTCATCGGCCTGACTGTGGTAACCCTGCACAATGTCTGGGTGGCCGACTGGCCGGTCGTGATCACCGCGTTCGGCTGGATCATGGTGGTCAAGAGCATGACGTACCTGCTCGCCCCCCAGCTGATGACCGTGTTCGTCTCCTGGTTTGAGGCCAGCCTCGCCCTGTGGATACGCATCGCGGGCCTGCTGCTTGCCGCGCTTGGCGGTGCCCTGGTCTATCTGAACAGTGTCTCCGGCTGAGTGGCCGCCCGACAGCGTGAAGCCCTGGCGGCAGGCCAGATCGGGGCACGACATCGGATGCAATAGAGTGTGTCAGGCCTGTGCATCCGCTGTATTCTGCAAGATATCGCGCTAGAATGCCGACCAGCATCGCAACGATTCGCTACAGCGATATTTAATTTATTGAATTGCAAGGAGTGACTCCATGAGAACAATAGCCCTACTGCTTGTCAGCCTGTCCGTGCTGCTGACGCCACTGCCATCATTCGCCGCCAAGGGCGGTGAAAAGGGCCCGGCCGACCAGGCCTGGGAACGCGCCAACGAGAAGGCACGCTTCAAGCGCGATGAGGCCGGTTACGGTGACATGGGCGAGTACCAGGGTAAAAAACAGAAGGACAAGTATAAAGATAAAGACAAGAACAAGGATAAAGACCGGGACCGCTATGACGATGATCGTGATCGTGACCGAGACCGGGACCGTGACCGCTATGACGACGATCGGGACCGGGACCGCGATGACGATAACCGGGATCGGGACCGTGACCGCGACGCTGATCGGGATGAAGCCAAGGCCGGGCAAAAAGCAAAGGACAAGGGCAGCTCAGCCGGGGAAACGGAAGGCACGGAGTCCGGGGAACAGAAACGCGGCCGCTTCTGGGACCGGATGAAGTTCTGGGATAGGCAGCCGGCCGAGTAAACACGTCAGTAGCCCGGATGCAGTGCAGCGCAATCCGGGCTACGGCCGTTCACTCCAGTCGCCCCGCCGCATTGAGACGGGACAGCTCGTCGTAACCACCGATCGATTCACCATTAATGAATATCTGCGGCACTGTGTACCGACCCCCGGAGCGTTTCAGCATCTCCTGGCGGCGCTCCCTGTCAGCAGAGATATCGATCACCTCGTAACCCAGCCCCTTGCTCTCCAGCAGCCGTTTGGCCATCACGCAATAGGGGCAGTGCCCGGTCAGGTAAATCTCGATCTGCGTCATCCTGTTCTCCTTGTGAATCCACCAGGGATGCGGATAGTTTACCGCAGTCAGGGGACGGGGCGCATAACACACCCTACCCTTTAAATACCTTGTGTGCACCGGTTAGCCCGTAGGGTGCGCTCTGCGCAACGTCGTTGATGTCTCTATCGTCGTGGCTTGTAGGTTGGGCAAAGTGTAGCGTGCCCAACAGCCAATATCTGTGTTGGGCACGTCGCTTTGCTCCTTTGCCCAACCTACCGACTATTTTACCGCAGGTTTGCGGCTGAAAATTAACTTTTCAGTCAACAGGCTCGACAGCCGCCGCACCGATGCCACGCGGGTCACTGGCGGCATGCACACGATGGTTTTTCCTGTCCCAGTAAACCGCCTGCATGTTGCCGTAGCCGGAGTCCAGCGGCTTCAACTGGTGACCGTGTGCCGTGAGTCCCTCGATCAGCGTGTCGTCAAACGCACCCGCTTCGTACTGGATTACATCCGGCAGGTACTGGTGGTGAAAGCGCGGCAGGCTGACCCAGGACGCCGGCAGCTCGCCGGCGGTGTGATCAAGCGCGGCCAGCAGGACCATGCTGATGATACGGCTGCCACCGGGCGTTCCCAGGATCGCCACACCGTCCTCGCTTTCGATAAAGGTCGGCGACATGCTCGACAGCGGCCGCTTGCCGGGCGCAATGGCATTGGCCTCGGCACCGACCAGGCCGTAGGCATTGGGCGCGCCGGGCTTGGCGGAGAAGTCATCCATTTCATCGTTCAGCAACACCCCCGTACCGGGTGGCGTCAGGCAGGCGCCGAAAGGATAGTTGATACTCAGGGTCGCCGCGACCCGGTTGCCGTCACGATCCAGCACCGAAAAGTGCGTGGTGTCCAGCCCTTCTCCCGTGGCGGTGGCGGTGGCGGCCGACAGTGTCTCGCTGGGTGTGGCACGGTCCAGCCGGATCGACGCGCGCAGGCCAGTCGCATGCTTGCGGCTGGTCAATTCCGCGACCGGCAGGTCCCGGAAGTCCGGATCCCCCAGGTAATCCGCCCGGTCACGGTAGGCTCGCCGCATCGCCTCGACGAGGACATGGGTGCGCGTGATATCGTCATAGCGTTCCAGGGGAAAACCTTCGAGGATGTTCAACATGGTCACCAGTACGGTACCACCGGATGAGGGTGGCGCCGCAGAGACAATGCGCAGGTCCCGGTAGCGGCCGTTCACCGGCGCGCGTTCGACGACCTCGTATTGCGCCAGGTCGTCGAGCGACCAGATGCCACCGGCCTGGCGCACGCCCTCGATCAGCCGCCGGGCGACCGGTCCCGCGTAGAAGCCGGCCTTGCCGGATTGTGCCAGCGCCTCCAGGGTGGCCGCCAGGTCCGTCTGCACGATAAGCTCCCCGAGCGGCGGGATCTCCCCATCGACCAGGAAAATCGCCGCCGTCTCCGGGTCGTCCCGCAACTGCGCCAGCCGGAACCCGGCCAGGCGTCGGTAGCTCGCGTCCACCACAAGGCCCTCGCGGGCCAGCCCGATGGCCGGGGCCAGGCTGCGTGCCAGCGGCAGCCGGCCATAGTGCCCGGCAATATGCGCCAGCGCCGCGGGCTCACCCGGGATACCCGCCGCCAGCGCACCGTTGATCGACAGCCCCGGGACAACGTCGCCGTTATCATCGAGGTACATATCACGCATTGCTGCCAGGGGGGCACGTTCCCGCCCGTCGATCATGACCTGGTGGCCATCCCGCGCGCGGTGCAGCAGCCAGAAGCCGCCACCGCCCAGTCCGGAGCTGTAGGGTTCGACCACTGCCAGCGCCGCACTGACCGCAACCGCGGCATCGAAGGCATTGCCGCCCTGTGCCAGGATCTCCATACCGGCCCGTGTGGCGGCGGGATGCGCACTCGCAATCGCGGCAGCAGGCGGCCGGTGCGCACAACCAGCTAATACAAGCAGCAGGGCACACAGCAAAAAGGCCCCGCAACGGAGCCCCTGTTCGCGGGTGTCACGGCAGGCAATCATTCAGCCTTCTTCCCGGTGATCTTTTCATACTTGACCATGAGCTGTTCGCGGGTCTCCACAATATCGGGATCTACCAGGATGCATTCGACCGGACACACCTCTACACACTGCGAGGTCTCGAAATGCCCGACGCATTCCGTGCACAGCTCCGGGTTGATCTCGTAGATCTCCACGCCTTGGTAAATGGCATCATTCGGACACTCGGGCTCGCACACATCACAGTTGATGCATTCGTCGGTGATCAATAGCGACATGACTGCAACCTGCTGGAATAGAACAGAAACTTGCTGAAATTAACGGCAGGGCAACTTTAGTTCATTCGGCCGCGCAATGCAGCCACAACTTTCTTGTGGACAAAGGGTGTGACATCGCCGCCAAGGCTGGCGATCTCGCGCACCAGGCTCGAGGAGATATAGGTGTACTGTTCGGCCGGCGTCAGGAACATGGTTTCGATCTCGGGCGCAAGATGGCGGTTCATGCCGGCCAGCTGGAACTCGTATTCAAAATCGGAGACCGCGCGCAGACCACGCAGTATCACTCCCGCCTGTCTCTGGCGCAGGAAATCCACCAGCAGGTTGTCGAAGCTGCAAACCTCGACATTGTCGATGTGCGCCAGCACGTCGCGCGCCAGGATGACGCGGGTCTCTATCGGGAACGCACCTTGCTTGTCCGGGTTGACGGCAACGGCCACGATGACCTTTTCAAACAGGCGCGAGGCCCGCTCGACCAGGTCGGAGTGTCCGTTGGTGATGGGGTCGAAGGTACCCGGGTAAACGACGGTATCCATGGCCCGATTATGGCGTAAACCCGGTTGAGCGTACAGTTACCAAGGCGAAACAAAGTAAACAGACATCGCATGCGTTATTTCGCCTTAGTAAAAAAGTTTCATTACACTACCCTCCTGCCCCGCCCCCTTCAAAGAGAGCGCGGACGTGCGCTCGAATGTCTGCTTACTAAACCTACTCATCAGTAACGGCCAGGATTGCAGGCTCTGCGGTCAAAGGCACGACTAACGCACAGCGATTGAAATCGACATTTCCGGCCCGCCGGTGTTCACGCAGGCAAATGACATCGCACCAGGTGATAACCCACTTGGCCGGCCGTCTTGCTGCGATACAATTCCCAGTTCGCCGGCAGTGGCAACTCCAGTTCCCGTTCCGCCTCCAGATAAATCCAGGCCTCGTCAGCCAGCCAATTGCCCGCCTCGAGTTGCTGAATCACGCCCGACAGTCGCTGTTCACGAAATGGCGGATCGAGAAACACCACGTCAAAGGGCTCTGCTGGACCGCGCAGGTACACACCGGTATCGGCCTCCACCACCCGGACCTGGTCGGCACTGAGCAAGCGTAACTGTTCCCGCAAGGTACGCACGACCAGCGGATCGCTGTCGACCAGCACGACCTCGGCGGCACCACGTGAAGCGGCCTCCAGGCCAAGGGCACCACTGCCGGCGTACAGGTCCAGGCAGCGCGCACCGCGGACCACCAGTGCCAGCCAGTTGAACAGGGTCTCCCGGACACGGTCCGGTGTGGGGCGCACACCGGACACCGGGGCGAAGCCCAGCTTGCGGCCACGCCAGGTCCCGGCAATGATGCGCAACTGATAGCGGGGCTGGTTGGTTTTCATGTGAAGGCATCATCCGGCCATGGCTGGCAGCCGTCAAACGGCCCTCACCCCCTCCTGGTTGCCTGTGCCCCCGGATGCCGCATGGCGACATCCGGGGGCACGCAGGCGGGTCGAACCTCCGCGGATTGCGGCTCACTCCATCGACCGGGCTGATTGATTCCTGCGCGCAACCACGGCCAGTCCGGCAATCCCCCACAGGAACAGACCGAAGGCCGCGGGCACCGGCACCACACTTGCCGGCACACTGCCCGGCGTCGGCAAATCAAGCACCAGGAAATCAGCCAGGTTGTTATCCGTGTCGACCAGTGGATTAAAACGAGCCAGGCTGCTGCCGGCCGGTACGTCCGGTGCAGCCCCGCCCTCGCCGGCGAACACGGCGGTCGAAAAGTCACCGTAGCCCAGCGCGTCCAGCACCCCGGAAGCGCCGCGCAACACGATGGAGTCCGGCCCGTTCTGGAAATCGACGTCTCTGACCAGATCGGCATTGCCGACGAGGCTGGTGCCGTCACCGCTGTCATCGGCAACCACGAAGACACCGTCGGCCGGGATCTCGCCCGACAGGGCCACTGCCTGGTACACGCTGCCGTTGGTACCATTTACGCCTTCCAGCAGCATGTCGTCGAGCACGGTCCCCGGACTACCGAACAATTCAACGAAGACATTGCCATTGTCCGTAGCCGCTGCATCATAGAGGACTTCGGAAATCACGGTACCGGCAGAGACATTGGCAAAAAGAAACATGCCGGCGAGGCCTGACAGCCACACCGGCATGCGGTACAAAGGTGTCCGTTCCCTGGACATAAGCACCTCCCTGTTTATGTAAACAGCAATCCCTTGAAAGCGGGGCATCCCAATGTGTTTCGATTTGGGACGACCCGAGGGAAAGCCTAGCAGGGTGGCAGCGGTGTAACTGCCGGCGATCGTCGCATTGGCCTGTCAGACAATATCTATAGCGGCTAGTCTTCTCCACCCACGATCACGGTCGCCATGTTACCCAGGGGAACCCGGCGCCGGAAAGCATCGCGGATCTGCTCGCGGGTGACGGCCTCGACCCTGGCATTAAAGGTCTCGAGGTAATCCAGTGGCAGTTTGTAAAAGCCGATCATGGCGAGGTATTCGACGATCTTGCTGTTGCTGTCGACCCGCAGGGGAAACCCGCCGGTGATGTTTTTCTTCGCGGACACCAGCTCCTGCTCTGTCGGCCCTTCCGCATGGAAGGTCTTCAGGGTCGCATGCATCACCTCGAGGGCCTCGTCCACCTGGTCATTGCGTGTCTGCAGCCCGAATATATAGGGACCGTCCTGGGCCATGGGCGAGAAATAACTGTACACGCTGTAGGACAGGCCGCGTTTTTCACGGATCTCCTCGTTCAGGCGCGACACCAGCCCGCTGCCGCCGAGGATATGGTTGCCCACGTAGAGGGGGAAATAGTCAGGATCCCCGCGGTGCATGCCCGGCGCGCCCATGCGCACGTGGGTCTGCGTCGAGGGATGGGAAATGCGTTCTTCGGAGGCATCCCCGAGTGACGCGACCACCGGTACGTCGGGGGCGGGTTTACCGTCACGCAAGGCACCGGCCACGCGCTGCGCCAGGTGTTCAGCCGCCTTGCGGTCGACATCGCCTACGATGGCGATGACGGCATTGCCGGCGACATAGTATTTTTCATAATAGGCACGGATGTCCTTGAGTGTCATCCGCTTCAGGCTTGCCTCGTCGCCGACCGGGCGCGTTGCATAGGGGTGTTCACCGAAGACCGCACGGTAGAAACGGTATCCCGCGATGGTGGACGGCGACTGCTCGTCCTCGCGCAGCGAGACCAGCGTTCGCTCACGGTCACGTTGAAAATCACGCTTATGAAAGTCCGGCTTGCCCAGCACCTGCTGCAGCACCTCCAGCGCCGGCTCGAACAGTGCCGCATCACTCAGACTGCGCAGCGATATCCAGGCCATATCCCGCAGGGCACCGGAGCCCAGCTCCGCACCCAGCCCTTCCAGCCGTGCGGCGATGTCGTTGGCCGACAAACCCGCGGCTCCCTTGTCCAGCAGGTGGTTAGTCATGCTGGCAAGCCCCGGCAGATCGGCGTCATGTGCACTGCCGGCCGCAAACACCACGCGAATATCCACCATGGGCAGTTCGGGCGCCGGCACGTAATACACACGCGCGCCATTCCCGGTCTGCCAGTGCTGAATCGGCGGCATGGCCAGCGCCGTGCCGAGACTAAACAACCAGGCCGCAAGGATCACGGCGCCGGAGCGGACAGCCCGGTTCAGGTAATTAATGGACATGGCCACCTCCCGGTAATGCCGGCCGTGGCTTCTTGCCGGGGTCCAGCGGCAGGGGATCGAGTACGGCAATGGTCTGCTGCTGTGCCACCAGGTACTTTTTGGCCACGGCCTGGACCTGCTCTGCGGTCACGGCATTGACCCGCTCGACGAACTCGTCCATCAGCGCCCAGTCCAGTCCGACCGACTCCAACCGGCCGATCTGCATGGCCTGGTAGAAAATCGAGTCCTGCTCAAACACATCACTGGCGACCACCTGGGCCTTGACGCGTGCCAGCTCGCTGGCCTCGACCGGCTCTTCCTGCAGGCGCCTGATCTGCTCATGCAGTGCCTGCTCCACCTCCGCCACACTGTGGCCGCTGGTCGGCGTCCCTTCGATCAGGAACAGACTGGTCTGGCGGTTGTAGAGATCGTAGCCGGCACCGGCGCTGGAGGCGATCTGGCTGCCACGCACCAGTTCCCGTGCCAGTCGCGCACTGTCACCACCATCCAGGATGCCGGACAACACCTCGAGGGCATAGGCCTCACGGTCATCCTCGGCGGTACCCAGCACCGGCACCTTGAATCCCATCAATAAAAAAGGCACCTCGGCCGGCACCGTCACGGTGATACGCCGCTGGCCGGGTTGCGGCGGCTCGATGCGCGGCTTGGGTGCCTTGATCGGTTCGGATTTGAGCGGTCCGAAATGCTGCACAGCCAGCTTGAAGACCTCATCGGGCTGAACATCCCCGACCACCACCAGGACTGTGTTGTTCGGTGCATACCAGCGCTCGTACCAGACCTGTAGATCCTCCAGCTGCAGGTTCTCGAGATCGTCCATCCAGCCGATGGTGGGATTGCGATAGGAACTGCTGGTATAGGCCGTTGCCTGGAACTGCTCATAGGTCAGCGAGGTGGGCTTGTCCTCGGTACGCAGACGGCGCTCTTCCATCACGACCTTGCGTTCCTTGGCGAACTCGGCCTCATCCAGCTGCAGGTTGCGCATGCGATCCGCCTCCAGCTCGAAACTCACCGGCGGCTGGTAAAGGCATTCTCGCTGCCCCCGTTCTCGGCTATGATACGGGAAAACTCACCCGCTGCATGGTTTTTAGTGCCCTTGAACATCATGTGCTCCAGCACGTGGGAGATGCCGGTAATGCCGTCATGTTCATAACTGGCGCCGACCTTGTACCACACCTGGGTAACGACCACCGGCGCGCGATGGTCTTCCTTGACAATCAGTTTCATACCGTTATCCAGCTGATACTCGTGCACCGCCCCACGCGCCAGCGCCAGCTGGCTGCCTATGAGCAGCACCACAGTCAATACAACACGCATGCAACCTCCAGAATCTTGCCTGTTAACCCGAACGGGTATGGGATGATAGGATACCCACCGCACCATTTGCCATCATTGCGACCCTATCACAGACAATTATTTACATGCTTGGTTTCCGAAAAAACAAGACCACCGGCGATTCAGACGCCCCCGGAAAGACCGGCCTGTTCGCCCGGCTCAAGTCCGGCCTGGCCCGTACCCGCCACAGCCTGACGGACGGCGTTGCCGCACTGGTGCTCGGCAGCAAGGCCATCGACGATGAACTGCTGGAGGAAATCGAGACCACGCTGCTGGTTGCCGATGTCGGCGTGGAGGCCACGCGCGAAATCATCGACGACCTCAGCCGGCGCGTTTCGCGCAAGGAACTGGGCGATGCCGATGCCCTGATGAGCGCCCTGCGGGAGGACATGCAGGCCATACTCGCGCCCTGCAGTCAGCCGCTCGTGATCCCGGCAGGTA
>CAMYJI010000003.1:0-12036 GCA_947258545.1 uncultured Ectothiorhodospiraceae bacterium
AATCTCCACCCAGAACGTGCCGTGGGGCCGTGAAATACTCAGTTAATACAGAATAATCCGCCTTTAGTGATACTTTCGAGTTTTCACACAGCCTCGGTCAGTTCCCGTCGTTTAGAGAAAACTTATTTTACTATCATTCCGTTAGTCCGGGTTCGGCCAGAATCGATCATTCACCGGTGTTAAGTAATAGAAAATAACAGACCCCGCTCTTGGCGGGGTCTGCAGATCTTTCTTGTTACTGGTGGCTAACAAGCTTCCAGCTTATGTCTTCATTCAGTTACGGGCAAAGTCCATGCCTGCAATCCCGGAACACATAAGTGCAAGGATGGAAGGCTCTGGAACATATCGCATTCGCAGGTCATCAAGCATCAGATGCGAGTCATCAATATATCCGCTACTTAAACGAAGTTGAGTAACGACCTTTCATCGGTATTATAGCTGCGATGATTCCGTCCATGCCGGGTTGTCTGCCCTTACCAGCAATCACTCCGCCAAGTACAGATGCCATTTCGCCACTACCCAGCTAGCTGGCAAACAATTGTGCCCGTTTCATCAGGTCCGGGGAATTTTCCAGGTTTAAGTTACCTGTATCGTGCCGGGGACAGACCGCGTATTACGGCAGACTGCCCCCGGTTTAGTGTGATATGACTCTGATTATTCCGCCTCTGGAATAGCGGGCTCGTCGGCCTTTAATATTGATTCAACCTTCGCCTTGGCCTTATCCAGCATCCCCTCCGGCTCGGCCTCCCCGGCCGCCGGGGCGGGCAGTCCCACACTGGGATCGGTGGTGGCCGCCGGTGCGGTGACCTGTGTCGCAGGTGACGGTGTCAATGCCGGGGCGGTGGCTGCCGGGGCGGTGGCCGCGGTGTCATCGGTCTTGAGCAGCCCTTTCATCTTCGCCTTGGCCTTATCCAGCATCCCCTCCGGCTCGGCCTCCCCGGCCGCCGGGGCGGGCAGCGTCACGCTGGGGTCGGCGACTGGCGCCGGTGCGGTGACCTGTGCCGCGGGTGTCGGTGCCAGCCCCGGGGCGGCGGCTGCCGGTGCTGGTGCTGGTGCTGGTGCCGCAGGGTTGCCATAGGCCGGCGGGTAGTAAGGCTGTCCATAGACCGGGCGGCCATAGCCTGGAGAGGCATGCCAGCCGGGAGGTGGATAATCGTATTGCGGTTGGTTGTAACCGGGGTGGCCAGATGCCTGTGGATTGGCGGGCTGTACACCGTAGTACTGGGGTGCTGCCTGTGCGGGCTGGCTGTAGGAGGATGCAGCATCAGGTGATGCAGCCCATCCGCTGACCGGGACAAGCGCAGCCAATGTCAATCCACAAGCGGCCTTTTTTTTGTAATCTGATCTGGATATCTTTCTCATAGCTATGTCCTCTCTACTGCCTGTTAGTATTGTCTGGTCTGAATTACCAGATTTGCAGGATTCTGTTGTTAACCCTTGACCACCCAGTACACGACTGCGTCGTGGCGTGCTTCATCAGGCGGTATGGTTACGCAGTACGCCTAATAATTAGGTGTGGATGTCTGCAGTACAAGCCGGTGTTGATAAATTGATATAGCCTGCCACCTGGCAAGGCGATATGTAGTAAACAATGGCCCGTGGTGCACAGGAAGAATAAAACCCCTTTCCCCTAAAGTCCACGGTGGTTGAACAACCGTCGCCTCGCTTTTCGCCATGCATGGCGCAAGCAATCGCTGTTTATTTATAACCCGTGCTTGAGTATTCTCCTGCTGCCCAAAGAGTTGTGATTCTTTATCTCACTCGGATCGGGCACGGAAATTCACAAGGAAAACCATATGGTAATGCTTAAAGATCGCCTTCCGGCCAACAGTTACCATTGCCCAAACACAGAAAACCTCGCTGACGCGGGATTCCTGATCGGAGACGATCGGCCAGAACCCTCAGTTCAACCACCACCATAGAAACAGCGGCCCGAAGGCCGCCGTAATGTAAAATACCGAGTTGATTCTTGTTATGCCTTTCGACGCCGTGCAAAGCCAAGTCCGGCAAGACCAAGACTTAACAAGGCCAGAATGCCTGGTTCGGGAATCGTTGGGGGGGTCGGATCTCCGCCACCCGGCGAAAACGCGGTAATCAAGCGAGTCCAGTCACCTGGACTACTGGCCCCCCAGTTGATGTCTGTGTTTGAGTCTCTGAATATCGTCGTGTCACCGCTCTCCAGCCCCCTCAGTCCAAAATCGGCATAGTCCAGACCGGGCAGACCAAGTGCCGCATCACTATCGAACAGATTCATATCTGAAGTAATAAAAGCGAATACCTCGGAATCGAGCTCAATCGTTGCCTGCACTCTACCAGCAGAGCCTGCACCGGGGTCCCACTGTAAGTAGTGGCTGGAAACCACCGTACCTGCGGCGATGAAGAAATCACCCCCCCCGGCAGGAGTGATGAAAGGGGCGCCCGCATTGAAAACGCGATCTACGCGCAGCGGTGCTGTCAAGGTGAGATTTTGAACCTCATCCCAGGCCAGCAATATACCGTCGTTGGGATTCGCCAGGATAGGGTTGGGCGGTGTGGTCGTAATATCACAACTGATTGCGCCGGTGCAGTCGCTGATGGTGACTAGCGTTGCGTTTGCGACCACGCTAATCAGAAGACTGGTCGTTGCAAATATAACAGCGATGGTTGTTCGCATTAGTTAATCCTCAATATCTTAGAAGTCCCTTGCCTCCAGGCCCCAGTCTGCTTGACCGCAACCCAGACTCTTACTCAATAAAAGAGCAAAATTCGTACCATTTGTAACTAAACTATTATTTATCTGGTGATTAAGAAACCAGCCAATATATTGACTGCTCATTATACAGGCTACTTGTAAAAAAAGTTGACTATACCGTAGGCGGTCGCTGACGGGCATCCACCAGCCAGCAACAATCATCATCACAAGAAATCGGACAAAAAAAGCAGTCGCGAACCTCGTCCTGGGGTGGCAAATTCAGTCCTGCGTATCGAGTTAGTAGTAATACTTACACGACCGTCACAATCCCAGTTCGTTAAGCCAAATCAGTATCCGATCCGCTACCACGCGCCATCCAGCCTCTAACATCATGTCATGTGCCATGCACGGCAATACCTCTGCCTGTGTCTGGTAAGCTCGCGCCGTCGTCTCAACTTCGCTTGGCGAGACGAGACAGTCATCAGCCGCTCCCATCACAAGCATTGGCGTTCTTACCCGCTCGGGCCGCGGCAAGCTCAGACCCATCATGTCCAGGTACGCTCGATATGACTCATCTTGCAGCAGCGAGTAATACTTCCTCACCTAATCCTCTGGCATGTCCGCTGAAAATAACGCCTCCTGCGCGAGTTGCGGCGTACCGAGCATCGGTAACATACTCATGGTCAAGTTGGCCTTCATGAATACCAGGGGGTGTCGAAGGGCAACACGCAGAGTAGCCCGAACCACTCCTTGGGGAGGCGCAGATGCCAACAGGACGGCAGCCGGTGCTCCATTTGATTCCAGGTACTTCTGGATGATCATACCGCCCATTGAATGCCCTACTAGCACCGGAGACCTCTCCATCTGACCAACCACCTGCGCCACGTCAGAAACATATTCAGCCAGGGGTGTCCAACGCAGCTTTTTCCGCCCCTCACTGCTACCGTGACCGCGCAGGCTCAAAGCATGTGATATATACCCGTGTTGGGCGAAATATGGCAAGAAGTGTTCTACCCAACACCACGCGGCATGCGACATACCATGTACGAATAGGATTGGCGTGGAACGCGCATCATGCGCTGGCTCTTTCTTGATGGTCTCCAGCCTCACACCCACCCCCCTATTTACAATTCCTTCGACGCAGTGTTAAAGGTCTGAGATCGGCCAGTAACCTGCCATTCGAAGTATAATTAAAATCGATTGTAGTTGAGGTCAGCAACGGGGATAACCGACCATAACTTGTCCTTGCCGATTACCGGCCTGAACGTCCGGTTCGTAGAAAAATTGACCTTCAACCACCACCCAATTCGGTAGTCCTATGTCTTAGCTTGACGGATGTTTGTTTGGTGTAGAAGCACTCCCCACCTTTACGGGGACTAGCTTGCAGGCGCGATTGCAGAATAATTGCTTATCATTGTCACCCTTTTGGGTGGTGTCACGTTAGTTACTGACGAGGCACAAAATAGAGTGCAAAAGGAGTATCTTATGAACGTGAAAACCATTACCAGCGCATTAATTGTGTCCGTACTGGGTTTTTCCATGGGAATGCCGGCGATAACACTGGCCGGCGATCGTAACCATGACCGCCATGGTTCCGGCCATAGCGGTGGCCACGGCCACAAGCAGGACAGGCACTTTAAACGCAACCACAAGCGCCACAACAAGCGCCATTACGGCTACAACAAACATAAGTACAAGGGGCATCACTATCCCCGTTATTATGGTCACAGGGGCTATGGCAGGAACTACTACTATGATGATGATAACGATGAGCTGCTATTCGGCCTGATAACCGGCGGGATCCTCGGCTATGCGCTGAATCAAAGCCAGCATAACCAACGCCAGTATAACCAACGCCAGTATAACCAACGCTATGACTACCCCCCTGCGCCGGACACGTACCGTCAAAGCGGCGGCAACTGCCTGCAGCAGCGCGAGTACCAGACAACCGTCAATGTCGGTGGTCGTTCGGTTGACGCCTATGGGACTGCCTGCCTGCAGCCGGACGGTTCGTGGACACACAGCCCGCCAAGAGTCGCTCACTACTGATTGCTCGTCCTTCTCTCCTCCCAATCCCCAATCTCCCCGGGAGGAAAGAAGTTTTTCTTCCCACTGATCGTACCTGGCCGCTCCCGGCCGCGGGTGACATCTGCCCGGCGTTTGGGATAGCTTTTCCGATAACGTGAAACGGCATCTTTCGAAGTAACGAAGGTACGGGCGAGTGAAGCCGTGAAGAACTGCCTTCCGTCCAACAAGACTGTATAAGTAACCGTGATTAATCAATAATTAGCATTTCATCAGGGACAGCTTCCATGCAGCTTAATCTGGTAGTGCAGGCCGCCCTGGCTGCGGGTCTGATTATCATCATGTTCGGTATCGGGCTGTCCCTCACCAGGCAGGATTTTCTCAACGTCTTCGGGCACCGGACACCACTGTTCGTCGGGCTTGCGGCGCAGATTGTAGGTTTACCGCTCGCCGCCGCCCTTACTATCCTGCTGTTCGATCTGGCTCCTGAATACGCGCTGGGTCTGATGATCATTGCCAGCAGCCCCGGTGGCGCCACCTCCAACCTGTTCAGTTACCTGATGAAGGGCGACGTGGCACTTTCGGTCTCCCTTACTGCATTCTCCAGTGTGCTATGCATCTTCAGTGTGCCGCTGATACTAAGCTACGCCAGCGAGCTATTGCTGGCTGACAGCCGTATCGTCCAGATTCCGCCAGAAAATATTTTTCTGCCGCTACTGTTTCTGATGCTGCTGCCATTGCTCGTCGGAATGATCGCACGACGTCAATTTCCTGCCTGGGCGCTAAAGATGCACCGCCCTACCTCATTACTTTCGGTGCTCATCCTGGTTTCGAGCATCGCTTACCTGCTATACCTGGAGCGCCAGCGGTTTTTCGCCTATGCCGCAGACCTGGGGGAAGTGATCAGTTTTTTCTTTCTGCTGGCAGCCTTCCTCGGCTACATGGTTACCAGAATAACAAAGCTCCGCGGCAGGCAGACCAGGACCATTTTGATCGAAGTGGGTGTGCAAAACGGCATGCAGGCGATAGTGATCGCAACCAGTCCGTTGATTTTCAATAACCCGGTGCTGGCGATACCTGCGGCGATCTACAGCATCCTGATGTACTTTTTTGTGTTCGCGCTTTACTTGGGCTTATGGCTGACGGCCAGGAACAAATGAGGTTACCTGGCCGTGATGGCCTTGGCCCCGTCGGATCCGAGGAACTTTGCGAGAGTTGTTAATTGATGGGCAAGCAGACGCCGCAACTCCTTCGGTCTTGGCACCAACTCATTGTCGATGTTCAGGCGATGATTGATATTTTCAGTACGGACGGGCGATTAGAAATGCTTGTCGATGCCGTGTGCCCGGTCATCTGGAATATCGCAGGATCGCGGCAAGCGGTCACCCGGACGCGCTTGAGCTCATTCGCCAGGTGATGCTGGCATCAGCATCTTTGCAATCAGTCCACTAGGTCCGGTATTTGCCGGTAACCTGCCGTTCACAGTGACGACAGATCCAATCCCTGGTGGTGTTGTGTACGGGGTACTCCGGCCATAACGAGACATTCCCAGAAACAGAAAACCCCGCCGAAGCGGGGTTCCTTTAATCGGATTATCCGATGTGATCTTGTCAGGAGGTAACATTACTTGCCTGCAGACCCTTGGGGCCCCGTTCTACCTCGAAGCTGACCGACTGGCCTTCTGCCAGGGTCTTGAAGCCATCGCCCTGGATCGCGTTGAAATGTACGAATACATCCTCACCACCATCTGACGGGGAAATAAATCCAAAACCTTTGGATTCGTTAAACCATTTTACTGTACCTGTAGCCATATCACTTTATACCTTTAACAATTAAATAACTTGGGGTGTTGCATACAGGAAATGAAACGTGGAATTCAGGGGGTCACACGGAGGAAACAACCAAAACTGCAAATAACAATGTCTGTAGCAACCACCACTGTATTCGAATCTCTCCGGAATAGCCAGAAATATAATTTATATTTCAGAGAGTGAACCTGCAGGGAAAAACCAACAATTCACCACTTTTCAAAAGACAGGGGCACGATGCGAGAGAATATCCTGTTAATTCGTCGATCTCTGAACCCGTCATGTCTATATCACACATTCGTGCGTAGTAACTGCCAGCCATAAAACAAAGTCAATGCGAGGGTATAAGCAGTAATACCGTAATACCAACCCACGCCAAGTTTTGGGGTTCTGATCGGCGCCACATTTAAAACGGCCAATGCCAGTATAACGAGGTAGAGTAACGTGGTAAAAACAGACGTACTGACAAGATCATGAAATACAAAAAGCAGCGCCAGGAAGATTCCATTGTTATCAATGGCCAAACCTTGATAGCTTGATTCGCCGACCAGGCCATATACATTGAAATAACTCAATCGGAGCACACCAGCAGCTACAATAATAAAAGCACCTGGAATAAACCAGGGGCTAAAATCACCATAGCTTAGTAAAACAATCGCAGGACAGACACCAAAGCTGACAATGTCGATCAGTGAGTCAAGCTGGCCACCGAACATTCGCTGATTGTCTGTCCGGGACTTCATACTTCTGGCGATCTTGCCGTCGCTCCAGTCGAAGAATACAGCCAGGATCAGTCCGATCATTGAGGCAGGAAAATTACCCAGAATAGCGAAGTAAATGGCCAGGACAGCAGAAAAGAGTCCCGCCAGTGAGCACAGGTTTGCCAGGTCTTTCGCGAAAGAGAGGATTGTCGGTGGCGTCTCCAGCGAGTCGTTTATGTCAGGCATTAAATTCTCCCAGGCTCTGCCCTACTCACGAAAACGGTATTATATCCGAGGCCAATCGATCATTTAACGGCGCAGCAGTTTCGACATCTTCAGCTTGAGAACCAATGCTTTTACGCGCATAGCGGTCAGAGGCTGGAATGCTTTTATCTTCGCCAGCGCAAATATTCTGCTGAGTTCCAGTCCGGTACACGGCGGATGCAACCAGTGGAGTACCAGGAAACATTAACTCCGCCTGATTTAAATCCAATACGGTATCGATCTCATACCATTTATTCTCATCGAAGAAAACCGCATCAAATTTTAGCGACCCGTCAGCCACCATATCGGCAAATACTGTTTCATAGTATTCACCAACACGCCCATCAACTACAAAGCAGTCCAATCGCTCTATCGCGTTATGCCAGCTCTGCAACGACAAGCTGTAGATATTAACGGTTTTGTAGCGACGAGCATCATTAACATTGTGGCCAACATGTAAAGCTGTAACAGCTCCCTCATTGTTGAGCTCAACAACTGTTCCATTCATCCATGGCAAGATATTCGAAATCGCAATTTTGTCAGGTGTCAGCATAGCCTCTAACATTGATTCTTCAAAAACCAGGTCACTTTCTATCAACACAAATGGCTCATCTATAATTTGACGCGCCAGCCAAAGGGAGTAGATATTGTTGGTTGTCTTGTAGACGGGGTTGAAAACGTAATCAACCTGTAAATCTGCCGCGTTGTTTTGAAGAAATTCGCGAACGCAATGATCCAGGTATCCTGTTACCACCACCAATCGTTTTATACCCTGCAATCGTAGATTATCAACCAGGTGACCCAGTATGGGTTCTCCACCGACCTCTGTAAGACATTTTGGCGCATCAAGTGTTAAAGGTCGCAGACGAGATCCAGTGCCAGCGGCTAATAGTAGTGCGGTCGTTATACGATTTTGGATAATAATTCTCCCTGGTAATTTGTTGACTACTGAAAAATGTCGCTAATGTGTGTTATGCAAGTCAATCAGGACCTCATCAGTACTTTCTGGCTGACTTCCCATGGGAAGATGCCAATAGAATGGTTAATCAACCGCTATTGCCAGAACCGTCATCAACGTCAAGCTCCGGATTATTTCCGCGCGTCGATTTCGTTCCGGTCAAAGCCTGATGTTTTTCACATCCTGGATGGCGAAAATATTATCGCCATTATTTATTCGAGAAATACGGCATCTGCCGAACTGCAAATGCCCAGCCAACCCATCAATGCATGAGTCATGCATAAATCTCGCAATCATCTCTTTAAGCGGTTACAACCGCCTGAGAAGCCATCGGAAAGCTAAAGAAAGGCCAGGAACGGCCAAGGGAAAGCTAAAGGAAGTCCTGCCATCCTACAGCAAAACCGTGGTCAGATCTAAGTTTCACTGAACTATTAGAGGAAACAGGAACCATCTCCTCTTCTTGTAACCACATGCATTTTTTCAGCTCAGCGCCTTCAGCCCATTCCCCAGGGCATCCAGGCCACTTTTTAAAACATTTTCGGGGCAGGCGTAGGAGAGCCTGATATGGCCATCCATGTCAAAATATTCCCCGGGGTTGACCATGACACCGTGATCGTCAAGAAGCTTATGGCAAAGCTCTATTGAAGACATATTCACTGTGTATCTCGGAAAGCACATTATCCCGCCGTGGGGCACCACCCATTCCACAATGTCCTTATTGGTCTCCATCCATTCGCGCACGATCCGGAAGTTGGACGCTGAAAGGTTGTTAAATTTCTGTACAAGCAGTTCCCTGGCGTTCCGGAGTGCGTGAGCATTCATCATCTCCCCAACATAGGAAGAGGACGCATTCGTATGAGCTTTTGCATGCTGACACTCAAAGGCGATCTCCGGGGGTGCGATTACCCAGCCAGTCCTCTGGCCTCCCAAACCATAGACCTTGGTCATGCTGCTGGTAATGATGACGTTAGGAAAGCCATAAGCGGAGTCCTGCGGGACAAAGGCACCGTCGAGAAAGATCTCGTCAATCAGTACGTAGATGCCTTTGGCCTGCGCAATCTCTGCCACTTTCCTTATGTCTGATTCCCTGTCTGCCATAACCCCGGTGGGGTTGTGGGGGTTTGTTAACACGACTAGCTTTGTCTTGTCGGTTATCAGACCCTCCAGCGCTTCAATATCCAGTTGAAACCCATCCTTAAAACTCCTGAGCCACTGCACCTTCCGGGCCCCCAGCATTTCAGGCGTCAGCCACATGGGCTGGTATCCGGGCCGTTCTATGATGAACTCATCGCCTTTGCTCAGGGTGGACAGAAATACGAGAAAATTGGCCTCGGTACCCCCTGAAGCGGTGACGATGTTGTCAAGCCCGCAGTCATACATCTTCGCCAGAACGTCTTTGAACTCGTCAGCACCGTAGTGGTCGCCCCGCCCAAGGTCAAGATTCGGCCCGGGATCGTAACGGACCAGCTCGTCATACTCGCGTTTGGAGATGCCTTTCATCTTGCTGAAGGCCAGAACGTAATCAGCGCGTTCATGATTATTCAGAAGCCATTGAAAGAGCTCTATGTGCAGGATCTTCATAGCAGAATCATATTGTCAGGTCTTGCCTTTTGCCTTATATACATTTGTCAAGTGCGGCAATGAATCAAAGGGTCAGAGTACTTGAAAACGTACTCTCTTGTACGGTTTATGCCCCTTTATATTATATAAAAAATACATAATCGCTAGGTCTTATATGCTTGATGGGTGTAGCATTGACCATCTTACCTCCCCCCTATTTGTTCCCAAGAAAATATTGGCCGGTGAGTGCTATACAGAACGACAATCCGGTTAGGAACAAAAGCCACACTGGCTGACTGCTCCTCCCCGGCTACCCATATTAACCAGCCATAGGGGCGCAGATGTCATGACTCAAAATACTTTCAGATTCACCAGGTCGTTGCTGATGATTCTATCCGCTACGTTTACCTTAGCGTTGGTAATCTTTCTTGAAGTGAAGACACAATAAGGGATGGTCCATGAGTATAATTCGACAAGCACCCGTCATTTCCATTCACTCGCTGATTGTTTTGACACTTCTGGCGGCTGTGCACGGTCTTGTGTTCGCCCAGACCGGTTCCGTCGAGTTGCCCGAAAACGCGCGTGCGAAGAGCTACGGAAGCGGATGGGAGTGTGAACGAGGATATCGAGAGGATAACGGGGCCTGCGCAGCCGTTAGGGTGCCTGCAAATGCATACCCCACAAATTCGCGCTCCGGGAACGGTTGGAAATGCGAGCGAGGATATCGGGAGGTCAGGGGGGGCTGCCCCTCCATCAAGATGCCTCCGAATGCCTACCTGAATAACTCCGGTGATGAATGGAAATGTAATCGTGGGTATCGAAAGGTTGATGAAGCCTGCGTTGCCATCAAGGTGCCGGCGAACGGATACCTAACCGACTCTTTACAAAGAGCTGGTTGGTCATGCGATCACGGGTATCGAATAGTCAATGAAACCTGCGCTGCCATCAAGGTGCCGGCGAACGGATACCTGATAGACTCTCCGTATGGGTCTGGTTGGTCGTGCGATCATGGGTATCAAGCGGTCAAAGCAACCTGTGTCGCTGTAAATGTAGTGGAGAATGCTCATCTTAATTCTTCCGGAAACGATTGGGAGTGCAACCGCTCTTACCGCAAAAGACAGGGTAAGTGCGCTCTGCGTTGAGGGATAAGACAGCTGCGACCATACCGATCCGCACAGCCGCCAGGGTATGGCAGCAGTTAACTTGAAAATTATCTATCAACTATCTGGAGAACCATTATGTCGAAAGAACGTAGAAGCAATAAAGAGGATAAAAAGAAACCTGCTATGACACCGAAAGAAAAGAAGGCTGCCAGGAAATCCAGGAAGGAATCCAGAGGTGGACTAGGTGAGCACGGAACTCGTTAAGTTAGATCAAGCTGAAAAGAGTGGCGGCCTTCTGGTTACCGTTTTACATTGCAAAAAGGGCTGAGTTTGACCGAACCAAGAAGTACAACGCATCATCATAAGAGCAGTGACTGGTACATTCTAAACGTCGCTTTTGGGTCGTCTCCCGTCGTTTAGATAATATTTATTTTAGAACCAGTCTATTAGTCCGAGATCACCAGAACCGGTCATTCCCATAAACAGAAAACCCCGCATCAGAGAGGTTCCTGTACTTCCAAGATCGGCCAGAAATGAAAGTTCCCGGATCCAGGGGCTACGTTCGAGTTAAGCCAATTCAAATGATCTTACGTAGGGATTTTGCCCCGAAAAAGTGGACCACTCACCGGTCCTGATGAGAGGCAGTGCTGGAATGCCTACCCGCTCGTGAGCGCCTCAAGCTCCTCCCAGCGAACATAGCAGGCATCAAGTTCGCCGCTGACCGATTCCATGTGCGCCAGGGTTGCAGCAATCTCATCACCCGACTGTTGATAAAATCCGGGATCGCTGACGGATGCCTGTAACTCGGTCTGCTCTGCCTCCAGCGCCTCGATTCTGCCAGGCAGGGTGTCCAGTTCGCGCTGGTCCTTGTAAGACAGCTTGCGTCGCTTCCCTGCCGGTGGTTCCACCCGGGTAGGTGATGACTGCCTTGCCGGCTTCGTTGCGG
>CAMYJI010000003.1:12052-28858 GCA_947258545.1 uncultured Ectothiorhodospiraceae bacterium
CTTACCAGCAACAGGGTGCCCTGGTAATCCATCAGTAATTCCTCCAGCAACTCCAGTGTCTCCACGTCGAGGTCATTGGTAGGTTCGTCGAGTATCAACAGGTTTGCCGGTTGGGCAAACAACCGCGCCAGCAGCAAGCGGTTACGCTCGCCGCCGGACAGGGTGCTCACAGGCGATTGCAGCCGTTCCGCGGGAAACAGGAAATCCTGCAGATAACCGGCCACGTGCCGGCTGCGGCCATTGATGGTCACGCGCTGGCTGCCATCGCCGACGTTGTCCATCACCGAGGCTGCCGGATTCAGCTGGGCGCGCTGCTGATCGAAATACGCACTCTGCAGCCGGGTGCCGCGCCGGATGCGGCCGCTGTCGGGGGACAACTCGCCGAGCAGCAGCCTGATCAGGGTGGACTTGCCGGCACCATTCGGTCCGATAATGCCCACGCGGTCGCCGCGCAGGATGTTTACCGAGAAGTCGCGGACGACCGCATGCTCGCCGAAACTGAAGTTGACGTTTTCGGCCTCGAATACCCGTTTGCCGGAGGCCTCGCCCTCTGCCAGCCGCAGGTTGACCTTGCCGATCCGGTCGCGGCGCAGGCGGCGCTGTTCCCGCAAGGCCTTGAGCGCACGCACCCGGCCTTCATTTCGAGTGCGGCGTGCCTTGATGCCCTGACGGATCCAGGCCTCTTCCTGGGACAGCTTCTTGTCGAATAGCGCATTGTGCTGGGCCTCCACCTCGAGTTGTTCCGCCTTGCGGCGTACATAGTCGGCATAGCTGCCCGGCCACGAGGTCAGCTGCCCACGGTCCAGCTCGATAATCCGCGTTGCCAGCCGGCGCACGAAGGCGCGATCGTGGCTGATAAACAAAAGCGCACCGGGGAACTCCGCCATGAAGTCTTCCAGCCAGGTGATCGCCTCGATGTCCAGGTGGTTGGTGGGCTCGTCCAGCAACAGCACGTCCGGATCACATACCAGCGCGCGTGCCAGCATCACCCGCCGCCGCCAGCCTCCGGATAGCGACGGGAAGGCGGTTTCGCCATCCAGGCCCAGGCGCGACAGCACCGTCTCGACCCGCTGCTCCAGCTGCCAGCCGCCGGCGGCCTCGAGTTCGTGCTGCAACTCTTCAAGACGCTTGAGCGCGGCCGGGGTGTGCGCCTGTTCCAGCAGGGTGGCGGTGTGGTGGTATTCAGAGATCAACTGACCCAGTTCGGGCACTCCCCCGGCCACGACATCAAAGACCGAATCATCGCTGTCGAGGGCGACTTCCTGCGCCAGGTAGGCGATGCGGGTCGCCGGGCGCACCCAGAGATTGCCATCATCCGCAACGACCTCGCCGCTGACGATGCGCATCAGGGACGACTTGCCCTCGCCATTGCGCCCCACCAGGCAGACACGTTCACCCTGGCCCAGCTCCAGGTCCGCCTCTTCCAGCAGGGGGCGGTGGCCGAAAGCGAGGGAAATCTTGTCCAGGCGCAGCAGGGGCATGTGAGTTGAGGGACGACTAGCGATGCATGGGAAGTGGCGGAACCGAAGTGATCACTTGCGCCGTTATTCTAGCGCAAGCGACAGTCAATGGCGTACTCGGCCGCGCGGCGTCCCGTCCAGCGGTTCAGCGCCAGTCGGCGATAAACACATTGGTCTCCCCTTTCACCTCGCCGAGGCGGTTGGAGGCGAACACCAGCTGTTTGCCGTCGTGGGAGAACATCGGGAAACCATCGAAGCCCGCGTAGGTGGTGACGCGCTCGGTCTCGCGGGTCTCTATGTCGATCAGGTAGAGGTCGAAGTTGCGCCCCCCGGGGTTGTGCATATTGGACGAAAAGATGATGCGCCGGCCATCGGGGTGCCAGTAAGGACCGAAGTTGGCCGCCCCATTACGGGTAATCTGGACAGGCTTGCGTTTCTCGAGGTTCATAATGAACAGCTCCAGCTGGCCGGGGCGGATAAGGCCCTCGGCCAGCAGTGCCCGGTAATCCGCCAGTGCCTGCCCATCGGGGCGTGAGGCACGCCAGACGATCCAGTTCCCGTCCAGGGAGAAAAACGCGCCGCCGTCATAACCGGCCGCGTGGGTCAACTGCTCCACCCCGCTGCCGTCCGGGTTCATCAGGTAGAGCTCCAGGTCGCCGCTGCGCAGCGAGGTAAACACGATTTTGTCGCCCCGGGGTGAGTACACGGCCTCGGCATCGTAACCCTCGGTGCGGGTCAAGGGCACGGGATCATCACCCTCAGGTCCCGCCGTGAAGATGTCATAGCTGCTGTACAGGGGCCAGACATAGCCGTGCGAGTGATCCGGCCTGGGCGGGCATTGTTTGTCCTCGAGGTGGGTCGAGGCATAGATGATCGAGCGGTTATCGGGCGCAATAAACGCGCATGTGGTCACGCCCTGGCCGGAGGACAGCTGGCGCAGCCGGCTGCCATCGGCCTGCATGCGAAAGATCGCATCGCACTGCAGTCCGTCGCGCGTTGACTGGAAGATCAGTTCGCGACCGTCATGGGAAAAGTAGGCCTCGGCGTTCTGGCCACCGAAGGTGAGTTGGCGCAGGTTTGTCAGATGCCCTTCACCGGGATAGGCAAGTCCCGGCGCGGGTATTCCACCGGCCGACACCCCGGCGGCCAGTGCCGACAGCGTGATGGCGATAATGGCCATGGGTTTGCGAGTCGTCATCGTGTAATCCCCAGTTCTCAAGCGTCAGCGTGCGACCACCCGGGCCGTGGTCCGGACCTCGGCGGCGTTACGTCGATAGCGGATCCCGAGCTCGTCGCCCGGATTCAACTGCTGCAGCACTCGCGCATAGTCGCGCAGGTTGTCGACGGGTGTGTCATTCAGCTCGAGGATGATATCGCCCGCCTCGAGTCCGGCCTGCGCGGCCGGTGTCCCGGCACCCACCCCGTCGATGCGCACCCCCGCCCCGCCCCAGGCATAATCCGGTAGCGTGCCCAGGCTCACCCGGCGCGCCGTTTCCGCCACACCTTCCACCACCGGTGCAGCGACATCCCGGTGTGTCCCGCCCGGCGTGGCGCTCAGGGGCTGTGGCCGCCGCGCGAGATAGTCTGCCGTCTCCTTCACTACCCGGGCGACCTTCGCCAGTCCCGCGGTATCGATGCGGTCCGGGGTGTCACCGGGACGGTGAAAATCTGCATGGGCGCCGCTGAAGAACTGCACGGCCGGCACGCCGGCGTCTATAAAGCTGGTCTGGTCACTGGAGCCGATGTCATCGGCCACCTCGCGCACCGGGACCCCGGCGACATAACCGGCCCCGCGCAGGATGTGCACCCATTCGGCCGCCGTACCTGAGCCGAACACGGTCAACGGCTGCGCACCGAGACGACCGACGGTATCGAGATTGAGCATTGCGATCATCTTGTCCACCGGGTAGTTGCCGGCACCGGCCTGCTGCAGGAAATGGCGCGAACCCTGGCGGCCGGTCTCCTCGCCGGTGAAGGCAACGAAGACGATACTGCGCGGGTAATGCTGGCCGGCCAGCACCCGTGACAGTTCCAGCATCAACGCCACACCACTGGCATTGTCATCGGCACCGGGGTGCAACTTACCGCGGTCTTCGGCACGCGCCCCGGTCTCCCCGCGGCCGAGGTGGTCATAGTGGGCACCGATCACCAGGCTCTCGCCGGCCCGCTGCGGGTCGTCTCCGGGCAGGATGCCGATGACATTCTTCAGGGTGAACCCGGGGCGGGTCTCGCTCCCCGGCACGTCCCAGGACTGCAGGAAGGAATCAGCGCCGGCCCCGCCCGGCTGCAGGCCGGCTTCCTTAAATTGCGCGGCGATGTAATCCGCCGCCCGGTCCAGCCCGGGTGTTCCAAGACCCCGGCCCTGCAGGGACTCAGCCGCCAGCAGTGCGATGTCACGTTGCATGCGGGTGATCGAGAACCCCGCTTGCGGCTCGGCCAGCGGGGTGCGCGGCTTCAGGGTCGCCGTCCCGGTGGCCTCCGCCAGCGTAACCGACAGCGGTGAAGCCACCACCGGCCACTGCCCCTTGAGGACATTGGTCGGCTCCGTACCGGTAAAGGCGAGGTAGCTGTAGCGCCCGTAGTGCGGCAGTTTACGGCCCAGGCCGGCCAGTGCAGCGGGTTCATCCGTGGCTAGCCAGCCCAGTGCCTGGTCGGGATTGCCAGGGTGACGCGCCATGACGACCACGGCGTGTTGGGAACGCGCCAGCGGGGTGCCAGCAATCGTCAGCGTGTCGCCTGCGTCGTTGAAGGCATATTGATTAAGGGCATGGACCGGCTGCTCGCGAAAACGGTTGTCCCAACCGAACAGCCACACCGCGCGGTCATCCGGCAGCACTTCGAGGTCACGGTCCACGGCGATGCTGAATTTAGCCGGATCACCCGCCTGCCAGGCCGCGGCCAGTGTGTCGTAGGCCGCGCGCAGCGCCGCCGGTGCGGCGGCCGGCAGCACCATCATCACCCGGTCGGCGCCCATGGCCTGGCTGATGGCCGGGGGGATCTCGTTGCGGTCCAGGCGGCGGAAAACATCGAACTCCGGGTCGATGTCGAGCCGCAGTGGCGCTGCGGGCAGTTCCAGTTCCAGGCTCACCTCTTTTTTATCCAGCAACAGTTCGCTCTGCCAGGCCACTTCCTCGCCCTCCAGGTGCACGGCCACCGGCACCCGCAGCGTGTAGGCCGGACCGGGCTGGGTCTGTTCGATCAGAGCAGTGAGCCGATAGCGCTCACCCTCGCGCCGCGCGCTGGCCTGCGTAACCCGCAGCGAGGGGGCCCCGCGGCGTTCCACCCACTGCTCAAAGAAGACCTGCAGCGGGTAGCCGGCCACCGTGCTGAAGACGGCCTCCACGTCCGCAGATCCGGTCACCTGGTAACGCTGTTGCCGATTCAACGCCTGCAGCCCCTCCCTGAATACAGCGTCCCCCAGCTGCAGGCGCAGCATGTGGAACAGCATCGACGTCTTGCCATAGCCAACGGCCTCGGTCACCGCGCTGTGGCGGCCGCGGAAGGCACTCAAGGGGAATTCCTGCCGGTCGCGCACGTGATCGGCGTATTTCTGCAGCACACCGCGGCGATAGTTGGCACCCTGTCCGCGCTGTTCCTTGATCAGGTGATCGGCCAGGTAGCTGGTCAGGCCCTCGGCCCAGTTACCGGTTTGGTAATCGACGTAGACACTGTTGCCCCACCAGTTGTGCAGGATCTCGTGCGGATAGGAGGAATGCAGGATGAAGGGAAAGCGGATCACCTTCGGCCCGAGCAGGGTAAACGAAGGCATCCCGTAACCGGTCTCCCAAAAGTTCTCCACCAGCGCGAACTTGCGATAGGGATAGGGCCCGATCAGGTCGCTGTAGAGCTGCACGTACCCAGCCGTCGCGTCCAGGTATTGCTGCGCCAGTGCCGCGTCGGGTTCGCGCAGCAGGACCATGGCCTGTACCCCGTCGGTCGTGCGGGTGTATTCGCTGAAGCGGCCGCCAATCAGGTAGATCTCCTCCTGCGGGGAGGCGCTGCGCCAATGCTCCTGCACGTACGGCTCTCCGGCATTCCGTGCCAGGCGCTCGCCCTGGGTCATGCCGCTCCAGCCTGATGGCAACTGCAGGTGGAGATCGAAGCTGACCCGCTCTCCCGCGACACGTGGGTACCAGTAACTCTGCCCGGCCAGAAACACGCCCCGGGCATCGATCATCCCGGGCGTCTCGCGGTAACCGCGCGCGTATTCCTCGCCCTGCTGTCGCAGGGCATGGCGGATGCGGCCCTGGTAACGCAGTACGAAGCGCTCCTGTCCGGCGGGCAGTTCGACACGGTAGCGACTCGGGACCAAGTCGGCATCGTGCGATGCGCTATTCAGTGCGGGCAGGGTCACGAGGCGCCCCGCGCCGCCCACCAACTCGGGACTCAGGTCGGGATGCAGGTGGATCTCGATTGCGGTGGCCGCGGTGTCCGTGCGGGTAATGGTGTCGGTCGCCTCGATGCTGTGTTGTTGCGGGTTGATCCGCGCCTCCAGCCGGTGGTGCAGCTGCGCCTGCAACGACAGTGGCAACAGCAGGCAGGCGCTAAGCAGCAACCACTGCGGGATACTGTACCGGGTCATTGCGGCCTCACCCCTGCACACTCCGGGCTAATGCAACACAAGCTCGTGACTCAATTCTTGCGGGCGCCTCAACCAGCGCCGGCGTTGCACCGTGAGCGTGATGCTGTCGCCCGGCTTCAGCATCCAGGTGATAAGGCGCAGGTCCGCAAGGTCGTTTATGGGCAGGCCATTGATGGACAGTATCAGGTCACCCGGCCTGAGACCGGCCTCTATGCAGGGGCTGTCCTCCAGGCAGTGTTCGATCAGCAGCCGGTCTTCCTGCTCCTCGAGCAGGGCACCGAATTTGCCGGCCGGCGGCAACGACTGCGGTTGCGGCAGCAACAGGTAGTCAGCCAGCCCCGGCCCCAGCTGACCGTGCCAGTCATTCAGTATGATGGCCATGTCGCCGCCCAGGCGCCGTTGCAGCCGTTGGGGTATACCGCTGCCATAGGCCAGGTGTCCGGCTCCGGCCAGCAACACCATGGTGGTGTCGGGATGCGCCTCGAGGTACTCGGCCGCGCGCTCCGCCATGCCTTCGTCCCAGAGCAGTTGCACCTCGAGAAAACCGTCAAACCCGCGTCCTTCAGTATCGGGGTGCTGTTCATAGATGTCGCGCAGGCGCTCTGCGTAGTCCGTGTCGGAATGATCGATGGCAACGGGGACCTGGTCGCGTTCGGTTTCAGTCAATCCCTCGATGCCGACACGGCCCACCTTGTCTGTCAGCTCTACTGACAGGTTCAGCGCCACCACCGGCAGACGGTGCTCGCGGGCGTAGGCCAGGATCGGAGCGTAATGCCGAAAGTCATATTTCCAGCGACGGTAATACTCGGTCCCTCGCAGCAACTCCTGTTCATCCAGGCGACCCTCGATGTAGCCGTCGACCACCGCCTGGAAGGGTTGCTGGAAGGCCTCCATGCCAATGACCAGGCGCGGATTGAGGGCGTGCAGGCGGCGGATAATCTCCAGCTGCGTCAGGTGGTGCTCATAACGATTATGGGTCTCACCGACCAGGACCACCCGCTTGCCGGCCAACTCTGGAATGATGTCTTCCAGTTGCGTCGCGGCGCGCAGGTCCAGCACCCGGGTGCGGGTCGCCTGCGTCGTGGTGGCGTCCGGTACGTGTTCTGTATCCAGGTGCCGGTATCGCTCGGTGACCTGCCCGGTTGCCTGCACAGGCTGTACACTCGCTGCACACATTGCCAGCACCGCCGGCATCAGCCATTGCGCAAGCCGAGGCCGCAGATGACAGCGGTATACCTGTCTATAGCTCATCGGCACAGTGAAAGCGGCCGGGGAATGGATTCCCGGTACGGATTTATTGGCATGTTCATTAGTCTTCATGAATATCAATTGGTTCCTGCTCATCGCCGGTCCTGCTCGGCCTTCTCCGCGCAGGCAATGCACTGCGCGGCCGCCGGGTCGAAGTCGAGCCGCTTGCGGGCGATCGGTTCGTCGCAGCTTACGCAATAGCCATAGTCGCCCTGCTCGATGCGCTGCAGTGCGGCCGCAATCCTGCGCAGCTCGATTTCCCGGCGCCGGCCACGTTCCTGCGACATCGCCTGCCCCTGCAGGGCATCCATCCTCGACAGGCGCCCGACACTGGTCTGATCCAGTTCGACGATCCCGGCCGCCTCATCGCCGGTCTGCTTGAGACGGGCCAGTTCCTGTCGCAGCGCCTCCAGGCGCAGTTTGTAGACGGCAAGTTCCCTATCATCAAACATCAGCGACCATCCTGTTTTCGAGCCGTTGTCCGTCTATATTAACGAATTCAAGGGATCGGCAGCAGCACTGATCCGGGCGTACCCAAACCGGTGCCCGAGGGGTAGACTTGGATACAGCGCGCCCGGCAGGCAATACTATAAGTTTCCGACAGCCGTTGCCCGGAACCTTGTTCACCATGCCGGATCATTCAAATACAACGCCGCCACCCACCTTGTCCCGCAGGGAGTTCCTGCTGTTCACGGGTGCTTCGCTGCTGCTCGCCGCCTGCGGTGACGGCCTGCACGGGCGGCGGCCACGTGTCGGCCTGGCCCTCGGTGGCGGCGGTGCCAAGGGGCTCGCGCACATCCCGATGCTCGAGGCCCTGGATGAGTTCGGTATCCGGCCACACCGGGTCGCCGGTACCAGCATCGGCGCCATCATCGGCGCCCTGTATGCAGGAGGCCTCAGCGGCACCCGGGTACGGGCACTGGTCGAGCAGTTCCTGGTCGACCGGAGCGAGTCCGACCGCAAACTGTTCGCCCTGCCGCGCTCACTGCGCTGGCTGGACTTCATCGACCCGGCATTAGCCTCCGGCGGGCTGCTGGACAGCAGTGATTTTATCGCCTTTCTCGGCGAGGCCATCACGGCGCGCCGTTTCCGCGATCTCGAGATACCGCTCAAGGTGGTCGCGGCAGAGCTGTGGTCCGGGGCCCCGGTAGTACTCGATTCCGGCCCCCTGCTGTCCGCGGTGCAGGCCAGCATGGCCGTCCCCGGCGTCTTTCCCCCGGTCGAACGCGATGGGCTCAAGCTGGTCGACGGGGGGGTCGCCAACCCCCTGCCCTTCGACCTGCTCAGTGGCGAGTGCGACCTGGTGATCGCGATCGACGTCAGTGGCGATCACCAGCCAGAGGACGGTGAAGAGCTCTCCTCCATGGGCGCGGTGTTCCACAGCTTCCAGATCATGAGCCAGAACATCCTTGCCGAGAAACTCCGTTACCGGCAGCCGGATATTTACATAAAGCCCGACCTGATGAATGTACGCATGCTCGAATTCTACAAGGCGCACGAGGTGTTCGACGGTGCGCTGCCGGCAAAGCAGAGGCTCACACGGGCATTGAGAAATGTCCGCGGTCTCTCGAAACCGCGACCCGGCTGCAGCCCTGCAGCGAAATAACATCATCCTTCACCACCCCGGCACGCCGCTCCCGTGATCCTTCAGTCAACAACCAGTCGTTACTGCCCTGCAGGCCCGCAGCAGACCTTGTGATGACCGAAACGGAAAACCAGACCCACCCCTGGTACTGCCAGACCGTGGACCAGGTACTTGCCCTGTTCCGGGTCGAGGCGGACCGCGGGCTGACCAGTGCAGATATCAAGGCGAACCTGAAGCACTACGGCATAAACGAAATAACAGAACAAAAACAGCGTGGCTTTCCGCAGATAGTCGCCAGGCAATTCGCCGACTTCATGATCATCGTGCTGGTCATCGCGGCGGTAATCTCCGGCATCGTCGGGGAACCACAGGATGCGGCGGCAATCGTCGTGATTGTGTTACTTAATGCCGTGGTCGGCGCGGTACAGGAATACCGCGCCGAGCGCGCCGTTGTTGCGTTGCGCAGCATGGCAGCACCGGAGGCGCGGGTGCGCCGTAATGGCCAGGTCCAGTCGATCCCGGCAACCTTGCTGGTCCCAGGCGACATTGTCCTGCTGGAGGCCGGCAACATTGTGCCCGCTGACCTGCGCCTGCTGGAACTTGCCGAGTTCAAACTTGACGAAGCGGCGCTGACGGGCGAATCACATCCCATCGACAAGGAGACCGGGGCATTGCCGGGCACGGACCTGGCCGTGGCAGACCGCCGAAACATGGCCTTCAAGGGCACCCTTGTTGCCAGCGGCCGAGGCACCGGCGTGGTGGTTGCAACCGGAATGGACACGGAACTCGGCAGGGTTGCCACGCTGCTGCACAAGCATGAAATACCCCGGACACCGTTGCAGTTGCGACTTGCCCGCTTCGGACAGCGGCTCGCGATCGCCGTACTGTGCGTCTGCGCCATCGTCTTTGTCTCCGGCCTGCTGCGCCACGAGCCTCTGCTATTGATGTTCCTCACCGCGGTCACCCTGGCCGTGGCAGCGATCCCGGAGGCGCTGCCGGCGGTGGTGACCGTGTCGCTGGCCCTGGGGGCGCGCAAGATGAGCCGTCACAACACCCTCATCCGTCGACTGCCCGCGGTTGAGACCCTGGGTTCGGTCACCTATATCTGTGCAGATAAGACCGGCACCCTGACAGAAAACCGCATGCGTGTGGACGCGCTGTACGCCGGCGACGAACAGCAGGCCGCCCTGCCGGCTGCGGCGGACGCCTCCGCCCCCTGGCAGCAGCTGGGTCAGGCCATGGCCCTGAACAACGACGTTCATCCGCAGCCCGACGGTGGTGCAAGCGGTGACCCCACCGAGGTCCCACTGTACCAGGCAGCCCGCGAGGCGGGATTCGTCAAGGATGCGCTCGAGGAATCCATGCCCCGGCAGGCGGAGCTGCCGTTCGACGCACAACGCAAGCGCATGACCACGATCCACCGCAACCGTGACGGGATCATTGCCTTCGTCAAGGGCGCACCGGAGGAAGTCCTGTCGGCCTGCGTTAACCGGCTAACCGTGGACGGCCCCGCTGATGTGGATCTGCCCGCCTTGCAGGCGACGGCGGACCGGCTGGCCAGCGAGGGCTACCGGGTACTGGCCTATGCGATCCGTACCCTGGAGGGGCTGTCTGCCGATGTACAGCCCGAGACCGTCGAACAGGAACTCAGCTTCCTCGGCTTCATCGGTCTCATCGATCCACCGCGAGCCGAGGCCTTTGACGCGGTCGACCTGTGCCGTTCCGCCGGCATTACACCGGTCATGATCACCGGTGATCATGCCGGCACGGCGCAGGCCATTGCCAGGCGACTGGGTATCGCCCGGGAACATGCCACCGTAATGACCGGCCAGGAACTCGAACAGCTCTCAGCGGAAGAACTGCAGGCGCGGGTAGTCCACACGCCGGTATTCGCACGCGTCAATCCTGAGCAGAAGATCAAGATCGTGCAGGCCTTGCAGGCACGCGGTGAATTTGTGGCCATGACCGGTGACGGGGTCAACGATGCCCCGGCACTGAAGCGCGCCGAGATCGGTATCGCCATGGGCAAGAAGGGTACCGATGTGGCGCGCGAGGCGGCCGACATGGTGCTGCTCGATGACAACTTCGCCACCATCGTCGCGGCGGTGTCCGAGGGACGCCGTATCTTCGACAACATCCGCAAGTTCATCAAGGACACCATGAGTTCCAACTCGGGGGAGATCTGGACCCTGTTCCTGGCCCCGTTCCTCGGTCTGCCGCTGCCCCTGCTGCCGATCCACATCCTCTGGATCAACCTAGTCACCGACGGCCTGCCGGGGCTGGCCTTCACCGCCGAGCCCGCCGAACCCGGCAGCATGCGACGCCGGCCACGCCCGCCCGATGAGAGCATCTTTGCCCACGGCATGTGGCAGCACATCCTCTGGGTAGGTCTGTTTGTCGGCGGCGTGTCCATCGCCTCCCAGGCCTGGGCGTATGACCGTGGGGCCGAATACTGGCAGACCGTGGTATTTACCGTGCTCACCATCTCGCAGTTGTTCCACTCCCTGGAGGCGCGCAGCGAGCGCGAATCGCTGTTCCGCCTCGGGCTGACCAGCAACCTGCCCATGCTGGGTGCGGTACTGCTCACGGTTGCACTGCAGCTCGCGGTGATCTACACCCCCGCCCTGAACACCGTGTTCAAGACCCAGCCGCTGCCCCTGCCGGACCTGATGCTGTGTTTTGGCCTGTCCTCACTGGTTATGTTTGCCGTGGAAATTGAAAAGTGGCTGATCAGACAGGGTCGTCTGTATACCTCCTGATGAGGTAATGATGGCAGCCTGGACACCTCGAAACGGGTGCACGCCAGCTGCAGCGTTCAGTTGCCGACCAACAGGATGATCCCCGCCGTCAGCAAGGCAATGACGAGCGTGCGCAATCCGCTCCACAGCCAGAAGCGGCCACTGATCGACCCCAGGAATATCCCGAGCAGAAACAGTGTGGCAAAGGCCACCACAATCGAAGACTCCAGCGGCCCCAGTGGCAGGCTCACCCCGGCATCCACCAGCCATAACGGTGTGATGACGACCAGTGCCATGAGCAAGGGTGCCAGGCCATTGACCGCGGCTATCAGCAGCGGCACCAGTCGCGCAGCCGTACCGTGGGCGGTATCCTCGAGGTCGCGCACCAGGGCCCGCTCAAGCTCCAGCAACTCCCGCTTACGTTCCGCAGACTCGCTCACATAGGCGCTGGACAGGCCGCTTGCGGTCAGTGCAATGGCGGCCCCCAGACAGGCATTGATAGCGACCGGAACCGGCACACCGCCACTGGCATAGAAGCCCATAATCAGCCCCAGCATGGTCAGCGCCCCGTCGAAGCCATTGGTCACGAAATATCGGCGCGCAATCTTGTGGGCGTGGGTCAGCTGGACCAGCAGGCGCAGTTGTTCAAACATGGTGTGGGCGCGTACTTAAGCCTCGTCGGCTGGTGCATGTTCGGAACCCTGCATATCCACCTCGTCAATGCTATGCACCGAACCACCCAGGCGGGTAATGGTCTCGACCACCGCATCGTAGGGAATATCCTTGCCCTCGATGGTAATCACCGTGGTCTCGGTTTTTTCATCCATCTCGGTGACAGTCAGCCTGACGCGGCAGCCCCTGTTCTGATCGGCAATGGCACCGGCAAATTCCAGCGCGTTGGGAATATGGGGTTTCAGCACGTCAAGCACGATACGTTTAAGTGAAGGCAAGGACAGTTACCCCATTAAAGAATGAGAATGATTGATACACTGGTATATGATAATAACTCATTTGCCAGTATATGAATCAGCCAGGTCGGGTTCGCTTCCTGTACGGCGGTTCCTGCAGTGAGCGCATGTGTCGAATTACAGGCACAATTCAGCTTGAACACTCATACGGAGGTGATCGCATATGAGATTCTATATTACCGGTATTACTGCCACCTGCCTGCTCGCAATCCTGACTGCGGGTGGTGTCCAGGCCGCCGCAGTGCCGCAGATCGTCACCGAACTGGTTGCCGAGGCAAAGTCACAGGTCAAAACCATCGACATGGAGACCTTTAGAAAGGTCATCGATGGCAAGGCATACGACTACATCATCGACGTGCGCGAACCGAATGAATTCGCCGCCGGCCATATCCCGGATGCCATCAATATCCCCCGCGGTGTCATTGAATTCAGGATCTGGCGCCTCACCGGCTATCCTGACTCAACAGACACCAGCATCCGCCTGTATACCTACTGTAAATCAGGTAGCCGCTGCGCACTGGCCGCCAGGTCACTGCAGGCCCTGGGCTTCACCAATGTCACCGCCGTGGATATGAAACTGGCCGACTGGCAGGCCGCCGGTCACCCGCTGACCGAACCTGAACTGGACTTCTGAACCTGCACTCCCTGCATTAAAACAAACACCCGGGCGGACAATGACCACCGAGATCAGCCGCATAAAGTATGTACTCGAGAAACCCGTGCACTTCACGGGCAGCGTCATCAGGGGGTTTCGCGCCAACCAGGGCTTTCTGCTGGCCGGTGCGGTCGCCTACTACACCCTGCTGTCGCTCGTTCCCATGCTGGCGCTTATTCTCATCGTGCTGTCGCAGCTGACCGACCTGCAACTGCTGCTGGACACAACGCGTGAATACCTCAGCCTGGTGGCACCGGGCCAGGAGGATAACCTGACGGCACAGATCAGCGCCTTCATGCATAACTGGAAGCTGGTCGGTGTCCTGGGCCTGCTCATGCTGCTGCTGTTCAGCTCCCTGGCCTTCACCACGCTGGAAAACGCCATGTCGGTCATCTTCTTTCACCGGGTGGCGATCCACCGCCGCCACTTCCTGATCTCGGCCATCATCCCCTACTGCTATATCCTGTTCCTCGCGCTCGGCCTGTTCCTGGTGAGTACCGTAAGCGGCATCCTGGACTCGATGGACGAACGCAGTTTCAACTTCATGGGCCAGGTCTGGTCAATCAGCGGCCACACCACCGGCATCATCTACGGCATCGGGCTGGTCGGCGAGGTGCTGCTGCTGTCCTCGCTCTACCTGGTCATGCCGATTGGCCGCCTGGCCCCGAGCCATGCCCTGATCGGTGGAATCACAGCGACCGTGCTGTGGGAACTGACACGCCACTTCCTGATCTGGTATTTCTCCAGCCTGTCGATCGTCAACGTGGTGTACGGCACCTTTGCCACCGCCATCATCATCCTGCTCAGCCTGGAGGTGGGCGCCATCATCCTGCTGCTGGGCGCCCAGGTAATCTCCGAGTACGAGCGTATAGGCGCTGACGAGCGCTTGCCCGGGGACCTGCATACCTGATCCGGATCCACAGACCAGAATGATCGTCAGTGCGGCAAAGGTGTACCCTCGTGATGTTAATAACGAACCTGCTGGTACTGCGCCCATGAAGAATCCGCAAATGACAAAGCCCGCGAGCCGTCACTCCGGCCGATACGGCTGCCCTGTTTCAAGAATTGCGTGCACCCTTATCCTGATTACCTGCACACACATGACGGCACCCGCCTTCGCGCAGGCACTGGACTACCGTCAGCAGGCGATAATGGTCGAGGGTGTCAACCGGCACGTCCAACTGCCGGCGGGCTATACCCTGGAAGTACTGACCACGGAACTGGACGGCCCGCGCCTGCTCAGCTTCGCCGGGAACGGCGACCTCTTCATCGGCTCCAAATCGGGCAAGCTCTACCGCCTGGCGCCGCCCTACACGCGGCCCGAGGTCCTGGTCACCCTCGACAACTACCCGCACAGCGTGGCGCTGCGCCGCAACGAGATCCTGATCGCACAGACCGACGGCCTCTACCGTGCCCCTTATCGACCGGGACAGGCCCGCGTTGCACCCGAAGCGGTCACCCGGCTGGCCGCATTGCCGGGGGGTGGCGGTCACAGCAGCCGCACGGTGCGCATCGGGCCTGATAATCGGGTGTATGTCAGTCTCGGTATCAGCGGCAACTGCAGCGACCAGTACCTGGGAGCCGACTACCCGGTCAAGGACCGGCGTGGCGGCATCCTGGTGTTGAATGAAGACACCGACGAGCCCCGCCTGGAAGTGTTTGCATCGGGCCTGCGCAACCCGGTCGGGTTCGACTGGCACCCGCAAAGCGGGGTGCTTTATGCCAGCAACAACGGTCCCGACCACCTGGGCTTCGATCAGCCGCGCGAATATTTCAGCCGCGTCGCCGCAGGTTCCTTTCACGGCATGCCGTGGTTCCAGTTCGACGGACAGCGAATCCGCCGTGACAATTGCATAAACAACCAGCCGCCGCGCCCGCTGTCTGCAGTGTCGGTCCCGGTCGCAACCTTCCCGGCGCGCAATGCGCCCATGGCGGTGGCGTTCGTGACGCCGGGCGCACTCGATGCAGGTCTCGAAAACGATGCCGTGGTTGCGCTGCACGGGTCCTGGGGTACACGTCCCTCCGGCAAGGCCTGGGGTGACCCCGCGACCCGGCGACCACCCAAACTGGTACGGGTGCGGTTCGAGGATGGCACGGCAGCCGGTGTCGATGATCTCGTCAGCGGCTTCCAGCTGGCTGACGGTGAGCGCTGGGTACGGCCCGTCGGCGTCGCACTCGGTCCCGACGGCGCACTCTATTTCACCAGCGACGGCGGTGCCCAGGCCCTGTTTCGCCTGCGTCGCCTGCCCGCGTCCGACTGAGCCTGCCCGGTGACGACCGATCAGGCAAACGGTCCCCGGACGCGGCATGCTGCCGCGTCTGCGCGACACTGCCGGCTGCGGGATTCGTCACATGGCACGAAGCCGGCGCCACGCCCTGAGTCTCCGGGATGAAGTGAAGCACATCAAGACATAACGCGGCCCCGCCTGACGTTTCATCATTACCAGCAGGGTTTTGGCGCCGGCTTATCCACCATGATAGGTGTACCGGCCCGGTAAGACACCCCTATAAATGGGTATTTATGGCTTTACGGCTTGTCGCACTGCGGCTTGTGGTCAACAATACCGGAATGGACAAACCCACCAACACAACCGCCATCCCGGTACCCAGTCAGCTGTTCCGCGGTTCAGGCCGGCTGCGCATTGCACTGGTGGGTATGCCCAACAGCGGCAAGAGCACCCTTTTCAAGGCGGTCTCGAGCACCGACATAAATACCGGTGAACTCACCGGCACCCACCGCGCCTACGAGGAATGCGCGGTGCAGATCGGCTTCGACGAGGCGCGCCTGGTCGACCTGCCCAGCATTCACTCACTGCAGCACCAGGAACATGACGACCTGGTCGCCCTGCAGTACCTGCTGTGGGGTGACGAACAGCCGCCGATTTCGATGCACGAACCAGGCGGACCACCGGCCCCGTTCGCCCCGCCCGATGTCATCATCCAGGTCGTCGATGCCACGGCACTGGAACGCCACCTGGAACTCACCCTGGAACTCAGCCAGTTGGGCCGCCCCATGGTGATCGCGCTGAACATGATGGACGAGGCCTGGAAGAAGGGGCTGCACATCAACAGCAAACAGCTCAGCAAGCAACTGGGGGTACCGGTGGTGCCCACCGTGGTGCTGATGGGCCAGGGTATCTCGGAGCTGTTCGAGGCCGCGGTCGCCGCGGTACGCGCCGAGTCCTGCCCCCTGCCACAGCCGGCCAGCCACCATATCTGCGACAACCTCCAGCCGCTGAGCAAGGCGCTGAACCGTACCGACCTGCACGAAGCGTTTCGGGTCCCGCACCCGTTCCTGGTAATGCAGATGGCCGCAGGTACCGGCTATTTTCAGGACGAGATGCAGATGCATTTCCCCGCACTGGTGCCGGAACTGGAACAGCTGCGCAGCCAGGCGGAAACCGCCCTGCCGCGTCCGCTCAACGAGGAGATCCATGCCGACCGCCACCACCGTGCGGCCTCACTGTTCGAGATGGTCACGCGGGTGGGCGCCCCGCACGAGGGACGCGGCTGGCGCTACTGGCTGGACGAACTGTTCCTGCACCCCCAGTGGGGCCTGCTGGGCAGCCT
>CAMYJI010000003.1:28932-108837 GCA_947258545.1 uncultured Ectothiorhodospiraceae bacterium
CGCGCCGTGACCGACGGCCTGATCGGCCTGGTGGGGATCGTCGTCCCCTACATGATCCCGCTGGTGCTGTTGCTGGTGGTGCTGGAAGAGGCCGGCGTCATGCAGCGCATCGCCTTCGTGGTCGATCGCGGGTTTCATCACATCGGTCTGCACGGCGGGGTCGCGGTCCCCTTCCTGCTGGGCCTGGGTTGCAATGTACCGGCCATCTCCGGGGCCGCCATGGCCGCCACCGGCCGGGAACGCGTCGTGGCCTCCCTGCTGATCACCTTCGTGCCTTGCTCGGCCCGTTCCGCTGTCATCCTGGCCCTGGCCGGCAAGTACCTGGGCGGCCTCGGGGTGTTCGCGATCTTCATGCTGACCATCGTGGTGATCGCGGTCCTGGGACCGCTGCTGACCCGTCGCTATGCCCAGCGCGGCCCGGGCCAGGTGCAGGAGATCCCGGCCTATGCCCTGCCCACCTTCCAGGCCCTGCTGACCAAGACCTGGGGCCGCACCCGCGACATTCTCACCATCGTCACCCCCCTGCTGGTTGGCGGCAGCGTGGTGCTGGCACTGCTCAACCACGTCGGCGCCGATGACGTCATCAACATGATCTTCACCCCGATCACCAGCTGGTGGCTGGGCCTGCCCGTGGTCCTGGGCGTCCCCATCCTGTTCGGCGTGTTGCGCAAGGAACTCTCCCTGCTGATGATCTACCAGGCGCTGGGCAGCTTCGAGGTCGGCGACTACCTCGACTGGGTGCAGCTCGTCACCTTCCTGATCTTCCTGACCTTCTACATCCCCTGCGTGTCGACCTTCGCGGTCATGCTGAAGACCATCGGGCGCAAGGACGCCGTGTTCTCGCTGTTCCTGTCGGTGAGCGTCGCCCTGGTGGTCAGCGGTGTGATCCGCGTGCTGCTGGAAGGCGGGCGGTTACTGGCCGGTTAAATCACTGCCGGGTTACGGCACAGTCACATTGATTGGCGACCATGCCGTAACCCGGCCGCCTCTCCTGGACCGACACACAGCAGTTACCTGCCGCAGGGATGGTGCCGGCTGCTGTCGTGACATACCATTTCCGCTATCCGACCATACGATGCAATCCGGACAAATGCGAATAGCGGCGGCCGTGAACAGAATACCGAAAAAGAAGGTTATCAAGGACTTCGATCTGAAGCCGGGGCGCATACTTGTCCGCAAGTACGAGGTCATCAAACAACTGGGCAAGGGCTGGGAAGGCGAGGTCTACCTGGTCAGGGAAACCGCCACCCGGATCGAGCGGGCCATCAAGCTGTTCTTCCCCCAGCGCAACCTGAAGGATCGTGCGGCCAGGGTCTATGCGCAGAAACTGCACAAGCTGCGTCACTGCCCGATGGTAATCCAGTACTCCACCCGTGAAAGCTTCATCTATCGCGGCATACCGATCACCCTGCTGGTGTCCGAGTTTGTCGAGGGCGAACTGCTGAGCGACTTTATAGCCCGGCAGTTCGGCAAACGCCTGAGCGCCTTCCAGGCGCTGCACCTGCTACACGCCCTGGCCAAGGGTATCGAATGCATCCACCAGATGAAGGAGTACCATGGCGACCTGCACACGGAAAACATCATTGTGCAGCGTTATGGCCTCGGGTTTGACATGAAGCTCCTGGACTTCTACCACTGGGGCGCATCCAGCAGGGAGAATGTGCGCGATGACATTGTCGACCTGATCAGGATTTTCCACGAGGCACTGGGCGGTAGCCGGTACTACAGCCGCCAGCCACCCGAGGTGAAGGCCATCTGCCGCGGACTGAAGCGTACCCTGATCCTGAAGCATTTTCGCAGTGCCGGACAGCTGCGGGAATACCTTGAGACAATGGAGTGGCAATAACAATGAATCAGCCGCTGATCTATTGCACCACGGACATGGATGACATCATGTCGTTGTCATTCGCCTCTGGTATGGCGTGCGCCTTTACCCGGCGCGCACCGGAAAAGACCACGCCCAATGAAGATTCCCTTGCATTTATCCCCTGTAATTCCGGTGCGGGGATCCTGGTGATCGCCGACGGGATGGGAGGTGCGCGGGCAGGAGACCTGGCCTCGCGTGAGGCAGTCAACGCGCTGGCCGAGGCGGCCGGACACAGCTGCGATAACGCCGATGCACTGCGCGACGCGATTCTCAACGGAGTGGAACAGGCCAACAAGTCCATTGGTGACATGAACCTGGGTGCCGCCACCACGGTGGCGATCGTCGAGGTCCAGGGCCATAAGATACGTCCCTACCACGTCGGTGACTCCATGACCCTGATCACCGGACAGCGCGGCAAGCTCAAGTACCAGAGCACCGCCCACTCCCCGGTGGGCTACGCCGTGGAGGCGGGTCTGCTCGATGCCGATGACGCCATCTACCACGAGGATCGCCATCTGATTTCCAATGCCGTCGGCATGCCCGGCATGCATGTCGAGATCGGGCCCCGGATGACCCTCGCGGCCCGTGATACGGTACTGGTCGCCAGCGACGGCCTGTTCGACAATCTGCAAGTGGACGAAATCATCGCGACCATCCGCAGGGGCCCGCTGCCCGACGCCGCCGCACAGCTCGCCCGTCACTGTCGCGAGCGCATGAGCCGTGCCGGCGATGACCAGCCTCATAAACCGGACGATATGAGCTTTATCCTCTACCGGCGAAGCTGACCCGGCAGGTCCCGTCCGGCTGCGCGGACAATAGCGCCGGCCCTGTTTTCCAGTATAATCGCTGCTCTTTGAAACCCTCTCCCGCAATCGCGGACGACATTCCATCATGATCAGCAACCTGCGAAACATCGCCATTATCGCGCACGTCGACCATGGCAAGACCACCCTGGTGGATCAGCTCCTGAGCCAGTCCGGCACCCTAGGTGAGCGCGCCGCCGCACCGGAGCGCATCATGGACTCCAACGATCTGGAGAAAGAACGCGGCATCACCATCCTGTCGAAGAACACCGCCATCCGCTGGGGTGATTACCGCATCAACATCGTGGATACACCCGGCCATGCCGACTTCGGCGGCGAAGTGGAACGCGTACTGTCGATGGTCGACTCGGTGCTGCTGCTGGTCGATGCCGTGGAAGGCCCGATGCCGCAGACCCGCTTCGTGACCCAGAAGGCCTTTGACCTGGGCCTGAAACCGATTGTCGTGATCAACAAGATAGACCGCCCCGGTGCCCGCCCTGACTGGGTGCTGGACCAGACCTTCGAGCTGTTCGACCGCCTCGGTGCCACCGACGAGCAGCTGGATTTCCCGGTGGTCTACGCCTCTGCCCTGCAGGGCTATGCCGGAGACGAGGCCGACCAGCTGAGCGACGATATGACGCCACTGTTCGAGGCGATCGTTAAATATGTCGAGCCGCCGCAAGTCGACCAGGACGGTCTGTTCCAGATGCAGGTCATCTCACTGGACTACAGCAGCTATGTGGGCGTCATTGGTGTCGGGCGCATCAGCCGCGGCAAGCTCCGGACCAACATGCCGGTCACCCTGGTCAACCGCGACGGCAAGCAGCGCAATGCCCGGGTCGGACAGGTGTTCGGCTTCCTCGGACTGGAGCGCATCGAGGTGCCCGAGGCACAGGCCGGCGATATTATCGCCTTCACCGGCATCGACAAGCTCGGCATCTCCGATACCCTGTGTGACCCGGCCGCCGTGGAGGCCATGCCGCCGCTGAACGTCGATGAACCCACGGTGAGCATGACCTTCCAGGTGAACAACTCGCCGTTTGCCGGCAAGGACGGCAAGTACGTCACGTCCCGCAATATCCATGAACGCCTGGAGCGTGAACTGATCCACAACGTGGCACTGCGCGTCGATGATACCGGTGACCCGGACAAGTTCAGGGTATCCGGCCGCGGTGAACTGCATCTTGCCATCCTCATCGAGACCATGCGGCGCGAGGGCTTCGAACTCGGCGTGTCGCGCCCCGAGGTCATCCTCCGGGAAGTCGAGGGGGAACAGCAGGAACCCTACGAGCAGGTGACCGTGGACATCGAGGACACCCACCAGGGCACTATCATGGAGAAACTCGGCGAACGCGGCGGCGAACTCACCGATATGATGCCGGACGGCAAGGGCCGGGTGCGACTCGACTACCTCATGCCGTCACGCGGCCTGATCGGGTTCCGCACAGAATTTCTCACCGGCACCCAGGGCACCGGCCTGATCTACAGTGTGTTTTCCCATTACGGTCCCATGAAGGCGGGTGACTACGGCCAGCGCATCAACGGTGTTCTGATTGCCAATGGCGCCGGCAAGGCGCTGGGTTACGCCCTGTTCAACCTGCAGGAACGCGGACGCCTGTTCATCGGCCATGGCGAGGAAGTCTACGAAGGCATGGTCATCGGCATCCATTCGCGCAGCAACGACCTGGTGGTAAACCCGCTGAAGGGCAAGCAACTGACCAACATACGCGCGGCTGGCACTGATGAAAACATCCTGCTGACGCCGCCGGTACGCATGAGCCTGGAACAGGCGCTGGAATTCATCGACGATGACGAACTGGTGGAGGTCACGCCGCACCATATCCGGCTGCGCAAGAAGCAGCTTCTGGAACACGAACGCAAGCGTGCGGCACGCGCCGCTTCGGCCTGAACAGCGCTCGGTGATGAGTTGAATCGATGGGTGATTGGGTTGCAGCTACAGGCCACGCCGCTCACGCGCGTGTGCTAATGCGCCAATCACGCTCCCCGGGATTCAGGCCCGGATGCCAGCGGCAGGACTACAGGTGTGGATCACCGGGTCTTGTTATACAGGTACCAGGTGGCCGTGTTGATATCGATATCATCCATCGGTATCTCTTTGACCATGATGTTATTCAAACGACGATCGGCACGCCTGCGGCGGTTGTGGGGATAGGCCGGGACTTCACCAAAATTGCGCCGGTCTTGATTCCTGCGCTGGTCCTTGATCTTGCGTAGACTCTTAAGTTTTTGTTTTATCATTATTTTCCCTGTAATTTCCGACCATTCACCTGAATATAATTGTAGTCCTCCGTCCCGGGGTGTCTATTGGACAAAAGTAGTATTACTGGCACCTGCAGTTTAGCAGACACACGTTACATCAATCTCTATTCGCCACGCCACAATTATACGACCGCCGCGCGTCTCAATAGTCCGGTGTGGTGGGCATACTTGAATCCGTGCGGACGGGCCCGCTGCCATCCAGATCATCGGTCAGAAAACCTCCAGCCGAAAACGTCAGCATACGCTGTTTGCGACCGGCCCGGACACGATGGGTGCCGACCCTTCCGATACAACCGTCGGGAAGGTCCCGGCGGGGACTACACCGCAGTCCTTTGCGATAGCCACTATGACACGGGCATAATCAGGCGGACGAGGTGATAAACAAGCGGAGTAACACTTACATGAACAGATTCATCACACACCTGCCGGTGTCCCGGCAGGTGAATGGACTGGGTCTACTGGTCGTCGTGGCAGCCATGTTGTTTGCCATTTATTACCTTGAAGGCGTGCTGCAGCTGGAAGCCTGCCCACTGTGCATTATCGACCGCGTGATCCTGACCGGCATCGGCCTGATATTCCTGCTGGCCGCGGTTCACAATCCCGGGCGCGGCGGTCAGCGGGCCTATGGCCTCTTGAACCTGGCCCTGACGGGATTGGGCGCTGCGGTGGCGGGACGCCACGTTTGGTTACAGCACCTGCCAGCGGACCAGGTTCCGGAATGCGGCGCCAGCCTGGACTACATGCTCGAAACCCTGCCGCTGAACCAGACCCTGCAAAAGGTGTTACAAGGTTCCGGGGAATGTGCAGAGGTGCAGTGGACTCTGCTCGGACTCAGCATCCCTGAACAAACCCTGCTGCTGTTTGCCGTTCTCGGCGGCCTCGTACTGGTACAGTTGTTGAGACGATCGGACTGAGAGCCGATACCCTTCAAGCAATCATCAGAACTGCCCGGTACGCAACATGACCAGGGTACAGGCATGCAGAAACTCGATATGATGTGAACGCAGCCGCGCCTCCAGTTCGTCGGACTCGGTCCCGGGGTTGAGAATCACCCGCCCCGGATTCAATCTGACGATATCGTCAGCGAGGCCCCGGCTGCGTACAGGCCCCACATACAGGGTCAGGGTATGCACCCGCTCATGGATGGTAGACAGCGTGTGCTCCACAGGCAGGCCCTCGATTTTTCTGATCTTCGGGTGCACCGGAATGACGATATAGCCGCCTGCCTTTAGTTCCCGTACAGCGCGGTTGGCGTAGCGGGCCGGTTTCGGGCTGGCGCCCACGACAACGACCCGGTGGTCTTCCGGGCTGTCCGGCCAGTTGTGATTGAAGTGCCGATCAGGCATGGTGCTGTCCGCCAAGGGTCACACCGCTACCACCTGACAAGAACGGAATAAACGTCAACGCTTGATGCGAGACAGGTAACCGCGCCGTCAGGCGCAGGTCAGCGCAAGGAATACCGATGCACCGGCGTCAGACGCAGCCGGTGGGTTTCGGCAGTCCCCCGTATTTGGTGATCGGCTTCATCGGGCCGGTCATCCACATCTTGAACATGAGCTTCTGATCTGCACCCAGGTACTTTGCAAACTTGCGAATCGGCGGCACCACGTTGTTGTTCTCGAAGTACTCGCGCGCCTTGAGGATCTGTTCCCACTTCTCGTCGTCGAGTTCGACCTCGTCGGCCGCCGCCATGGCGCGGGCGATCTCGGGGGTCCAGGTATTCATATCGGTGAGATAACCGTCACCGTCGCGTTCAGGGATTTCCATCTACACACTCTCCAGTCAACTTTCCAAACAGACCAGGCGTGCCCGGCAGTTGCTCGTCATTAAACAATAACTGAGTAAAATAGTCAAGTATTCCAGCAACCGGAATTAGCGTGAAATTGATAATATTTTATTTTTATATACATATAGCTATAGTGAAAACCTAAACAAGTAATTCAAGTCCATCGGGCGCCCCTGCCCTGAGCTTATCGATCACTTCATCCAGCGCCTTGGCAGTATAGGGTTTGGCGGGTGTGTGTCCCCAGACCGGTGCCGGCCAGGCCGGGTCATCGTGGTAGCGCACCACGTGGTGGACATGCAACTGCGGCACCACATTCCCGAGCGCGGCGATGTTGAGCTTGTCGGCGTGGAAGTGCTCGGCCAGTACGGTAGCCAGGGCGCAGGACTCGCTCAGCAATTGCCGGCGGTCGTCGGCGCCCAGTTGGTGGATTTCAGTGACGGCCTCCCGGTCCGGCACCAGGATAAACCACGGGTAGTTTGCATCCTGCATCAGCAGCAGGCGGCACAGCGGGAAACGCCCGATGAGCAGGCAGTCTTTCATTAGTTGCGGATGCAGTTCAGCCATGTGTGCTTCCGACCTGCCAATCGCTGCCACACGACCTGTGCGTCAGCCTGCAAACAGCAATGGGGTCTTGCAGCGCCTGCAGATATAGGCCGCACTGCCACGGTGAACCCGGTTATGACGCTGGGTGCTCAAACGATGGGTACTGCAACTGCAACGATAGCTGAAACGCTGCTGGCGGCGCACCGGGATACCCGTCAGGTCGTAACTCGCAGTGGCTCTTGGAGTCGCCCCCAGGGCGCACATCAGCGCCTTCCATTCCACGCCATGCGGACGGATATTACCAAGTCCGTACAGGACATCCGTTGCGTAGTGGGCTACCTCGTGCGGTACCGTCTCGGCCAGGCCGTCGTCAAAATGGCGGGCAAGGATATAGGGGTTGTAGCGGATGCAACGCCGGCCCTGGCGCACCCGGTACATACCTGCGGCCCGGCCGCTCAGATCGAAGCTGATGTCAATGGCAGGAAACGGGTGTTGGCAGATCCCGGCAACGCGGCGCAAACAGGCCTCGGTGGCCGCACATACCTGCCGACGCCGGTGTTCGCCGATGGGCCGCACCTGCATCACGGGCTAGGGTTGGACCGTGAACTGGTAAAAACGCCTGTTCAGAAAATCGGTGACATCATCGACCTCTTCGTCCGACCAGCCCAGCCCGGCGTGAAAGCCCCAGGTCGTCACCCACTTTCGGATATCACTGATCGAAGTGGCACGCCGCTCGCCGCGCAAATGCGCACCTGTATCGTGACAGGCCTCGCAGTGATTTTCATACAGGGCCTGACCGCGATCGAAGGTCTCCGCCGTAACCGGTGCCGCCATTACCAGCCCGCTGATCACAACGGCATAAAGACTGCTTGCATTGACCATGATCCCCTCCTGTCCCTGTCTCTACTATAGACGCTTCGGAAAGCGTCCGGTACCGGGATACTGCCAGGACGGGGGCCTGTCAGTCCCGCAGCAGCGGCAGGAAAAATCCCGCACCGAAGACCATCACCTGCGGTTATGGTATTCCTGACTGTGAGCGAAACAGGCTACCGGGTACTGCCTCTGCCGATGGGGGGCCTTATTCTTCTAACTCCTCACCGCCGAGTGCCTTGAGCAGTTGCGGCAGAAATTCCGCCAACTCCAGGATCATCAGCGAGAAATCGAGGTCGAAGCGGCTTGCCGGGTCGTCGACCTCGGTGTCGCCCTCGGCCTCCCGGATGACGTCCTCAAAACGCAGGCGCTTGAGCGACAGATCATCGTGCAGCACGCAGGACAGGCGCTGCTTCCAGCGGATGGCGAGACGGGCCGCGTATTTACCGCCCTTGATATGATTGCGAACCTCGCTGGACGCCAGGTCCTGATGTTTGCAGCTGACAATACCGTGATTCGGATCGGGGTGCTTGAGTTCGCACTCCTCCCCCAGCTCGAGGCCCGGCGGCAGGCGGCGGTCGCCATTCAGCCACTGGGTCATGGTATTCATGCAGGAGCGCTTCACCTGGACCGGCGTGGCCTTGAAGCTCCCCAGGGACGAGCGGACCTGGCTGATCAGGTCCTCGGCACGGGACGGGGTGGACGTATCCACCACTACATAGCCTGCGCGGGTGTCGATATAGGCGAACAGGTCGGTGTTGCGGGTCAGCGCGCGCGGCAGCAGATCGACCATGATCTCGTCCTTCAGACGAAGCTTCTCCCGCCGGTAGACATCACGCGACTCGGCGGCCTCCACCTCCGCCACCCTGTCGTCGAGCAACTGCTTCACGACACTCGCGGGAATGATCTTCTCGGCCTTGCGCGAACAGATCATGAAGTAACCGTTGGCGGCGTGCACCAGCTGCTCGCCATGCCGGCCCAGGGGCGGCACCCAGCCACTGGCCGCCAGGTCCATGCGGCGGCATCCCTGGAAGGTCTGTTTCTGGAGGCGTTTATCCAGCGCTTCTGCCGAGAGATCAAACGGTTGGCCAAGCCGGTATAACTGAAGGTTCCTGAACCACATGTGAGCACCCCGAAAAAAGCGCCACATTATGGGCAAAGACGCCATGACCCGCCAGCGCTTTTTCCCGACAGCAGGGTGCTGCCGGCCAGATCACGGCGGCCGTTTCTATGCCAGACGCCGGCACAGCCGGCGGGTCGTATCGGCTATTGGTCCGGCGCGAAGGTCGCTTCGAAAAGCTCCAGCGATGCCTGCCAGGAATCGGCATCGGCAGCGGCATCATAGGCCAGTGGCAGGCCGAAGCGTTCACCGAACCGATCAGCCTCCGGATTGGTGAAACTGTGCCTCGCACCCGGGTAGTTGATGAAGGTGTAGTCGGCACCCGCCGCGTCCATCTCCGCCTTGAAGGCATTGATCTGCTCGGAGCTGACAAACGGATCGTCGGCACCGTTGGCCACCAGGATCCGTGCCTTGACCTTTCCCGCCTCTGCCCGGGAGCCACCCCCAAGGCTGCCGTGGAAACTCACCACCGCGTCCAGGTCGAGCCCCTGGCGCGCCATCTCCAGCACCACCCCGCCACCGAAACAATAACCGATCGCTGCGTTTGACTCCGGATCGACCGTGGGGTGGCGGTTGAGAAATTCACGCGCGGCCTCGAAGCGTGATCGCATCTGCGGCAGGTTCTGGCGTACCGCACCGGCAAACTTGCCGGCATCGTCGGGATGATCAGCGGTCTTGCCGTCACCGTACATGTCCACGGCCAGCGCGGTATAACCCAGGGCGGCAAGCCGCTCGGCACGTTTGCGGGCATAGTCATTGTGGCCCCACCATTCATGCACCACCAGGATACCGGGGCGCCTGCCCTCCATGGAAGCATCGTAGGCGATATAACCCTTGAGCGTGGTATCACCGGCCTGGTAACTCACTTCCTCGCCGACAAGGGAGGCCTGAGTCGAAAGACTGAACAACATCAGCACTAAAATCGGGATCGCTCGAAACATAGCTATCTCCTGGAGTAACTGTACCCCTGCGTTAAAAGGTGACAGCGTCGTGACCTGTCAGGTGATCGGCAGATCCCGGCATACACCATAGAGATTATAGACCGCATTACAGGATGTTATTCGAGAAATTCGTCGTCCTCTAACGACTCACACAGGAAATCCAGGTTGTTATGAATCGCCGACAACGCAGCAATATAGAACGCCAACGCCTGCCGATCATCGTTTGTCAATTGCATGCAAGCGGTGCCCAGCACCTCCATCATCAGTCCGCTCGTGTAGCAACCATCGGGCCGTTCCCCGGTAGACAGAAATCTGTCCAGCTCCTCTCTCGTCCAGCGACCGATACCCGTCTCTTCATCCGCGGTAATGTTGGGCACCCTCACTCCTTCCGGACCGGAACAGGTGCCGGCCAAGTAACGATCGCTGCGCGGTGTGCCCAGAAATCCGCGCGGGGTATGACATTCGCTGCAGTGCCCTAGCGCTGTGGCCAGATAGGCACCCCGGTTCCATTCTGGCGACCTTGCCGGATCAAAAACGGCCACCCCCGGCGTGAAACGTCCCTGTTTCCAGTGAATGATTAGTCCCCGTAAGGACAGCGGCCACTGTACATCATGCACTTGGCTTTGCCGCGAGGATTTCGACCATGTCATCAGGTAGGCATACAGGGCGCGCATGTCCTGGCGCGTCATCCGGGTATACGAGGTATAGGGGAAGGCGGGATAATAATGTCGGCCACCGGGGTCAAGACCCATCCGCAAGGCACGGATTAAGTCCTCCTCTGACCAGCGCCCGATCCCCCGTTCCCGGTGCGGTGTAATATTGGGGGGATAGAAGATGCCATACGGTGTGACTATCGGCCGCCCCCCGGCCAGGCTCCGGTCACCGCGATGGCACGAGACACAACCGGCCGCCTGAAAAACATATCTGCCCTGCTCGACCAGCTCCGCGCTGGCCAACAGCTCGCCAGTGACAGACAGCCCGGCAAGCAGAACAAGCAATACATGCACCCCCCCAACGGCGCGCACGGCATCCGGAAACTGTATAGCGTGGCGGGGTTTACGGCATCCTTCGGAAGAGACAAACAATTCCCGCCACCAGAAGCTGCCACAACTGAAAATCATTTGTGTCTATCACACATCCGTTGAGTATTTATCACACGTCCTATAGTTTAAAATAGCACCAACAGGGGACCCTTGCATGGAGCCCAATTCCCCGGTACAAAGCCGTAAACGTCTAGTGGTGCAATGCAAAAAAGGCAGACAACGCCTGCATGACAAGACCACTGCCATGCGTGGATATCCACTATTAGAATGACATCTGCCCGAATGATGATCTTTCAGCAATCAGGAGAGCCCTATGAGTGAAACCCTCATGATATTACCTGCCAGGGATTCCAGCGCCATCCGCCTGGTCCGGGTGCCCGATGACTTTGAGCAGCACGAGGTCTACCGCCATGTGACGGGGCTAATCGCACAGGTCGAGGAGGAAAACCCGGACTATGACTGGGACGACATCGCGCCCATCCTGGAGGACCGTGGTTTCGAAGCCGTAGAATTCATTCTTGGACCCGCACTCGACTGAATCCGCCCCTCATGGGACGCTATCGCCCGCCAACCCCAAAGTCCTCCCCCTATATCACCCTGGAGGGGTACCGGATTCTGCAGGATGAACTCAAGCTCATCTGGAAACGCCGTGACCAGGTGACCCGGGCACTGACGGCCGCGGCGGCGGAAGGCGACCGCTCGGAGAATGCCGAATATATCTACCGCAAAAAGGAACTCCGCGAGATCGACCGGCGCATCCGTTACCTGCAGAAACGGGTCCCGGACCTGAAGGTGGTATCCGAGCCGCCATCCGATCTCTCACGGGTTTTTTTCGGCGCCTGGATCACCCTGGAAGACGAGGACGGCGTGGAGGTGGTCTATCGCATCGTCGGGGCCGACGAATTCGACCCCGTGAGGGGTTGGATCAGCATGGACTCACCGATGGCAAGGGCCCTGATGAAAAAGACCCTGGATGATGAGATTCGGGTAGACACGCCCAACGGGACGATCTGCTACACCGTCATTGGGGTGCAGTACAGCGCCCCCTGATGGGCAACGTGATGACCTGCTGTTGATGGCACCCATGACCTGACAGGAGTGAATCGGCCAGCAATTCGGCATTCAGTAGTGGCACGCCCGGGTAGATGAAGACACGATCAAGGATTTTCTCATTTCCATATCAGACATTCCGAACCGGCTGGTCAATCTCCGGTCACTGCCCCAGTGTCACCCTTCATAGCCTGCCCGATCGGCAACAAGCCTCCTGCAGGCGCCACCATCACGCAATATATGTAGTCAGGCGTTCAAAAATGCAGGTTTACTTGATTTAGATCAAGTTCTGGCCTCAGCTGCATCACCCGGCTGGGCTATGCTTAAGTACATGGACTGGACAGGTTTCGGCACAGCGTTTAGGTGTGCCGAGACTGAAAGTTCAAGTAGGGTGTTGACATGAAAGAACGCAGAAAAATAGAACGGCGCAATTTCACTGCGGAATCAGCCAATGTGTCCAGGTTCAGGAAGGGCAAGATATTCAATGCCGATCAACGCCGGATCCCGGACCGGCGCCTGAATAATATTACGGTCGAATATATCTCGATCGACGATTTCTACCTGGCAAACACCAATACCGTCTATCATTCCTGATCCCCCCGGCCACATGAACGCCGCAGCGGCACGCGCATCCGTACGCGTGACGCACGGCTATTCGGCAGATGGCCCGACAGGTATACTGATGATTTTCCGGTACAGGCAAATCGTCTGCAGGCGACATAAACCATGGGCATGCACAAAGGACCTTCCGACTACTCCCACGACTCGATCCCGACCACCGGGATCCTCATCACCAACCTGGGGACACCGGACGACCCGACGCCCGCGGCCGTACGCCGCTATCTGAAGGAATTTCTCTGGGATCCCCGCGTGGTCGAGATACCCCGGCCGGTCTGGTGGCTCATTTTGCATGCCATTGTGCTGACCGCACGCCCCCGCAAGTCCGCCCATGCCTACACAAAGATCTGGAGCGACGACGGATCGCCATTGATGGCCTTTTCAAAACGACAGCGCGATGCCCTGCAGAAATCACTGGAGACACGCATCAAGGGGCCGGTAAAGGTTGCCCTGGGCATGCGCTATGGCAATCCCTCCATCGCCTCGGCACTGGAGGAATTGCATGCAGGCAACACCCGGCAAATCCTGGTGTTCCCGCTTTACCCGCAGCACTCAGCTGCAACAACCGCCTCCACCCTGGACGCGGTGGCAACGACACTGCAGAAATGGCGCCAGGTGCCGGACCTGAGATTAATCGCGCAGTACCACGACCAGCCCGGTTACATCGGCGCCGTAGCCAACAGCATTCGGCATTTTTGGGACAGGCACGTCAAACCCGAACGGCTGCTGTTCTCGTTTCACGGCATGCCCAGGCGCACCCTGCTGGCGGGAGATCCCTACCACTGTCAATGCCAGAAAACCGCACGCCTGGTCGCCGAACAACTCGGGCTTGATAATGACGAATGGAGCGTGGCCTTCCAGTCCCTGTTTGGTCGCGAGGAATGGTTACGCCCCTATGCCAACGAAACACTTGAACAGCTGGGCAAGCAGGGACTGAAAAGCGTCCACGTGGTATGTCCGGGGTTTTCCGTCGACTGTCTGGAAACACTGGAAGAAATGGCACTGCAGAACAAGGAGGTCTTTCAGCAGGCCGGCGGGGGTGATTACCGCTACATCCCTGCACTCAATGATGACCCGGAACACATCAGCGCACTCACTGACATCGTCATGCAAAACATCGCCGGGTGGCCAGGCATCGATGTCTGGGACGCGGATGCCGTCAGGCTCGAGGCCGAACAGTGCAGCCGTCGCGCAGCTGCCATGGGCGCCGAACACTAATTCATAAATTGCTAATAAAAACTGTTTTTATCAAAAAACCCGTAACACCTCGCCTCATCATTGAAATAAATTCACAACCTATAAAACAAAATAATATTAGACATCCGATTTACCCCCCTACCCCGGTCATGTAAGATGATAATTCAGAAGATAAAAAATATTATAGTAAATTAGAAATCGAATCATAATTATTAAGATTCGCTTTTCTACTATTATTTAAGCGCGAAATTAATCTCTCTATTCATTATCTCTATAGTTTTTCCTTCATTAATTCTGCTAATATCTTTAGCTATTCGACCGGCACAACCTTCAACGGGCCGCCGCAAGCAACATTACAGAAGAGGGATAATCGATGCGTAAACAACAGCACCATCTGGTCATACTCTGTACCCTGCTAGGTAACATGTTCGTAAGCGGCAACGTGTTCGCCGAAGCGGCCGGCAATCCCGACACACGCCAGGAGCAGCTTGTCTGGGTGGAGACCATTGAACGCAACGGATTCGCTGGACAGGTACCCACGGTGGATCCGCTGCAGCTTGCCGAACACATCGAGAGGCTGCGCAACGAGCTCCTCCAGCACCAGCAGCAGTTCACCAGGACGGTCGAGGAGACCCGGCTGGGTGCCGGTGATGCCGTCATCACGGCCATTATGCCTGGCGGCCTGCTCTATGCAGGTTATAGAAAACGCGCGCATAAACTCGCAAAAAACAACCTGGCCACAGTCACGGATGATATCGAGGCACTGACACACGACCTGGAGGCATCCCGAAGCCTGTCCAGCACGGTCGCGCAACTGGATTGATCGCACCGACCCGCCTGCAGTCATAAAAAACCCCGTCCAGGTGACGGGGTTTTTTTACGGTCGAATCAGCAGAGGTAACTTTTTGATACGGCGCGAGGCTGCCTGCAATCGATTCACTTCATTCAGAAATCGATTACCGGCCTGGCCCAATTGTCGCGCATATCCACGACTCGGGGATTGATGAGTCGGCCAGCGCGGTGTACACAGGGCCATTCCGCGTTTTAATCGTCGTCCGCCCCCTGCTTCCCGCCCAGGAGCCCCTTGAGATGGGCAAACGGGTTGTGTGTGACATCCGGTCCGCTGCCATCACCTGCCTTGCTTTCCCCGCCTGTGACCTTGTCCAGGTAACGGGCGTGTTCGTTGTCGTGGCAGTACAGGCACAGGAGTTCCCAGTTGCTGCCGTCCGCAGGATTGTTGTCATGGTTGTGGTCGCGGTGATGAACCGTGAGTTCATGCAGGTTGGCACGGGTAAATTCGCGGCTGCAGCGCCCACAGATCCACGGGTAGAGCTTGAGCGCCTGCTCCCGGTAGCCCTGCTCGCGCTGTTCCCGGTTGCGCCGCGCCTCGGCAACGATGTGGTCCAGTTTGGCACTGCCTGTCTGGGTCTTGCTGCCTGCCATAAAACTGCTCCCGGGCGGTTGTCTCCCTGCAAGCTTACAAGGATGGCCCCCAAGATCAATACCATTCAACCCGTAAACGGGCAGTTATTCTTCGCGCGTTACCTTGCGTCGCATCAGCTTGTCCCTGCCGCGCCGGGTCTTCTCATCGAGGCGCCTTTCACGTGACTTGCGGGTCGGTCGGGTCGGCCGGCGTTTTTTTGGAATGACTGCGACGCCCCTTACCAGTGCCTGCAGCCGTTGCAGGGCCTCCTCCCGGTTTTTTTCCCGGGTCCGGTAGCGCTGTGCCTTGATCACGATGACGCCCTCCTTGCTGATGCGCTGATCTCTCAGCTTCAGCAGACGTTCCTTGTAGAACGCAGGCAGCGATGACGCGCCGATATCGAAGCGCAGGTGGACGGCACTGGAAACCTTGTTGACATTCTGCCCCCCGGCACCCTGCGCACGAATGGCACTGATCTCGATCTCGCTGGCGGGAATGGTGACGTGGGTGGAAATCTTCAGCATGCAATCAACCGGGTAATCACCCACAACATACAGCGGCTTCGATTGGCATCGCTGTCAGGAGTCCGCATTCAGGCGCGTGCGTGTGCCTCGGTCCAGCGCACGATATCCTGCAGGCCCATTGCGCCGGGCTGGCGGACGAGTTCACGCCCGTGCCGAAACAGGACCAGGGTCGGAATGCTGCGGATACTGAACTGGCTGGCAATGCCCTGTTCATTCTCGGTGTTGAGCTTGGCCAGCCGCACCCGCGGCTCGAGCTGCGCCGCTGCCTGCTCAAAGGCCGGGGCCATCATCTTGCAGGGCCCGCACCAGGGCGCCCAGAAATCAACCAGCACCGGCACCTCGTTGCGGGTGATCTGCTTCTGGAAGTTATTGGAAGTCAATTCCAGCGGATGGGCGTCAAACAGGGGTTGGTGACACTTACCGCACTGCGGTGACTCCGCAAGCCGCGCCGCCGGGATCCGGTTTACGGCCCCGCAAGGGGCACACACGATATGCAGTGAATCACTCATGCGCCTATTGTACCTGCCTGAAAACAATAATTAACCCTCACGCAGCATTGCCACGCGGCCATCCCGCTGGCAGGATTTTTGCTGTCAAATCATCTACTATGGCGCCCCTTTTCTATTACCCGAGGATGCCCGGTGTCGGAGTTCATTCCAGGACAACGCTGGATCAGTTATGCCGAGCTGCAACTCGGACTGGGCACGGTATTGTCCTCGGACACGCGCACGGTCTCCATCTTATTCATCAGCACCGGCGAGACCCGCCGCTATGCCAAACAGAGCGCCCCGTTGTCGCGCCTTGCGTTTACTGCAGGTGACCGCATTCGCAGTCACGAGGGCTGGTCGCTCACGGTCGACGCGGTTTCCGAACAGGACGGGCTGTTGACCTACAGTGGCACGCTTGACAATGGTCTACCGGCCGCAATGGAAGAAGGCCAGCTGGACAGCCTTATCCAGCTCAACCGTCCCGCGGAACGCCTGTTCACCGGCCAGACCGACCCGGACAAGTGGTTCGAATTGCGTTACCAGACACTGTTGCACGTCAACCGGCTGGCCCATACCGACCTGTGCGGCCTGACCGGCGGACGCACCAGCCTGATCCCCCACCAGTTGTATATCGCCCACGAGGTCGCCAACCGCTATGCACCGCGGGTTCTGCTGGCTGATGAGGTCGGGCTCGGAAAGACCATCGAGGCCGGCCTGATCCTGCACCAGCAACTCCTGACGGAGCGTGCCCGACGCGTGCTGATCGTGGTACCCGAGAGCCTGCTGCACCAGTGGCTGGTGGAGATGCTGCGGCGTTTCAACCTGCATTTCAGCATCCTCGACGCGGACCGCTGTCAGGCACTGGAGGCCAGCAGCGGCCAGGAAAACCCGTTCCATAACGCACAACTGGTGCTTTGTACCCTGGAATTCCTGGTGGACAAGCGCGAACGCTTTCGGCAGGCACTGGCCGGGAAATGGGACCTGCTGATCGTCGACGAGGCCCATCACCTGCAATGGTCACCTCGGGGTGCCAGCCCGGAATACCGGCTCATCGAACAACTGGCCGCTGATACCCCGGGCGTCCTGCTGCTCACCGCCACCCCGGAACAGCTTGGCAAGGCCAGCCATTTCGCCCGCCTGCGGCTGCTCGATCCCGCCCGGTTTCCCGATTTCGAGAGTTTCACCGCAGAGGAAAGCGACTACGAGCCCATTGCCGGGGCCGTCGAGGCCCTGCTGAGCGACCAGCCACTGGACCCAGAACAGCAGCACACCCTGCTCGGTACACTGGGCGAGGCTGACAACCGGGCGCTCCTTGATGCCGTGCTGGAAGAGGATAGCGACACACCCGACAGAGATGCCGCCCGCCGGGAACTGGTCGAGCACCTGCTCGACCGCCACGGTACCGGACGCGTCCTGTTCCGCAACACCCGCAGTACGGTACAGGGATTCCCCGACCGCCAGGTGAGCGCCTGTTCGCTGACCCTGCCGGCAGGCTACGCGGAATGCCTGGCGGACTTCCAGACCAGTGGCACGGCGGAGCCGCGCCTGCTGCTCTGTCCCGAATTACTCTACGCCGCAACTCAACATCACGACCAGCCCCATTGGACCCGCATCGACCCGAGGATCGAGTGGCTGGGCACACAGCTTGGAAAACTACGACCTGCAAAGGTGCTGGTGATCACGGCAAGCGCAGAAACCGCCATGGACCTGGTGGAATCATTGCGCCGCACCGCGGGCATTCATGCCGCAGTGTTTCACGAAGGCCTGAGTATCGTGGAACGGGACCGTGCGGCGGCCTATTTCGCCGATCTCGAATTCGGCACCCAGGTACTGGTGTGTTCGGAAATCGGCAGCGAGGGACGCAACTTCCAGTTTGCCCATCACCTGGTTCTGTTCGACCTGCCGCTCAATCCGGACCTGCTGGAACAGCGCATCGGGCGCCTGGACCGCATCGGTCAGGCCAGTACCATTCATATCCATGTCCCCTTCCTTGAGAACAGCGCCCAGGCGATCATGTACCACTGGTATCACCGCGGGCTTGGCGCCTTCGAACACACCTGCCCCGCCGGGCACAGTGTCTTCGTCAGGGTGAAGGCCGCCCTGCTCGAGGCCCTGCACCAGATCGACAGCGGCATAGAGGACCTGGAGGCGCTGATCGACACCACCCGCCAGCTGCACCATGACATGAATGCTGCACTGCAGCGCGGCCGCGACCGTCTGCTGGAATATAATTCGTGCCGGCCACGACTTGCCGAGGCACTGCGGGACCGTGCCCTGGCACAGGACCGGGAGGTCGGCCTGCCGGACTATCTGGAACGGGTGTTCGATTGCTTTGGCATCGATTCGGAGGTCCACGGCGAGGACAGCCACGTCATCCGCCCCGGCGACCACATGTACGGCGACACTTTCCCCGGGCTGAAACCGGAAGGGATGACCATAACCCTGGACAGAGACACTGCGCTAGCCAACGAGGACATGCAGTTCATCAGCTGGGAACACCCCCTGGTCACCGGCGCCATGGACCGGGTGCTGGGTAACGAGTTGGGCAACACGGCCGTAGCCGCTATCCACTACCCGGTCGCAAAACCGGGCACCCTGCTGATCGAATGCCTGTATACCCTGGAAAGCAGCGCCAGCGAGCACCTCCAGTCGAGCCGCTATCTGCCCCCCACCAGCGTACGCGTGATAATCGACCAGAACGGCAACGACCATGATGCCGCCCTGTCACACGAAGCCATCAGCCAGGCACGCGAGTCCGTTCCGGCCGAAACCGCGGCCAGGATTATCCGCAGCTACACCGGGACACTGCGCGCGATGCTGGATTCCAGCGAACAACGGGTCCGGCAACAGACACCCGGGATCGTGGCGGCCGCGCACACCCGGATACAGCAGACCCTGCTGGGTGAGATAAACCGCCTGGAGGCGCTGCGCCGGGTCAATCCCAATGTGCGCGACGCGGAAATCCACTTTCTGGAAACGCAGTGGAAGGCCCTGACCGAGGCGCTGGAGGCCGCACACCTGCGTCTCGATGCCCTGCGGGTACTGGTTGCTACCTGAGCAGGACGCGCATTATTTACAGTCATACGCACGTGCTGCATGATTAACGATGCGGAATGCCTCCATTCACGGTACAGGCCCAGCCGCAACGTGCCAGCCAACATGCAGGAGTAGTCATGTTTGAAGCTATTGAACTGGGACAGTCGCTGTCCAAGGCTGACTTCAAGACACAGGAACAGCAATTACGCGCCGAGCTGCTCAGGGTGCAGCGCGCCCTGACCGAAAGCCGGGTCGCGACCCTGATCATCGTTGCCGGCGTCGAGGGCGCCGGCAAGGGTGAAGTGGTCGATCGTCTCAACAAGTGGCTGGACAACCGCGGCATGGAAACCCATGCCTTCTGGGATGAAACCCAGGAAGAACTGGAACGCCCGCAATACTGGCGGTTCTGGAGGCGACTCCCGGCGCGCGGCTCTATTGCGGTGATGTTCGGCGGCTGGTACTGGGACCCGATTCACCAGCGTGCAGCAGGCAACATCGACGATGCCGAACTTGATGATGCCATGCAGCGCATCAAGGAACTCGAGCGCATGCTAAGCGCCGACGGCATGCTGATTATCAAGTTGTGGTTCCACCTCTCGCACCAGACCCATGAAAAACGCATGAAGAAGCGCCGTGCCGAATCCAGCCATGTACCTCACATCGGTAATGGCCAGAGCCCCAAGGAGTACAAGGCCTTTCTGGTCACCGCCGAACGCAGCCTGCGGCACACCGACACCGGCGAATGCCCCTGGCACATGATCGAGGCCGACAACCGGCGCTTCCGCGACATCAGTGCCGGGCGGGTGATCGGCGCTCGCATGATTGAACGCCATAAGGGCTCGCGCGTGGTGGAGCGGCGCAACCAGGTCCACCAACCTGTGGTGACCATCAGCGATCAGCAGAAAACTATACTCGATAAGGTCGACCTCGACGCCGAACTCTCGCAACACGATTACAACAAACTGCTTGCCCGCTACCAGACACAGGTGAATGAGTTGTTCTGGAGGGCCTACGACGCCAAGCGCTCAACCGTGATGGTCTTCGAGGGCTGGGATGCTGCCGGCAAGGGCGGCAGCATCCGCCGGCTGACCAATGCCATCGATGCGCGACTGTTCCGCGTTATTTCGGTGGCCGCCCCTACCGACGAAGAACTCGCACATCATTACCTGTGGCGTTTCTGGCGGCAGTCTCCCAGGGCGGGATATATGGCCCTGTATGACCGTTCATGGTACGGCCGCGTACTGGTCGAACGCGTCGAGGGCTTCGCACAACAACACGAATGGATGTCCGCCTACCAGGAAATCAACGATTTCGAGGAGCAACTCATCGAACACGGCACCATCCTGCTGAAGTTCTGGCTGCACATCAGTCCCGATGTACAATTGCAGCGTTTCCGGCAGCGCGAAAAAACTCCGTGGAAGAAACACAAGATCACGGAGGAGGACTGGCGAAACCGCAACAAGTGGGATGATTACCGGCGTGCGGTGAATGACATGGTTGTGCACACCAGCACCGGTAACTGCCCCTGGACACTGGTGTCGGCCAATGACAAGTACAATGCGCGCATCGAGGTCCTCAAGACCGTTTGCGAGCAGCTCAAACAGGCACTCGACTGAACACAGCCCGACACGGGTGGTGCCTGGTACCAGTCAGGCTGGCACCGGCAACCAAACCGGCGGTGAGACCGGTACCTGAGAGTTCAAAGTGCGGCCACGACCTTCAGCAGGTCGAGCGCCGTGACAATCCCCGTCAGCGTGCTGCCCTCGGTGACAAATACCCGATGGATACCGCCCCGGATCATTGTCTCGGCAACCTGCTGAACGCTGGCATCCTCATCGACCCGGAAGACCATCGGCGTCATGATGTCGCGCACCTTCACCGGTGACTCGTAACCCGTATGGAACAGACGAATCTCCTCCTGTCCCATGTGACGCTCCAGCGCATAAAGGTAGACATCATGAGTATCATCCGTGACCTCATCACTCTCAGGCATGCTGTTGTGACGCACCACATCCGTCAGCGACACAACCCCGATCAGTTCACCTCCGGTATCGGTGACCGGTGCCCCCGAGATGTGATTGTCCGTCAGGAAATTCGCCAGCCCCTCGATGGACCAGTCCGCATCAGCGGAGAGCACCTCGCGGTGCATGACCTCGGCAGCCGTCCAGTTCCTGACATTATTTTTCACATCACTCATTACGTTTCCCCCAACTGGATAGATTGAACAATGACTGACTACTCCACACGCTCTCGCGAACCTGCAACGCCGGCAGCAGCAGATAATAACCTATCAGGATCATCACTATTTTTCCGGCCAGTAGAATTGATCCAGGTCAATAGAGCAGGAATCAGGTTGTTTTTTACGACATCATGACATCAAATACCAGAACTACCTCAAAACTGCTCGACCAGCTTGCGCTAACGCTTCGTCGGGGTAGCGACCGGCGATGACCGGCAAAACGGGATGGCCCATATGACGGTCACGCACAGGTTCGCCGGCGACGCTGGAAGGGAACCTGTGCCCCGGGCGGCAATCACGTGTGGAAGCACCCGGGCCGGGCCGGCATCTGAACTGGGCCTGCTGGTACACCGGCTGCGGGCGCCTGGCCCCCTGCGCCCCGCCCACCCACTTCGGGCCGGAATGCGCTGACATCCACATCCCGCGCGACATTTTACCCGGACTGTGCCTATAATTTATATCTAGTATGGCGGCAAAGACGACGACCGCTGTCACATTTGCGGTATGGCCTTCTGCAGCCGTGCCGGTAGTGCCAACAGATAACAACAAAGCGAGTATCCATCATGAACCACAATTCCCTGATGAAAACCCTAGTGGGTCTCTGCCTGATTGTCCCCGCCAGCACCCCGGTCTGGTCCGGGGATGCCTCAACCATCCCGGCCTCGGGTCAGTCTGCGCAAATACCGGGACACTACCCCGCCCCGCCCGGGTACTACACCACCCCGCCCGGCTATGGCCAAGCCCCCGGGGCAACAGCGCGGCCCGGCTGGCACACCGGTGGCCGGTATTACCCGGCGCCGCGGTTTACCCCACACCAGGGCTACCCGCAGCGCCCGATCAAACCCCGGACTCAGGAATACCAGGGCAGGCCGGGGCCAGCCGTTCCGGTTCGGCCCGCGGAGTCAGACTGCACCGGGCAGGGGCGCCTGCTGGCAGAGCTGGACGCGAGCCGTGCTGAACTCAACGCCACGCGTGAAGAGCTGCAGCAGGCCAAGTCACTGCTGGAAGCTGCCGGAGCGGAACTCGACCAGGTGCATGGCGAATACCAGCAGACCGCAGCCGGCTATAATGCCCTCGACACCAAACTGGCCACGGCGCTGACCGAGCGGGACACTGCCAAGGAACGCGAGACCGAGCTGTCCATCGAGTTGATGGCCGCTGAAAAGCAGCTGGCCCAGCTATCGGAACGCCTTGAACAGCTGGATGAGCGTGCCGCGATAAACACGGATGAGCGCGCCAAACTGCAACAACTGCTGGCAGAGCGTGAGGCAGGACTGGCCGAAGGCAAGGCGCTGGCGAAATCCCTGACCGACGAGCGCAGCGGACTGCGGAGCGAACTGGCTGCGCGCGATCAGCAGCTCGCCCTGATGAAAACCGAGTTGCAGGCCGCTGCCGAAGGCAAGGCGCTGGTGGAGTCCCTGACCGATGAACGCAACGGACTGCGGAGCGAACTGGCTGCGCGCGACCAGCAGCTCGCCCTGATGAAAACCGAGTTGCAGGCCGCTGCCGAAGGCAAGGCGCTGGCGAAGTCCCTGACCGATGAACGCAACGGACTGCGGAGCAAACTGGCTGCGCGCGACCAGCAGCTTGCCCTGATGAAAACCGAGGTGCAGGCCGCTGCCGATGCGCTAATCCAGGCACAGGCAGAAACGGCCACGGCGCGCACCCAGCGCGAGGAAAACGAATCACGCCAGCAGGCATGCCAGGCGGAACAGGAACGCCTGGCGACCGCGCTCGAACAGGAAAGGGGCACCCGCGACGCTGACCAGCAGGCACTGGCAGCAGCAGAGACAGCACACGCTGCGGTGCAGGCCGAACTAAACGCCTGCAACAACGCACTTACCACCACCGGGGCCGAACTGGAAACGGCACGGGAGCAGATCGACACAATGACCGCAACCTCGGCACCCGCACCGGCAGCCACACCCGCCGAGGGTGACAGCGACGCCGACGGTGTCGCCGACAGCGAGGACCTCTGCCCGGACACGCCGCCAGGAATCCGCGTCGAACCGACCGGCTGCGCCGGCAACGCACCCATCATCCTGGAAGGTGTCAGCTTCCGCTATGACTCGCACGAACTCAGCGGCAAGTCCCACACCATCCTCGACCGGGTCGCCGCTATCCTGCGCCAGCAACCCTCACTCAGGCTCGAGATTGCCGGCCATACCGACACCCAGGGCAAGCCGGCCTACAACCAGTGGTTGTCCCAGCAGCGCGCCGCCACTGTGATGGACTACCTGGTCAAACAGGGGGTCAACCCGGACAATCTCACGGCACGCGGTTATGGCTCGCAACAACCGATCGCCGACAATCGCACCCGGGAAGGACTCGCAAGCAACCGCCGCGTCGAATTGCGCAGGCTACCCTGAGTCACACCCTGCAGGAAGGCACCGGCAAACACCGCTCGGCACTCAGTGCAGGGTTGCGCTGTCGCCGTTGCCTTCCTGCGTTTCGCACAACGGGACAAAGGCGACACCCAGGATATCGCGGGTATGGGTGTTACCCGCGGCATCTTTTTCCACCAGCATCAACTCCTGGTGCATATAGGGCAGACCGACCGGGATGACCAGCCGGCCCCCGGGCCTGAGCTGCTCAACCAGCGCCGGCGGTATATGCGAGGCCGCGGCCGTGACGATAATCCCGTCATAGGGGGCGTGCTCGGACCAACCCGCGTAACCGTTGCCGATACGGTACTCGATGTTGGTGTAGTCGAGCGCCCGCAGGCGCTCGGCCGAGGCCTCGCCCAGCTCCCGGATGACCTCGATGGTGTACACCCTGCGCACGAGTTGTGCCAGCACCGCTGTCTGGTACCCGGAACCGGTACCGACCTCCAGCACCTCGTGGTCCGCTTCAGGCTGCAGCAGGTCGCTCATCAGCGCCACGATGTAGGGCTGAGAGATGGTCTGGCCGCACCCGATGGGCAGCGGACCATTGTCATAGGCGAGGGATTTCAGGTCGGGCGGGACGAATCGGTCGCGCGGCACCGCACCCATCGCCGCCATCACACGGGGCTCGAGTGCGTTTTTCCCTATCAGGGAGCGGGTGTAATGCACCTCACGCTCGATGGTGTCGAGCATACGTTTGATGGCTGTTTTCATGACATCCCCACAGCAAGTCCAGCTCAGGTACCCTCATCCCAGGAGGACAGGTAGCGTACCTGATCTTCGGTGAGCCGGTCGATACGCAGCCCCATCGCCGCCAGTTTCAGCCGCGCCACCTCCCGGTCGATCTCCGCCGGCACCTTGTGCACGCGGTTCTCGAGCCGGCCATTAGCGGATACCAGGTGCACGGCACACAAGACCTGGTTGGCGAAACTCATGTCCATGACCGTGGAGGGATGGCCTTCGGCGGCGGCGAGGTTTACCAGGCGGCCTTCCGCCAGCAGCCGCAGGCTGCGGCCATCGGTAAGGGTGTATTCGTCCACCGAGGGACGCGGGCGGTGTTTGCCGACACTCAGCGCCTCGAGCGCGGGGATGTTGATCTCCACGTTGAAATGCCCCGAGTTGGCCAGCACGCAACCGTCCTTCATGGCCTCCAGGTGCGCCCGGTCGATGACATGCTTGTCACCGGTGGCCGTGATAACGAAGTCCGATTGCCCGGCGGCCTCGATCAGCGGCATGACCCGGTAACCGTCCATGGCCGCCTCCAGCGCCCGCAGCGGCTCGACCTCGGTCACGATGACCTGCGCACCGTGTCCCTTGGCACGCAGCGCGATGCCGCGGCCACACCAGCCATAGCCGACCACGGTCATGGTCTTGCCGGCCAGCAGGATATTGGTGGCGCGGATCACGCCATCCAGGGTGCTCTGCCCGGTGCCGTAGCGGTTATCGAAGAGGTGCTTGGTCATGGCATCATTGACCGCTATCACCGGGAAGCGCAGCGCACCTGCACGGGCCATGGCACGCAGGCGGATCACGCCGGTGGTGGTCTCCTCGGTACCACCGATCATCGCGGGCAGCAGTTCGGTACGGTGCTTGTGGATTTCACTAACCAGGTCGGCACCATCATCCATGGTGATTACGGGCCGATGGTCCAGGGCCGAGTTGATGTGTCGATAGTAAATCTCCGTCGACTCGGCACGAATGGCGTGCACGGGAATCCCGTGGCGCTCGACCAGTGCCGCCGCCACATCGTCCTGGGTGCTGAGCGGGTTGCTGGCACACAGCACCAGGTCGGCACCGGCCGCCTGCAGGGTACGCGCCAGGTTGGCCGTCTCGGTGGTGATATGCAGGCAGCCACTCATGCGGGTGCCCTGCAAGGGCCGCTCCCGGGCAAGGCGTTCGGCGAGCTGGCGCAACACGGGCATTTCCTTCCAGGCCCATTCAATGCGCCGGTCGCCCTGCTCCGCCAGGGCGGCATCCCTGATATCATATCCGTGCGCCTGCATCGTGGTCCGTTCCTGTGCACCCTTCCTGTTAAAAGTATATGCACAGAATGGGGTGATGTCGGCGTCGGGTCCGATTATTTGCAGACGTTCGCCTGCCAAGCCCTTAGCGTGCCCGGGTCTTCACCGTCCCGCAACGACAGCAGCGGTATACCGTCACCAGACGTCCCTGCTTGACGTCGAACTGACGCTCCTTGTCAACAAGCCACTTGTGAAAGCCCCGCCTGCACAGTGTCTTTCCCCGGGCCTTGTCCGCGGCCAGCGGACTATCTCACCCATACCCTCCCCCCGGTTTGCATGCCTCAGACATACTGCCCCGCGACCCAGCCTGAAGACCAGGCCCATTGGAAGTTGAATCCCCCGAGATGTCCGGTGACATCGACCACCTCGCCAATGAAATAAAGCCCGGGCCGGGTCCTGCACTCCATGGTCCGCGAGGACAGCTCGCGGGTATCGATGCCGCCCAGGGTGACCTCGGCCGTGCGATAGCCCTCGGTACCCGCCGGCTTGAGTACCCAGTTCGCCAGGCGTCCGGCGATGTCCCTCAGGAGCTTGTCTGGAAGCTCCGCCAGTGGCGTCCCTGCCTCGTCGGGCCACCACAGCGCCTCGAGTTCCTTCACCAGCTTCACCGGCAGGTACCCGGCCAGTTGCGTACGCAGCAGCGACCGCGGCTTGTCCTGCTTGAATGATAGCAGCAGGTCGGCAATCCCCAGCCCGGGCAGCAGGTCCAGTTGCAACGGCTCCCCCGGTTGCCAGTAACTGGATAACTGCAGCACCGCCGGACCACTCAGGCCGCGGTGGGTGAACAGGATGTCATCGACGAAGGACCCGGCGGCGCAGCTGACGCGGGCGCGCAGCGACACACCCGAGAGCCGCGCCGACAGCTCGCGGAATGCCCCGGTGAAGGTCAGCGGGACCAGGCCGGCGCGCAGCGGCTGGACCCTGAGACCGAACTGCCGTGCAAGGGTGTAGCCGAAGTCCGAACCTCCCAGGGAGGGTATCGACAGTCCACCGGTGGCAACCACCAGTGATCCGGCCGTAAAAGTTCCCTGGCCGGTCTCCAGCCGGAAACCGTCATCGGCTCCAAGCGAGGCCACCTCGCAGCTGTGGCGGATGTCCACACCGGCGCTGGCGCATTCGTCCAGCAGCATCGCCAGTATCTGTTTCGATGACGCATCACAGAAAAGCTGTCCCCGATTCTTCTCGTGGTAGGCAATACCGTGCTTCTCCACCAGCGCGATGAAATCATGCTGGGTAAAGCGACTCAGTGCCGATATGCAGAAATGCGGATTGGCGGACAGGAAACGGTCCGGCGTTACATCCAGGTTGGTGAAATTGCAGCGCCCGCCACCGGACATGAGAATCTTCTTACCGAGCTTGTTGGCGCGCTCCAGCACCAGCACCCGGCGCCCGCGCTGCCCGGCGGTCAGTGCGCACATCAGTCCCGCGGCACCGCCGCCAATGACAATCACGTCGTAGTTTTGCATCGCTCACGCTGCAGCGTTTGCCGCTGAATTAGTTCGGGTCCCGCGGATTTGTGCCATCGACATAGAACCAGCGCCCGTCCTGTTTTACAAAGTGACTAACCTCGTGCAGGCGCACGGCCCGGCCATGGATCTTGTAGCGCGCAATGAACTCGACCGTTCCGGCATGGTCACTGCTGCCGCCGGCCTCCGTGGCCAGGACCTTCAGACCCAGCCACCGGGTCGCCGGCTCCCGGTCCAGTGCCAACGGCCGGGTCGAGGCATGCCAGGTCTCCAGCAGATAGGCCGCATCGTTCAGGACGAAGGCGGTATAGCGCGAGCGCATCAGGGCCTCGGCCGTGGCGGGAACTGCGGCATGCGTGTGGTACGGTCCGCAACAGGCAGTGTATTGTCTGGTAGACCCACAGGGACACACTGGTTCGGCAGGCATGACTCCCCCGGGAATGGAAAACACGAGACGGCCTGGAAACCCGGGCGCTAAACGAGGCAACAGGCACGCGTTCCGGTCACGTATAATAGACCTCCAGGCACGCACGGGCACAGCCATCATGGCCGATAAGCCAAGTGAACTCAATGGCGAAGAACTACGCCGGAAACTGAATCTCGAGACCGGCCGGCTGGGCTGGCCTGAACTGCAGCGCCACTTCGCCCGCGGGGTCGTGATCACCCTGTCTGCGGATATGGACCTGGTCGAAGTCGCCATGCGTTTTGCGCAGGACGACAAGGCGGGCATCGAGCAGTGGCTAAGCCGGGGCTGCATCAGGCGCGCATCCGATGCCGATGCGCTGCTCTGGAGCAGGACCGGGCCGACGTTCTGGGCGATCGTCGTGGCACCCTGGGTGCTGGTGCAGGAAATCACCCTGCAATAGGGCAGTTCAATAGGCAACAGGAGCAATAGGAATGACATACACCGCCGCTCGCTTCATGGCCCCGCGATACCGCTGCGGGTACCTGCTGGCCGCGCTGGTGCTGGTCTTCGGCATTGTTGATGGCGTGTCCGCCAGGACAACGCCGCCGGGCGACAGCATCGCCCCGATGCTGGAACAGGTATTGCCGGCCGTGGTCAACATTTCGACCCGTACCCGGGTCACCGTCCAGCGCCACCCCTTGCTCGATGATCCCTTCTTCCGGCGTTTCTTTGATCTGCCCGACGATCAACGCCGGGAGCGCAAAAAACACAGCCTGGGATCGGGTGTTATCGTCAACGCCACCAGGGGCTACATCCTGACCAATCACCATGTCATCGAGGGTGCCGACGAGATCACCGTCACCCTGCGCGACCAGCGCCAGTTCTCCGCCGAGGTCGTGGGTGCCGACCCGGAAGTGGATCTTGCCCTGCTGCGCGTCAAGGCCGAGGGGCTGACGGCGCTGGCGATCGCGGACTCGGAAAAACTGCGTGTCGGCGATTTCGTGGTGGCGATCGGCAGCCCCTTCGGACTCGGGCAGACCGTCACCTATGGCATTGTCAGCGCGCTGGGACGCACCGGTCTGGGTATCGAGGGCTACGAGGATTTCATCCAGACCGACGCCTCCATCAATCCAGGCAATTCCGGAGGTCCACTGGTCAACATGCGCGGCGAGATGGTCGGGATCAACACGGCCATCGTCGGCCCCAGCGGCGGCAACATCGGCATCGGCTTCGCCATTCCCAGCAGCATGGCCCGGACGATCATGGAACACCTTGCTGAATTCGGCGATGTGCGCCGTGGACAACTGGGACTGGTGGCACAGGACCTCACGCCCGAGCTCGCGCGCGCCTTTGGCATGCAACAGGGCCTGGGGGCCGTCGTCGCGCAGGTGACAAGGGGATCGGCGGCCGAGCAGGCGGATCTGCAACCCGGCGATGTGATCGTCGCCCTGAACCAGCGTCAGATCACCGGCTCGGGGGACTTGCGCAACGCCATCGGCCTGCTGCGCGTGGGGACGCGCATCCGGCTCGATGTGCTGCGCAAGGGCAGGCCGTTGACCTTGCATGCCGTGATCGTGGACCCACTGGAAACCGGCACTGCGGCGGGCCAGTCCAGCAAGCACCTGACCGGCGCTATCCTGGGCCACATCCAGGACAATCATGTACTCGCGGGGCAGGTGCAGGGAGTGCAGGTCCTGGAGGTGGAACACGGCAGCCCGGCCTGGTCGGCGGGCCTGCGCACCGATGACATCATCGTGTCGATCAACCAGCAGGCACTGCAATCGGCGGACGATGTCGCCGTGGCCGTCAAGTGCAACCCGGACGCCTTGCTGATGAATATTCGCCGCGGCAACGGGGCATTGTTTCTCGTGAACCGCTAGGCGCGGGCACGGCGCCGGCTAACGCTCCCCGGGCGGCTGGTAATCACGCTGTTTTGCACCCACGTACAACTGCCGCGGTCGGCCGATACGCTGGTCCTCCTCGCCGATCATCTCCATCCACTGGGCCACCCAGCCCACGGTACGCGCGATGGCGAACATCACCGTAAACATATTGGTCGGTATACCCAGGGCCTTGTAGATGAGGCCCGAGTAGAAGTCCACGTTCGGGTAGAGATTGCGCTGAATGAAATACTCGTCGCTGCGGGCAATCTCCTCCAGGCGCAGCGCCAGCTCGAACATCGGGTCATCACCCTCGCCGAGTTTTGCCAGCACCTCGTGGCACATCTTGCGGATGATGCGAGCGCGCGGGTCGTAGTTCTTGTAGACGCGGTGACCGAAACCCATCAGGCGGAACGGGTCGGTACGGTCCTTGGCGCGATCCAGATACTTCGGCACACTGCGGACATCGCCGATCTCGTCCAGCATGGCCAGCACGGCCTCGTTGGCGCCGCCGTGTGCCGGACCCCACAGCGCCGCGATACCGGAAGCGATGCAGGCGAATGGATTGGCACCGGAACTGCCCGCCAGTCGCACGGTGGAGGTACTGGCATTCTGTTCATGATCGGCATGCAGGATGAAGATCAGGTCCAGGGCCCTTTCCGCGACCGGATCGATTTCGTATTCCTCGCAAGGTACGCTGAACATCATGTTCAACAGGTTGCCTGTGTAACTCAGGGAATTGTCCGGATAGACCTGGGGCTCGCCAATGGAGTGCTTGTAACTCGCGGCAGCGATGACCGGCATTTTCGCGATCATGCGGTGTCCGGCGATCTCGCGATGCTTTGGGTTATTGATATCCGTGGAATCGTGGTAGAAGGCCGACAGGGACCCGACGACACCCACCATGATCGCCATCGGATGTGCATCGTGGTAGAAACCGCGGAAAAATCCCTTCAGCGACTCGTTCAGCATGCTGTGATGCGTGATCTTATGCTGGAAGCCCTCAAGTTGAGCCTGGTCGGGCAACTCGCCGCACAACATCAGGTAGGCGACCTCGATAAAACTGCTGTGTTCCGCCAGCTGTTCAATTGGGTAACCGCGGTATTGCAGCATACCCTGCTTCCCGTCCAGGTAGGTCAGCCGGCTGTGGCAACTGGCCGTGGACAGAAAGCCGGGGTCATAGGTGAAATAGCCGGTCTCGCGCAGGAAACGTCCGATATCCACCGCGTCCGGTCCCTGTGTTGACTGCATGACTGGCAGTTCGATCTGCTTGCCGGTCCGGTTATCGATAACGGTTACAGTATTCTCGCCCATCCGCAGATCCTCTATTAAATGCCCAATACGGGCCATGCCGGTTACAATCGTTGTATCCGGGAGTTGCAGTAACGGCTCACGCCACCGCACACCCTGATCCTTCTGCCTAACGCTTACCTGACGTGACTGCGTCGTTCAGCCTGATGAAGACAACCGACGCATTGATGCCCGAAACATCCGTATTCTCGTAACCAGGGGGTGTCTGTACCTGTGACACACCGAATCCTGCCATGTCCTCACGCGAAAGGAAATAATAGTTAGGTACATTGTACGGGGGCATCTTCCCGATCCAGCAAAGGTACTGGTCGATCCCGATATGCGCGAAAAAGTCCCGCTCGAGCCGGACCAGCCGATCCATCAACGCACGCGCCCTTTCACGGGCCGTCACGGCATCTTCGCCATAGCGCTGCATGCGCAGAGCAATATCATCCGTCCATAGCCCGGTCGCTTTCAAGTGATGGTAGTTTCCATGCCAGGCAACGACGGCACCGGGGGCAATAAACTTCCGGCTGGCCGCCGGAAAGACAAAATTGGCACAGGAAGAAAGGCAGTATTCAGCTACTTCGACATCCAGCCGTCGTTCGAAGACCCACACGCCCAGCGCGATACCCGCCTCCACCTCACCGCCGCTGGAGGTAATCACCAGCCGCTTTACCGGCCTGTCCGCCATTGCAGCAAAGAACCGCCGGTTTTTTTCCGTCGATATCGAGCCGTTGTAATAGACGACCTCTCCAGCCAGCCGATTATCGGCATTGACCATAACGGAAACCCAGAGCGACGCCAGAAAAACAAGGCGGACTGAAAATGCATGCTTTTTGATGAGCGCGATTACCCGACCAGCTGGTTGAATTCGCGATCCCGGGGCATATCTTCTGCGCGAACCGACATCTCGCTCCTATGCCAGAAGCTGAAGCGGTTCCCGCCTTCGCGTTTTGCCTGATACATGGCCATATCGGCACGCTCGATCAGTGAATATTCGTTCCTGCCATCCTCGGGAAACACACTGATTCCAATACTGGTGGAAATAAGTTTTTCGGTCCCCCCGATTTCGAATGGCTTGCGGAGCTCGTACAGGATCCTCTCTGAGATACTGACCACGTTGCCCAATTCCTCGATTTCCTCGAGAATAATAGTGAATTCATCGCCACCATAGCGCGAAACCGTATCCATCTCGCGCACCGTAGTCACCAGCCGGCCGGCCACTTGCTGCAACAGCTCATCACCCAACAGGTGGCCAAGAGAGTCATTGATATCCTTGAAGCCGTCAAGATCAAGAAACAACATGGCCACACGCTTGCCGCTTCGCCGGGTATGGTGCAACGCGTGCGTTAGGCGGTCATTGAACAGGGCCCGGTTGGGCAGGCCGGTCAGCGGGTCATGATAGGCCAGGTATTTCACATGCTCTTGTATGCCTTCGATCGCAGCGATATCGGTAAATACATGCACGTAATTGGTAATCAATCCCGCTTCATTGCGGACCACGCTGATGCTGGCCCATTGCGGGTACGCTTCACCGCTTTCCCGGCGCTGCCATATCTCGCCCTGCCAACATCCCTTGTCCAGGAGGATTGTATTGATGTTCTCGAAAAACGCTGCATCGTGCCTGTCGGACTTCAGGATACTGGCAGGCTTGCCGAGCAGGTCCGCCTCGGCATGCCCGATTATCTCGGTGAGTGCCCGGTTGACGCCAGTTATATTCCAGTCGGCATCGGTCACCATGACACCCTCATTGGAGTTATCGAACACGGTTTTCGCCTGGCGTAACATGTTACCCGCTTCACGGCGCTCACTGATGTCGATGATAATCGCCACGAAGGCCTGCCGGGCCCCAAGACTGGAAAGCTGCAAATGCACCTCAACCGGGTACTGGCTACCGTCCTTGCGGCAATGCATGGTCTCGAAACACAGGTGCTCCAGGCTCCCGTCCCGTAGCGGTGCCAGATTTCGGTCAAACATTTCCTGAGTCATTTCCGGCTTGATATCGACCGGCGTCATCTTGCGGAGTTCCACCAGGCTGTAGCCGAGGTTATTCCGCGCACCCTGGTTGATGTTCAGGAATTGCAAGGTATGTGCATCGAATATGTAGATTTCATTGAGCGACTCTTCGAGAATCTGCCCTAGACTGCTCACCATGCCCTGGCTTTGTTTGTGTCTGCGCATCTCCGTGAGCAGATGGATATTCGCCGCCGACAGGTCCCGGGTACGCTCAACAATCCGCTGCTCCATCTCTGCCTGATTCTGCTCGAGCCGCTGCTGGGCGATCCTGCGTTCCCGGAGAACAATGGCGAGCATCAGCACGGTGATACTGCAAACACTCATGTACGCCTGCAGCATCAACAGGGACTCATTCAAGTCATGATGCAGAAAGGGGCCGAATCCATGCACCGTACCCCAGATCGCATGCAGCGAGACAATGGTGATTGCGAGCGCCGCTCCACGCCTTCCGAAACGCACGGCCGCCCAGATCAGGATGGGGATCACCAGAAACGCCAGCGGGTAGTTTTCTGCCCCGAGGTGGAACCAGCCACTGAATACAAGTTGGGCCGTGAACATAAGTGAAATCGCAAGTGTCAGGCCCTCGACGACACGCAGCCGATTCCAGTGCACGAAAGGTTTGGCTCCCCAGGCGAGCAACAGCGGGGCAAATACGGTGACGCCGGCAGCATCGCCCAGCCACCAGGTCGTCCAGAGTGCCGGGGTGCTGTCAATCGAGACCATCCCTGTCATTGCCAGTGCTGCCACGCCGACCGTGGCACTCAGGAGAGTAGCAATGATCCCGCCGGCAACCACCAGCGCCACCAGGCCCTGGCAATTATCCAGCGGAGTACGCGCCCCGCTGAAATGACATACCAGGCGCGCACCCACCACACCGGCCAGGGTGTTGCCCGTCGCGATCAACATCGCCGTCAACAGGGGGAGGCCGCTCCAGAAATTAACCAGCAGGGCCGCCGCTGTAATGGCCGGCCATACCCGCGTCCCCAGCAGCAGCAGGGCCGCTATCGCGATACCGCTGGGTGGCCATACGGCGGTCACGTGACCGTGGACCACCGCCAGCTCCAGCCCCAACAGCGCGGAGAACGTATACAGAATTGCCACGCCCAGGGACATGAGCACCAGGGGTGGATAACCGGCTGTACCGGAGACTGTCTTTTCGACACTCACCACAGATTATTTTCCATGTGAATCATGTGCATACAAAGATTCGCCCACAAGGGGTGTAAAATATTTTCCTTACCCGGAATACATCGGTCCAGCGGCGAATTACTTTATCGATAATCAGTGCGTCCATTGAGGCAGCCGGGGCATCTGCCCTGCCGCCGGGATACCCCTGCACGGGGGGGATCGGGCCTCAATGCAGGTGGGTAAACTGCACGGGTACCTGCTTGCGATAGTCCTGGTCAAAGATCAGCTCAATGGAGACGTCACCCTCGTTGTCTTCGTACACGACCTGTTTCAGGTCGGGGAGGCGGTTTGCCAGGTAGCTGCACAGGGCAGCGGCCATTGATTCGTCATCGGTCCTGATGGCATGCAGCAGGTTGGCGGCCACGAACTGCGCACGCTGGTTCACATCGGGCTGCTCGATGGTCTCTTCGCCAACGAGGATCCCCGCATCCATCCTGGCATCCATCTTCTCCAGATAGACTGCCTGATGGTCCGGCAGGGGTTTGTCGCGATCGTATTCCAGCTGCGCAATCCCGTTCAATATAACCGCCATCATGTTGCTCATACCCTGATCCTGTCCTGGTTGTAGTGCAGACGGATGTGATTATAGCGTTCATGCACACGGCCCGGTATCACCACCGGGCCGTGTACAGGATAACCCGACTCAGAAGTCGGGCGCGTCGGCCTCGTAGTGCAGGCCCAGCTTGCCGGCCTGCTCCTTCACCGCACTGTAGATCTTGTGGTCAAGCGAGTCCCTGGCACCACCGATCTCTTCGACCTTCTTTTCAAGATAGGCCGACCGTTTCTGCGCCAGATCCTTCACCTGCTGCCGCAACTCGTTGCGGCGCGCGGCCGTTTCGGTGATCAGCGCTTCCCGCTCTGCCGGCGCCATGGCCTGCATAGGTTCCGGCAGCGTGTCCCTGTCGATACTGGACAGGTCGACACGTCCACTGGCCACATCATCGACCAGCTCACCATCACCGAGAAAGTTGGACTCGCCGCCAGTCGAGACATTGAATGCCGCCCTGCGGGCGCGTGACTCGACCGAGGATCCAGCATGCAGCTTGTCTGTCGCATCCAGCTTCAGGCGTTGTTTTTCCTTCTCCTCGGCAGTGCCGTAATAGAGCCGGGTGTCATCGAGCTTTTCAGACAGCCGGGCAAGATCCCCGTCAAAGGGCGTGGCGATGGCCACGGCACCACCCGCCTGGTCCACCTGGAAGTAGCGGCCATGACCAAGGCTGGCAATCCGTTCCCACTCCTGTTTCGCCGGACTGTTATGGCCACACTGGATGGTGTTTACCATGATTCCCCTGGCCGTGGCGGCAGCGAGGGTTTCCGGGTATTTGATGTCATCCTGATAATCCATGTGCGGTGGCGCATCACCGACCAGGAACACCACCCGGTAGGCCTGGCTCTCCTGGCTCCAGGAGATCTTGTGGACCGCATCGGACAGGGCCTGGTTCACGCTTTCCGGGCCGTCGCCACCGCCATTGGCCTGAAAGTCCATCAAAGTGGCATACACGGAGTCCAGGTCGTCCGACAGGTCCACCACCCGGGTCACATAGGCATCGCCACGGTCACGGTAGGCAACCAGGCCCATGTGGATATCGGGTGCCGGTTGCGCCGAGGCCATGGTGGTGGCTATCGACCAGATCTTTTCCTTGGCGGCCTGGATCAGCCCGCCCATGCTGCCGGTGGTGTCCAGTACAAACACGACCTCTACCCGGGGCCGCTCACCGGTCTGCGGATCAAGGGGCGGCAGGTCGATCGTGACCGGGTCGAGCGCCGGTTTTATCAGCGTGCCAGCACTCTGGTACGCCGGGTAAAATGCCACACTTGCGGCTGTCGCCATGAATAATGCCATTGCAATGATTCTCGATTTCATTTTATTGCCTCCTGATGATTCAATTGATTGAAGTGAGTTTGCGCAACGCGCCTTCCGCGGCGCGGTAGGCGTGCTGAAAACGGTCTCCGGCGTCGTCTTCAATCCGCCCGGATGACGGCTTGTGGCCAAGTCGTGTCGGGATGGCGACAAACAGCGCCTGTACCAGGAAGTAACACCAGAGACTGAGAAACAGGCTGCCCGCCTGCAACGTTGCCCAGACCGCCGCTGCCAGGCCCAGGCCGTTAAGGCCCAGGTCGGCCAGAGCGGAAAGCACGCCGGAATGGAAATACAGTGAGCGGATCAGCCAGATGAATCCGGCATGTGCCAGCACGTACAACAGCAGCGGTGGCTCCAGCCACCAGAGCGCGAGCGCCACCACGGCCCAGGCGGCCAGCGTGGTGACGCGGCCCACGCGTTCACGACTGCGACCCAACAGGTAAATGATATATACCAGGCTGCTGGCGGCGATCAGCAGGCGTAATACCGCAGCGCCACCGAATACGGGGCCCAGGACTGTAAACAGTGCACTGGCAAAAAAACTCACACCCAGTGCCAATCCGACGCCCTCCATGAAGCCCGGGCGTTTCATGACAGCCCCCTCTTCTGCCGTTCTTGCAGAAAGGCCACTTCCACGTCCTCATCGCGTACCGAGGTATCCGGCATAGCCCAGGGCTCTTCGTGGCATGCGGGCGCGTTGTCCTCGGCCAGTAATTCGGCCTTCTGGCGCATGCTATCCAGCCGCGTCCGGTTCTCATCGACCCGGGACCTGAGTCCGGCAAGTGTTGATTCCAGTGTCTCGTGCTTACGGGTGAGAAACCGGGAAAAGCGCTGCGCCTCCAGCTTGCGCCTGATCAATGCCCGGGCAAGATCGTCCTTGCCGGACTCGAAGCAGACATCCAGCTCCGCCTCGATTCCCTCCAGGGACTGGGTTATGTCCCTGTGTCGGCTGACCAGCTGCCCGTGCTCATGATTCAGTATCTTGATGCGCTGTTCATCGCAAACAAGTTCCTCCTCCATCTCCCTGACGGCCTGCCGCAGCAGCACGTCGGGCTCTTCGATTCGATCGAGGACCGCGTGAAGATCGGCCCGGAACAGTCGCGATACGCGGGTTATCAATGCCATGGTTCACCTCCTTTTCAATGTTTCTGTTGACTGTGAATTCAGTCTAGGAGGAGAACCGAAACGTCGGTAGACAGGCTTTGGTAAAACTTCTGCCGGACGTTTTACAAAAGATTTACATGCCGTGGATGAAACAAGCTGATAGGCTTTAATCAGTACGGCGTCATTCAAACAATGCGCCGCCATGAACACTCCGCGTGTCGGGATACCGGATGATCAACTGAACATGCAACAAAAGATCCGTATTCTTGTTGTCGAAGACGAGGCCGCGATCCGCGACGGCCTGGTGGATTTATTGGTATTCCACGGCTACGAGACCGACTGCGCCGCTGACGGCAACTCGGGATTGGACAAGGCAATGAGCGGTCGCTTCGATCTCATCCTGCTCGATGTCATGCTGCCCGGCATGAACGGCTTTGATATCTGTAACCAGGTACGCACACAGGACCCGGAGCAACCGATCATCATGCTGACAGCCAAGACCAGCGATGAAGATATCATCCAGGGCCTGTCACTGGGTGCCGACGATTATGTCGCCAAACCCTTTTCGGTAACCCAGCTGATACTGCGCATACAGGCCGTGCTGCGCCGTGCGCGTATCGGCATCGAGATGGGTAACCAGATCCGCCTGGGTGACGATATCGCGGTCGACACCCGCAACCTGCAGGGCACACGCGCCGGTGAATCACTGGCCTTCACCCGCCGCGAGATGGACATTTTGCAGTATTTGAATGCCAATTCGGAGCGGGCGGTTTCCCGCGAGGAACTGCTGACCAGGGTATGGGGCTATGCCAGGGACATGAACATCGAGACCCGCACCGTCGACATCCATATCGCCAAGCTGCGCCGCAAAATCGAGCCCGAACCCGCGCAACCGCGGTATTTGGTCACCTTACGCGGCGCCGGGTATCGACTGCTGACGGAGTAGCATGATGCGGACCGCACTCACTGGACTGGACCGGAAGCATCTACGGCGCTGGCTGGCCGTTTTTTTTCTCTCCCTGGCCATCCCGACGGGCATCCTGATCTATCAGGCCTACAGCCAGCTGAAGTGGGAGGCGTTTCACCAGCACCGGGTACTGGCGGAGGAACTGGCCGCGCGTATCGACAGCCGTTACCGCAAGCTGCTCGACAGCGAGGAAACCCGCACCTTCACCGCCTATGCCTTCCTGGTTGTGGCCGGCGACCCCGCCGCCAACTTCGTGCAGCGTTCACCGTTGTCGGCCTATCCGGTCAACTCCGCCATTCCCGGGCTGATCGGCCACTTCCAGGTTGACGCCGACGGCCGCTTCAGCACCCCCCTGCTCCCGCAGGCGGGCGTGGACGCGGCGCTATACGGGATTTCCGCAGATGAGCGCGACCAGCGGCTGGCACTCGCCGGGCGCATGCAGCAGATCCTCGCCAGCAACCGGCTGCTGCGCGAAGGAGAGTCCGACGCGGCCGGCGGCATGGCCGTGCTCCCGGAGTTCCGTCAGCGCGCTGACAAGCCTGCCGCAGCACTCGCACCTGAAGCTGCTACTGACAAGGACAGCGCCGGTCGCTTGTCCCTCGATGATGTCGAGTCCAACGAATTGAAGCAGGAACAAGCACCAGCCGGCCAGGCCGCCTTCGACCGTCTCAATGAGGCCGCCGCCCCGCTGCAACAGAAACTCAAGCAGCAACGCAGCAAGACACTGGGCCGGGTCGAAGACCTGCAACTGGACTCCCGCTACCAATCCCTGCCTGCTGAAGAACGGCAAGTCGGGCCTGCCGATGCGCAGGCACCCCTGACGGGGAAACGCGCCGCCCGCAAGGAGCGCAGCGCCCTGCCGGAACCACTGACCGGTACGGGCCAGTCGTACGCCGAATCGGCGCACGAAACCGAGGCCGCGTTGCCGCGCACGGAACAATCACCGCTGCGCATCCACACCTTCGAGAGCGAGATCGATCCCTTCGAGATCAGCCTGCTCGACAGCGGTCATTTCGTGTTGTTCCGCCGGGTCTGGCGTGATGGGCAACGCTATGTCCAGGGGGCATTGATCGAACAGCAGCCGTTCCTGCAGGGCGTGGTCCGGACGGCCTTCCGCGAGACCGCCCTGTCGCAGATGAGCGACCTGATAGTCGCCTACCAGGGGAATGTCTTCACGGCCTTCAGCGGCCAGGCCGCACACGGCTACCTGTCCAGCACCGAGGACCTGCGTGGCGCACTGCTCTACCAAAGACGCCTGTCCGCGCCCCTGGGCGGGATTGAACTGATCTTCAGTATCACCCGGCTACCCTCCGCACCCGGCAGCAGTCTGGTCAGCTGGATCGCGGCCGTCCTCGCGCTGGTGCTGCTGGGCGGTTTCTACCTGATGTACCGGCTGGGCGCCGGGCAGATCGATCTCGCGCGTCAGCAACAGGATTTCGTCTCGGCGGTCAGCCATGAGCTCAAGACCCCGCTGACATCGATACGCATGTATGGCGAGATGCTGCGCGAGGGCTGGGCCAGCGACGAGAAGAAACAAGCGTACTACGACTATATCTTCGACGAGAGTGAACGCCTGTCACGCCTGATAACCAATGTACTGCAACTGGCGCGTATGACACGCAATGATCTCCAGGTCGATCTGAAACCCGTCAGCGCGGGTGAACTGATGGATACCATACGCTCCCGGGTCGGCACCCAGGTCGAGCGGGCGGGCTACGCGTTCAACCTCGATTGCGCGGGTGCGGCCGCCCGGACCGTCATCCGGGTCGATGCTGACTATTTCACCCAGATCATCATCAATCTGGTGGACAACGCCATCAAATTCTCTGCCCGGGCCGAACGCCGCGCCATCGACGTCAGCTGCGGACTCCGCCAGGACGGCAGTGTGCTGTTCACGGTGCGCGATTTTGGTCCCGGCGTCCCCCGGGACCAGATGAAAAAGATCTTCAAGTTATTCTATCGTTCAGAAAACGAACTCACCCGCGAGACCGTCGGCACGGGAATCGGGCTGGCGCTGGTGCACCAGCTGGTCGTGGCGATGGATGGCCAGGTGGACGTCGTCAATAAAACGCCCGGCGCGGAATTCCAGGTGTCCTTTCCCGCAGCCAGCTAACGACTCAGTGCTTGCGCTGCCAGATCAGTACCCCGTCCCTGAACACCTCCTTGATCCGGTGCAGGGGTATGCTGTGCACTTCACCCGCTTCATCCACCAGGTCGAATGAAAAGCGGTCACCGGGTTCAAAATGCAATTCCACCAGTGGCACCCGGATGATGGTATCAGTCACCCGGTCATAGTAGCCGATGATGAAGTTCCCCGTGCCGAAATCCCTGTCCCAGTGGATCCGGCTGAGCAGCTCGTGGATTGGAATCATCCCGGCACCCCAGGGGCCTGGTCACATTCACGGTGAGTTCACTATACTTCAGTATATGCGCCTGTGTTCACTACTCATGATGGCCTGCCTCTGCCTGCTGCCGGAACCGGGAGGTGGAGTCCGGCTGCATGCCGCATTACTGCCTGCAATCAGCAGCCCTGATATGCCTCGAACCCTGGACCATGAACCGGCGGCCGGCATGTTCCTGATCGCACGACGTGATCTGGAGGACCCCCACTTCAGTCGTAGCGTGATCTATCTGCTGGAGCATAGCCCCGAGGGAACCACCGGACTGATCGTGAACCGCCCCAGCGGAATGAAATTGGCCGACGTCGTAACAGGCATCAGTGACAAAGCCACCGCCGGGTATCCAATGTATTTCGGTGGACCCGTGCAACATAGCCGGGTCATGATGTTGATGCGCAACGCCAACCAGACCCGGCTGGTACAGCACATCGTCGACGATATCTACGTCAGTGCCGACCGCAATGTAATGAACCGGCTGCTTGCTGAGAACAAGCCTGAGGACGAACTGCATTTCTACATCGGCCATGCCGGCTGGACCGCAGGGCAACTCGCGCGCGAACTGGAGCGCGGCAGCTGGCATGTCGTGAAGGGGAATGCACAGGCCATATTCTCCGTCGAACCCGGAACCCTCTGGGATCGCCTGATCGAACCACTCGAGCCGGACGGCCTTTATGTGAAGGCCGGACTAATCAACGGGTCCTGATCCCGGCGGGTCATTGTTACGCAGCTGTCGCAGCAGCCGGAACGGCAGACCCACAAGCAGCGCCACCACCATCGCCATAAAGAACCCGACAACGGAGCTGATCAGCCAGACCGGGTCAAGCCCCCCTGTCTGGAGATAACTCGCGAACTGGGTCGCGACCACCATGGCACAGGCCGCCAGAATCGACGCCGGAAAGTAGTGTTTTACCGCGAAGTGAATCCCGGCAGCGATGATGACCCAGGCCACAAACAGCAGGAATAATTGCATGCCCTCACTCACAGACACCGTCCTTGCCGCCAGCCACCCTGCGGCAGAGCCATTCGAAACAGGCCTGTTGCAGTTGAAGATTCTCGGGTCCGCGCCGCGCCAGGTTAAGAGAGCTCGCCAGCCAGGCCAGACGCCGTGAGTAACCGGCACGCCGGTCCGGATCCTGGGCCTGGGCCAGCAGCTGTTCGACCCGGGAGATTTCCTGGCACAGCAGCAGTTCGGGGACCAGATAGCCCGAATTCCTGAGCAAGCGGTAGCCGGCGCGCAGCCCTTCGGGGACTGTCGAATCGTCATCCAGTACCAGCGGCTTGCCGGTACCCGGCAGCTTGTCGAGCACGCCGCACGCCTGGGCCTCCCTGATGTGTTCTTCGGCCAACCTGTCAATCAACCACATGTCGGGACCTGCTGGATCGTAGTGATCAATCTCGCTGCCAGGCCCGCAGCCACGGCAGCGACGCTGTCCTGACGATAATGCAGATGGCCGGACGGGATCAATCCTCAACGACCGGGGCGCAGACCCGCACACAGACGCCCATAATTTCCCTACGTTATTCCTTGACAAAAAGTCAGGCTGGCGTACTTTAGGCCACAGCCTTGCAAACCGTGCTAACGGGCATGGTGACCACGGCCTGGACCTCGCGACCTGTGGCGCTCATCGGTACCCTGTCCTGACCGGACAATCGCCGATGAGGGTAACAACAATCCGGTATTCGACCGCAGGAGCGTCCGCCGAAGAGGCCAGATCAACCCGATAGTTAAATCAGGAGGAGTGCAATGATCGTCAAAGAGATAATGAACCGCGAGGTGACCAGCTGCGGACCGGACACCACACTGGAATCGGCCGCTATCTTGATGTGGGATAACGACTGCGGAACCGTGGCCGTTTTGGACGACGCCGGCAGCGCGATCGGCATTATCACCGACCGGGACATCTGCATGGCGGTCGCCCTGCAACACAAGGCAGCCAGCGAGATCGAGGTCCAGGAGATCATGAGCCGCCAGTTGTTTACCTGCCAGCCGGAAAACGACATCATGAACGCCCTCAAGACCATGTCATACCAGAAGGTGCGCCGCCTGCCGGTGACCAGTGACAGCGGACAGGTAGAAGGCATTATCTCAATCGAAGACCTTATCGCGCACGCCGAACGCGGCCGCAGGGGCATCCAGGTACCGGAATTGTCCTATGACGACACCATGACCACGCTCAAGGCGGTGTGCCGCACGCATATCCCGAAGGGAGAAGCAATCGGCGCCGGCTGACAGGCTGCACCTGGTGGTACTGTCGTACTTTCGGATGATGTACTTCAGGACAATATACAAATAACCACCGGGCACCTAGCATATTACCCAGTGGTATATACATTTAATAATAATAGGTTGTTTTTACACCTATGCCACTAGCACGCCTCGTCTCCATGATTCGAGGCGTGCTTCTATGTGCTTCGGCCCAGCGCCCCGTCAGCAGGCATCAATCGTCATAGATGTCCGGGTCATAGGCATTATTGATGGCATAGCCGATCAAACCGCCGAGGACCAGACCAATCAGCAGCTTCTCGTCGTCATCATCATCGTAGCGGTAAGCGTAGTTGTGCCTGTTGTAATGACGCTGCTTTTTGTGGTGCTTGTAATGATGCCGGTCTTGCTTGTGGACCCATTTATGACGGCGCTTGTTGTGATGCCGGTCACCGTAGTGGTCCCTCGATTGATAATGATTCCGCTTTTGGTGACGGTCACCGTAGTGGTCCCTCGATTGATAGCGGGAATGCTGCCGGTCCTGGTGGGACCCGTAGTCATGCCGATCAGAGTAACGACGGCTGTCGTCAGCCAGGGCCGCGCCCGAGCCGGCCAGGGAGACGGCCAGGACGGCGGCCAGCAGGGAAGGAATTTTGATATGCATTTTCATGATTGACTCCTGGTTTTTCGGATTGCCTACCTGTCGCTAACGCTAGGGGACGGGAAAGGGTGACAAGCCAGCCTGCCCTGGTAGCGGGCCGCACCCCGACGGTATCGGGACAGGCCCGGGATATCATTATTATTGCCTATTTAATATCATATAGTTACAGATTATATCTGATATGTCACATAAGCCTGGCCCAGCCCTGATACGACTAGGTGTATCTTGGCTGCCCGGATGCGTTGCTCAATGGTCGCCTTGTAAAGGAAGGGGATGTAGTGCCGGCAGGTTCCAGCCGGCCGATGGCCAGGTAGGCATGCGCCTCGCTAGGCAGGTGCGCGCGCATGTCGTGGCCACGGCGGTGGGTGCGCTCGCGGCGCAACCACGACCTTCTCACCCGGTCCGGGATCGGCCTGAGCGAGTATCCTGCTGTCGTAATCGACCACCATGCTGCCGCCGGGCCAGCTGAACGGCGGATAGGAGGCCAGGCTCGCTCCCTGGTTTGAAGGACAATCGATACCGTCTGGCAGGCAGCGACTTAGTAAAGCTCACTCATGCGGGCATCACGTCATTGTTCGCCTGGACAGAGCTGGCGAGCTAGACGAACAGGGTCAGTACCCCGGTGTAGCCGTACAGGCGGTTGTGGGAGATCTCGCCGTTGCAGAAGAACCCGACCAGCGGGAAATCACCCAGCCGTTCGCGGATCATCTTCAACTCCACCGAGTTTTCACCGAACTGGTAGCGGCCGCGTCCCAGGCATGTGTAGTAGACCCCGGCCTTGGGCACACCCCCGGCCCGCCTGCCGAGGTCATTCAGCATCCGTTGCATGTCCTCGTGGGCACTATCCCCGTCGCGGCGACAGAACATTATCGGATCACCGGGTTCGACCAGGTCGCCGATCGCGACCAGCTTCTGTTCGGGGTCGATGCCGACCAGGTTACGCACCAGGTAGTCGCCGGTATCAGAACCGCGTACCGGAAGACCGGCGAAGATATAACCCGCCACGCGGGACATGTCGCGTGACAGCACATCACCGATGTCCTCGCGGAATACATCCAGCGCCGGCCGGTCATCCAGCGTGACCAGGATATTGTTCCGGCATTCCGTGACAGTGTGCTTGCTGCCCAGCGGTGAAACGCCCTGGGTCAGGCCGGTAACGACCGGGATCTCGGATGCCAGCAGGACACCCGAGAGTGCGTTTTCGCACAGATCACCGGCGATCTGGATGTTGTTGTCCTCGTCGCCGGCAGACGTCAATCCGCCGACCAGGAAGCCGGGATCCAGCATCTCCGACAGGGAATCAATCAGTTGCGGTAGCTGCGCACTGCGCGGATCACCGTGCACGATCGCGAAGCGGGCGCCCCGCTCATCAATCCAGCCGCGGTTCTGGTCGAGCATCTTGTTCATCGCAACCACGCCGGGCGGGATCAGGCGAGTGGTGTCGTCCGGCAGGTGCGCCAGCATGATGGCCGCAGCCGGCTCGTCGTAGATTTCCCGGCCGGTGCAGCAGATTCCCGCACCCACCGTGCCCACCCAGTCATGGGCACCCGTGCGGCTACGCAGATGCTCCAGCAGTTCACCTAGTTTCGGGGCAAGCGGTTCGGTGACATATAGCCAGCCGAGGCTGGCGGGAGACAAGCCGGCATCCAGCTCGTCAAGACAACGGGCAGCAATGGTTTGCCAGTCAGGGCCGGTTGCACAGGCGGCAGCAAAGGTCGATGAGCTCATACCGGGAGTATGGTATAGCCGTCGCTCCCGGGAAAGGAAATTCCTTCTGGAATCTCATCCAGCCCGGTACAGACGGCCCAATGGACCTGGCGGGTGCTGGCTGTCAGTAGGGTCTGTTGCGCCTGAGCTGGTCAAGCTGTGCCTGCTGATGCTGCAACTCAATCTCCAGGTCACTGATCCCGGTCTCAACGGTGGCGATCTCTTCATCGATCTCATGGACCTGGTACAGCAGCAGCACGCGTTGCTCGCTCCTGATCCCGTCCATGACCAGTTCAGACAGCTTGTGTTCCCGATCATGTTCCAGCGAACGCACCAGCTGCCATTGCTTTTTTATAAGCGCATCCGTCCTGTTGACCTCGGAGCTTGCCAGGTGGACATCCCGACCGCTTGCATAGGCCGCACGGAAATCGATTTTCGTGGCGGACGAGCAGACTGCCGGGTAGCCATGGCCGGACTTGCCCAGGCGGTAACCATTATCAGGCTGGCAATATTCCAGCAGGCCCTCCTCCCGGCCTGCCTGGTACGCAGCCAGGTCCGGTACTACCGCATGTTCGGCGCACTCCTCGCGGTACCTGCCCACCATGGCGGCTGATTTTCCGGCCACGCCATCCTGATAACCGATCAGGCGCCAATCCGCTACCAGGCATTCGTCCTTGTTGAGGGTTGCGCAACCCTGCAGAAATGCAACCATCATCAGAGCGGCGCATGAAAACGGCAGACGGTTTTCAATCAGTGTTCTCAAGCTGGTTTCATACAGCATAACATCTTCCATCACAGTCATTTCGAGTTGATGTATGGTTCTGTCGACAGTACCGACACGCTGATTAGCGGCCAAATACGACATTTCCTGAGACTCCAACGGGAGCGGCACCGGGCGTACCTGCCATGGAAAGCCACTAACGTGACCCAGCTCACAACCGGCGGACGCCCCCTTACGGCCTGCCCTCCGGTAAAGCGCATCTGCGCCGGTTTACACACACTGTCACATGTTAGAATCCAGGCATACATTAAGGAACAACATGCCCCGGCGTCGCTGCCACTCGTTTCGCGCCCCGCGACCCGGTGAAGTCTCACGCCTGCCGGACACACCACCGCACGTAAACATGAGCCAGCAAGACCTGTCCCGATTCGATTCCAGCACGATGCGTACTGCCCGCAAGCGACTCGGCCTGTTATTGCTGCTGTGCTGCCTGGCCCTGTCCCCTGCCACGGTGCGCCAGGCAGCTGCAGAAACACCGCCGCCGGTCTCCCGTCTCAACCAGCTTGCCATGGCCCTCGGCGATGCACCGGAACCCATGCGGGCGGATTTTGCCGTGATTGCCATCGCGCAAATGGCCGAGGCCCACAGCGCCGAGGCGCAACGGGCCCGTCTGGAGGCACCGCAGCTGACAACGGACCGCGACCCCACGCGCTGGGCCGGTGCCGTGGACGCCTATGCCGCGGAACTGCTGGCAACCGCCAACCGGATAACCCCGGAGACATCGCTGGTCATCAAGACCGGATCGGCAAACACCGTCTACCTGGTGATCGACGGAACACCGGTCATGGTGAACGGCCCGCTGGCCGCACAGCAAGCGGCCTTCGAACAGCAGATCATCGAGCGCTTTTGCGGCCTATATCTCTGCGACGAACTGCTCGCCAGTTACCAGGCGCCGCTGCAGATGTCACGGCCCGATAAATCGGTAACACAGTGGAGCTTCAGCCAGCACGCGGGCCCGGTCTGCAGCACCGCTGACGGCCTGGAGTTCCAGTTTATGGACATGGAGAATCTTTCCGGCTACCGGGAGGCCTGTGCACGAATTGTGGCCGAGCTGGACACGCTCGTCAGGGGGATGACCCGCAGCCGCTCAAGTGGCACCCGGGTTGACTGGAACAACCTCGCCATCCATGTATTGCAGGGAAGCGAGCACCACCAGGTCACACTGAATGCCGCCGGCGCGGTGATACTCGCCCCGCTGCCGGGACTGGCCGCGACGCCGCGACTGTTCACGCTGCTGCGCCCGTGGATCGCCGCCAGGGTGAGCGGTAACAGTTACCGGCTGGTGGTCATCAACGCCGATCGGCAACTGGCCCCGCTGCTGCAGTAGGCCGGGTCAGGTGCGAAGCGCCGTAACCGACAACGGTAGTGCCGGATTACGCTGCCGCTAACCCGATCTACAAGTTTGCTCTACCCCTGATAATCGCACCGCAGGGCGGCGCTCCAACATGTCGTTCCGGCTACTGTAGGAGCGGTCTCCTGACCGCGATGGGGTTGGGTTGCATGTCGGGTCAGGCGCGAAACACGGTAACCCGACAACGGCAGTGCCGGATTGCGCTGCCGCTAATCCGACCTGCGAGCTGATAATCGCGCCGCAGGGCGGCACTCCTACAGATCATTCCGGCTACTGTAGGAGCGGTCTCCTGACCGCGATGTGGGTTGGGTTGCAGGTCGGATCAGGTGCGAAGCACCGTAACCCGACAACGGCGGTGTCGGATTACGCTGCCGCTAATCCGGCCTAGAAATCGATTCCCAGCGGGTTGTGCGGGTCCACGCCCTCCATGAACGGCAGATTACGGTCCTGGTGGGTTAGCTGGTAGACCTGACCGATCCAGTTGCCCACGATACCCTCGGCGGTGTCGTGCCAGGTGTTGTCGAGACGCGCGGCAACCAGCGACTCCGGGAACTGCGGCGGCTCCACGCCCAGTTCCCTGGCTGTCTCCAGACGCTGGCGGTAATTGTCGAGAATGGCCTGCTCCCTGGGTTTGAGGTAGTTTTCCGGAAACGGCGGATAATTCACACTGTCACCGGCGGCGAAGCGCTGCACCTCGCGCTTGTACTCCTTGAGCAGGGAGACCGTGTCGTATTCCGGGTGCCCCTGGAAATAGACCACGCGCAGCCCGTCCGCGCTCACGACCAGGTGCGCCCCGGCCGCCTCGCTCTCGGCCAGGACGTGCAGCCCGGCTGCTTCGAACTGCGCACGGCTGATCTCGTTGAAACGCGAATGGGGCACGTCGAACACTGTGTTGACATCATTCACCAGGGGATGGCGTGTGCGCTCAACCCGGTGCGGGAACACACCCCAGCGCTTGGCCGGCAGCGGCGTGCGCTTCTGGCCGTGGTGGAACTGCATTACGGCATGGGTGGCAAGACAGGAACACAGCACCGAGGTCACATTTTCCGTCGCCCACTCGACCACCTCCCGCAACGGATTCCAGAAGGGCTCCTGGGAGAGATCGGCATGCGTGACGTTGGCGCCGGTGATGATCAGCGCATCCAGCCCCTCCTCGCGGATCTTCTCGAACGGCTCGTAGTAGCGGTCGATGTGCGCCTGGGCCTGCTCGCCCCGCGGCAGTTCCTTCAGGGTAAAGGGGTGCATGTAGAACTGCGCAATCGGGTTGCTCTCCCCCACCAGCCGGTAGAATTGCCGTTCCGTGGCGGCGATGGCCGCATCCGGCATCATGTTCAGCAGCCCGACATGCAGCTCGCGGATGTACTGGTGCATGGCGCGGTCCGGGTCCAGGATCGTCTGGCCTTCCTCGCGCAGGCGCTGGAATGTCGGCAACTCGTTATGGGCAACAATCGGCATGCAATTTCCCTCTACCGGTCAGTGAGGACTAGCCACCCTTGCGGGCAATGGCCGTTTCCAGCAGCTCCAGAAAATCCTCTTCATCACGTACCGCTCCCACCTCGCGCGAGGTTACGGTATAGCCATGCGGTTCAGCAATGGCCTCGTAGCGCGGCACGCGCGAGTGGAACAGGCGCGGAAAGACCCAGCGGGTGAAGTCGTTCGGATCCATCTCCGCCGCGTATTCCAGCCCGTTGAGTTGCAGGAACTCCTGCAACTGTTCATCGAGGAAGGTCGGCCGGTAGTATAGAGGCTTGGGATCACTCTGCGCGCGCTCGATCAGGGCCTGCTCCTCCTCCTGTTCCGTCACTCGGATGTAGAGGATCAGGGTATGCCGGGCCAGCAGATCGATCACCGCCGGCTCCTCCAGTTCGCACAGGCTGCCCCCCACATCATTGACGAAATTCGCGTAGCCGTAGATCTCGTGTGCCTTGCGGATGAACCCGGGGACATCGTACATGGCATCGATCTCTGCCTGGCGGTACAGCGCCTGGCGCCGGGTGAATTCACCCAGCGGCACCCCGCCCAATTCGGGATTGCCGAGCTTGCCGACAAAACTCAGCACCGGCCCCAGGTCGGCCACCTTGATGTTGTTGCGAATATAGATCCAGTCGCGCTGCAGCAGGTCGCGCAGAAACGGTACCTGCATGGCCTGCTGCTTGATCAGATCCAGAATCGGCTCATCCAGGTAGCGGGTCCCGATACGGTAATCTCCCGAGTAGTGGAACCAGTCGTGCTGGCGCAGCAACATGGACAAATAGGTCTTGCCAACCCCCGACATACCCAGCAGGGTGACGCTCTTGTTCTTCCAGGCGCGAAACTCGTCGACGCTGAACTTCATGGTGCAGGCTCTCTGGCAGATAAATAAACCGGAAGTTTAACCCGAAAGCCGCACCAGAATCGAAGAATCAGCGGCATGCAGACCGTACCGGAAACGGATTCAGCTCGGCTCGATATTAAATTTTTACTAAATCGTCAGCCAATCTTGTACCCTTTACTCTGAGCCCGTTGTATCGACGCCGGGCCATCGCATGTTACTGTGACAGGGGGCCAGAACCTTGAAATCGATAAGCAGGACCTTTTTGACCGGCCTGGTGACCATTCTGCCGGTCATCCTCACGCTCTACCTGCTCTACTGGCTGGTGATCTCGATGGAATCGGTACTGGGCAGCGCGATCCGCCAGGTACTGCCGGAGGACATGTACCGGCCTGGCATGGGCGTGATCGCCGGCTTGGTCGTGGTGTTCCTGGTCGGTCTGCTAATGCACGCCTACATCGTGCGCTGGCTGTTCGCCAAGGGGGAAGCGCTGTTTTATCACCTGCCGCTGATCAACTCCGTCTACCGTGCCATGCGCGACTTCTTCGATTTCATATCCCCGTCCACGAAAAAGGAATTCAAGCAGGTAGTGGCGGTGACCATCGGCAGCGCAGACATGCAGATCATCGGTTTCGTCACCCAGGCGGTTCCGGAGCGCCTGCCGAAGAGCATCCGCGCTGACGACAGCATCCTGGTCTACCTGCCGTTGAGCTACATGATCGGTGGTTATACGGTTCTGCTGCCGCGTAGCGCCGTCCGCTCCCTTGACATGAGCATGGAGGAAGCCATGCGCTTCACCCTGACGGCCGGGGTCACCGGCACCCATTCTTCATCTGACAAATAACCGCTATGAAATGGCTGGACAGAATCCCTCTTGCCCTACTGCTGCCGCTGGCCTTGTTTCTGGCCCTGGCGCCATTCCTGCCGGAGCCGCACCTGTGGGAAAAGCTCAAGATGCTGGCTGACGGGACCCTGTCCAGGCCCGTCGATATATTCGACCTATTCCTGCATGGCGCACCACTGGCGCTGCTGGTGCTCAAGCTGCTGACCAGCAATCACCTCAAGCACTGACCCGGGAACAGACCCTTCTTTGCCTCCAAAGGCCGCAGTTCGGGCCAAGCACAGCGTACCCGGGCTGGCTGCCGGTTACTCAGCCGTTGGCGCGCTATTCCGCCAGCAGCTGCAGGCGAATGTCTTCGAATTCCGCCAGTTTCTTTGCATCTACCTTTGGGTAGCTCAGTTCCAGGGACTCCAGCGTCCGGACCAGGATGTCTGCCACGCACAAGCGCATATAGGGCTTGTTGTCAGCGGGTATCGCATACCAGGGCGCCCAGGGACGCGAGGTCTCGGTCAGTGCCGTTTCGAAGGCCGTCATGTACTTGTCCCAGAAGGCCCTCTCCCGGATATCACCGGTCGAAAATTTCCAGTTCTTCTCCTTCTCCTCGAGTCGCGCCAGAAATCGCTGCCGCTGTTCCTCGCGCGACACGTTCAGCCAGAACTTGAGCACCACCGTCCCGTTGCGCGCCAGGTGCTCCTCATGCTGGCGGATGGAGGTGTAACGGTCTGCCCAGATCGTCTCCAGATCAACATCCGCCGGCAATTTCTGGCTACCGAGGTACTGAGGGTGTACCCGCACCACCAGCACCTCCTCGTAGTAACTGCGGTTGAAAATACCGATACGCCCACGCTCGGGAAGACAGCGGCTGGTACGCCAGAGAAAATCATGATCGAGTTCTTCAGGCGTCGGTTGCTTGAATGAAAACACCTGGCAACCGGCGGGATTGATGCCATTGAGTATGGCCCGGATCGTACCGTCCTTGCCGGCCGCATCCATGCCCTGAAACATCAGCAGTATGGAGTGGCGGTCGTGCGCATAAAAGATGCGCTGCAGTTCATCGATCCGGCTGACCAGCCTTGACAACTGCCGTTTTCTCTCCTTCTTGCCAGGCTCGTCCTGCGCTGGCCGGGTGGGCGCGTCTGCCCATTTGAATTCGCCATTGAATGGCACCAGATACGGGCTCGCCGGGGCTTCGAACATAAGGATTCCTTTTCGTCTGAGTGCCCGGAAATAAAACAGCAGGCACGGCCTGGCACAAAATCATATCCCAATAGCAGCCGGCACGCATGGCGGGATCACAGGCATGCAGTGTTCATTGTATTGCGCATTCCCTTGAAGCGCTGCGTGATGCTGTTTAAGATGCAACGGTCGTGCATCAAGAAATGACTGACAGGTAGCCTGCCCCGGCCGCCCCGGATGATGACCCGGGCAAGACCCCCTCCAGGACATTCACCGCCATGCACCCCGCAGGCTGCCGCCGCTTGTCACGAAGCCATTACCGGTAACCAGGAGAGACGCCTGACATGAAGCACGATCTGACCCGTCCACCGGACCTGACCCGGGAAAAACGTATCGGACCGATGCGTATACAACGGCCCGGGTATGTGTCCCTGCTGCCGCCCTGCAATCAGGCCTGCCCGGCCGGCGAGAACATCCAGGCCTGGCTAGCACTGGTCCAGGAAAGACACTTCAAGGCAGCCTGGCAGAAACTGGTCGAGGATAACCCCATGCCCGCGGTGCACGGCCGGGTCTGCTATCACCCCTGCGAATCCGGCTGTAACCGCGGCCAGCTCGACAACCCGGTCAGCATTCATGCCGTGGAACGCTACCTCGGCGACCTCGCCATCGACAAGGGCTGGAAGATCGAGTGCGATACCGCACCCACCGGCAGGCGCATCCTCGTGGTGGGCGCCGGTCCCAGCGGCCTGTCGGCCGCCTACCACCTGACCCGCATGGGCCACAGCGTGGAGATCCACGAGGCCGGACCGATGGCGGGCGGCATGATGCATTTCGGCATCCCGGCCTACCGCATGCCCAGGGATATCCTGGATGCAGAGATCCGGCGCATCGAGGACATGGGCGTCAGGATCGTCCTCGATCACAAGGTCGAGGACGTGCTGGCGGAGAAGCAGCAGGGTAACTTCGATGCCGTATTCGTCGCCATCGGTGCCCACCTCAGCAAACACATCGATATACCGGCACGGGATGCCGCCAAAATGCTGTCCGCGGTCAACTTCCTGGCCAGCGTCGAGACCGGCGAAGCACCCGTGCTGGGCCGACGCGTGGCGGTCTACGGTGGCGGTAACACGGCCATGGACGCGGCCAGGGTCGCCAAGCGCCTTGGCGCCGAAGAGGCCCTGATCATCTACCGCCGCAACCGTGAACAAATGCCGGCACACGAGTTCGAGGCGCAGGAGGCCCTCGAGGAAGGCGTCAAAATCAACTGGCTGCGTACCATCAAGGAAATTGACCAGACCACGCTCACGGTTGAGGTCATGGAGATCAGCGAGGATGGCCGCCCCCGGGGTACCGGTGAGCTGGAAACCCTGGAGGCGGACTCCCTGATCCTGGCCCTGGGCCAGAATACCGATGTCACCCTGCTCGAGAACATCCCGGATGTCGCGTTCCAGGGGGACACGGTGATTGTCGACGAGCATATGATGAGCGGCCATCCCGGGATCTTCGCCGGCGGCGACATGGTGCCCTCGGAACGTACCGTGACTATTGCAGTAGGCCACGGCAAGAAAGCGGCCCGCAATATCGATAGCTGGCTGCGCGGTGAGCACTACAGCAGCCCCCGCAAACACCCGCTGGCAAGCTTCGACAAGCTGCACCTCTGGTATTTCACGGATGCCGACCAGCGTCCGCAGGACAGCCTGAACCTGGAGCGCCGCCAGAGCGGCTTCGAGGAAGTGGTGCACGGCCTGAAGAAGCGGGACGCAGTGTTCGAGGCGCAACGCTGCCTGTCGTGCGGCAATTGTTTCGAATGCGATGGCTGCTTCGGGGCCTGTCCGGAGCACGCCATTATCAAGCGCGGGAAAAACAGGGGTTACACAGTCGACCTGGAGATATGCACGGGCTGCGGTATCTGCTTCGAACAGTGTCCCTGCCATGCCATCGAAATGGTTCCCGAATCCGCCTGATCACCTAACTGGGCCATAAAAAGCTGGTCGACCCGGATTGCAACCGGCACCTGGAGCAAGCATGCCTGACAGACAAGTAACGACCATCGACGGCAACGAGGCGGCGGCCTACGTGGCCTACCGGACCAACGAGGTCTGTGCGATCTATCCCATCACCCCCTCCTCCACCATGGGCGAACTCGCCGACCAGTGGGCCCAGGAGGGCAAGACCAACATCTGGGGCGACATCCCCATCATCGCCGAGATGCAGAGCGAGGGCGGTGCCGCGGGCGCTGCCCATGGCGCCTTGCAGACCGGTGCCCTGACGACGACCTTCACCGCGTCCCAGGGCCTGATGCTAATGATCCCGAACATGTACAAGATCGCCGGCGAGCTCACCACGGCGGTGTTTCACGTGGCGGCCCGCTCCCTCGCGGCCCAGGGGCTGTCAATATTCGGTGACCACCAGGACGTAATGGCGGTGAGGAGCACCGGCTTTGCACAACTCGCCGCCGGCTCGGTGCAGGAAGCGCACGACATGGCCCTGATCGCGCAGGCCAGTTCCCTCGAGGCACGCATACCCTTCATCCACTTCTTCGACGGCTTCCGGACCTCGCACGAGGTCAGCCGGGTTACCCTGCTGACAGATGACGAAATCCGCGCCATGATCCCGGATGAACAGGTGATTGCCCACCGCCGTCGCGGCCTCAACCCGGACCACCCGTTCATGCGCGGTACCGCCCAGAACCCCGATGTGTACTTCCAGGGCCGCGAGACCGTCAATCCCTACTATGCCGCGACACCAGGCATTGTCGAGGACAAGATGCGGCTGTTCGCCGAACTGACGGGGCGCCACTACCGACTGTTCGATTACTTCGGCGACCCCGGTGCGGATCGGGTCATCATCATCATGGGTTCGGCTGCCGACACGGTGCGCGAGACCGTGGAATACCTGCAGGCCAGCAGCGAGGCAGTCGGCATCCTCCAGGTCCACCTCTACCGGCCGTTCTCGGCCCGGCACTTCCTGGCCAGTCTCCCGGACAGCGTACGTTGCATTGCCGTGCTGGACCGTACCAAGGAGGCCGGCGCCCCGGGGGAACCGCTTTATCTGGATGTGCTCAGCACGCTGGCAACGGCCAATGCCAACGCGGAACTCCCGGGCGGCCGCATGCCGCGCGTGATCGGTGGCCGTTACGGCCTGTCCTCCAAGGAGTTCACCCCCGCGATGGCCAAGGCCGTCTTCGATGAGCTGGACAGGGATACGCCCCGCAACGGGTTCACCATCGGCATTCAGGACGACGTCAGCCACACCAGCCTGACATTCGACCCGGGATTGATTATCGAGCCCGACAACGTGGTACGCGCGCTGTTCTACGGCCTGGGCGCCGACGGCACGGTGGGGGCGAACAAGAACACCATCAAGATCATCGGCGAGGATCCGGCCTTCCATGCCCAGGGTTATTTCGTCTACGATTCCAAGAAGTCGGGCTCCCAGACCGTTTCCCACCTGCGCTTCGGACCGCAACCGATCCGCTCCAGCTACCTGGTCCAGTCCGCCAATTTCATCGGCTGTCACCAGTTCAATTTCCTGGAGCGCACCAACGTCCTCGAGAAGGCGGCACCCGGTGCGACCTTCCTGCTGAACAGCCCTTTCGGGCCCGCTGCCGTGTGGGACGAGCTGCCGCGGGTCATCCAGCAGGCGATCATCGACAAGGGCCTGTCGCTGCATGTCATCGATGCCTACAAGGTCGCCCGCGAGAGCGGCATGGGCAACCGCATCAATACGGTGATGCAGACCTGTTTCTTCGCCCTCTCCGGGGTGCTCCCGAAAGACGCGGCCATCGCCAAGATCAAGACCGCCATCGAGAAGACCTACGGCAAGAAAGGTGACGAGGTGGTACGCAAGAATTTCGAGGCGGTGGACAACACACTGGCCCACCTGCACTCGGTCGAAATCCCGGGCCAGGTAACCAGCGAGCAGGACCTGCTGCCACCAGTCCCGCCCGCAGCACCCGCCTTCGTGCGCGATGTCACGGCGATGATGATGTCAGGCCGGGGGGATGAACTGCCGGTCAGCTCACTGCCCGTCGATGGCACCTATCCGACAGGCACAACCCGCTGGGAGAAACGCAATATCTCGATGTTTGTACCGGTGTGGGAATCGGACATCTGCATCCAGTGTGGCAACTGTAGCCTGGTCTGCCCGCACAGCGTGATCCGCGCCAAATTCTACGACCAGGCGCAACTCGAGCCGGCGCCCGAGGGCTTCAAGTCCGCAACCATCAACGCCCGCGGACTGCCCGACGCGCGTTACACCCTGCAGGTCTACCTGGAGGACTGCACCGGCTGCGGACTGTGCGTGGAGGTCTGCCCCGCCAGGAGCAGTACGGAGCCCGGCCGCAAGGCGATCAATATGCAACCGAAGGAACCGGTCCTGGCGGGGGAGCGCGATAACGTCGACTTCTTCGATTCTCTGGCCTACGTGGACCGCGCCCGGGTGGACTTCTCCACGGTGCGCGGCGTGCAGTACCTGGAGCCGCTGTTCGAGTTTCCGGGTTCCTGTGCGGGCTGCGGTGAGACACCCTACGTCAAGCTGCTCTCGCAGCTGTTCGGGGACCGCTTGATCGTGGCCAATGCCACCGGTTGCTCCTCCATCTACGGCGGCAACCTGCCCACCACCCCCTGGAGCCAGAATGCGGAAGGCCGGGGGCCGGCCTGGTCCAACTCGCTGTTCGAGGACAATGCGGAGTTCGGATTCGGCTTCCGCCTCACCGCCGACCAGCAGCTGGCTATGGCCGAGCGCCTGCTCAAGCACCTGATGCCGCAGCTGGGCGAGGGACTGGTCGAGCAGATCCTGATGGCGCCGCAGATCACCGACTCCGAGTTCCAGGCCCAGCGCGAGCGCGTGGCGGAGCTGCAGCGCAAGCTGCACCAGCTGGACTCGGACCAGGCCAGGCACCTGCTGTCGATCTCAGACCACCTGGTGCGACGCAGTATCTGGACGGTCGGTGGTGATGGCTGGGCCTACGATATCGGCTCTTCCGGACTCGACCATGTGCTGTCACTGGGTCGTGATATCAATGTGCTGGTACTCGACACCGAGGTCTACTCCAATACCGGCGGGCAGATGTCCAAGGCCACACCGCTGGCGGCAGTGGCGAAGTTCGCCACCGGCGGCAAGCATGTGGCCAAGAAAGACCTGGCCCTGCAGGCGATCTCCTACGGTAACGTCTATGTCGCACGGGTCGCCATGGGGGCCAATCCTCAGCAGACCCTGCAGGCCTTCCGCGAGGCCGAGGCCTATTCCGGACCGTCGCTGATCCTGGCCTACAGTCACTGCATTGCGCACGGCATCAACATGCAGCATGGATTGATGCAGCAGCAGCGCGCCGTCATGAGCGGCTACTGGCCACTGATGCGCTACAACCCCGAGGTGCGCAAGCGTGGTGAGAATCCCTTCGTGCTCGACTCCCAGCGACCGCGAATCCCCTTCCGGGAGTATGCCGACCACGAGCTGCGCTACCGGATGCTCAGCCGCACCAATCCCGCCGAGGCCGACATGCTGATGGAGATGGCCCAGCAGCATGTCAACCAGACCTGGCGGCTTTACGAGCGTGCCGGCTATCAGGGGTACGAACGCCGCGGTTCCAGCGACGTGCACCCCGATGCCGGGAACATCGTCACCTGAACCATCGCTATCGCAGGAGAGTATGCCATGGACCTACGGACCACCTACATGGGGATGGAGCTCAAACACCCCATTGTCGCATCCGCCTCCCCGCTGTCGGAGAAGCTGGATAATATCAAGCGCATGGAGGATGCCGGTGCCGCGGCAGTCGTGATGTTCTCGCTGTTCGAGGAACAGATCAAACACGAGAGTGCCGCCATCGAGCACCTGATTACATCCGGCGCCGAGAGCTATGCCGAATCGCTGAGTTATTTTCCGGATTTCGACGATTATGATACCGGGCCGGACGAATACCTCAATCTGCTACGCCAGGCCGCGGAGGCGGTCGACATCCCTGTCATCGGCAGTCTCAACGGCATCACCAACGAGGGCTGGGTAAATACAGCACGCATGATGCAGGACGCGGGTGCCCGCGCCATCGAGCTAAACACCTATAACATCCCCGCTCACCTCTATATGACAGGCCGCGAGGTCGAGCAACGCTACATCGAGGTGCTGAAGGCCGTCAAGGAATCGGTGACCATCCCGGTCGCCCTCAAACTGAGCCCCTTCTTCAGCGCCATCGGCAACATGGCACGCCAGTTCGACGAGGCAGGCGCCGATGCCCTGGTGCTGTTCAACCGTTTCTACCAGCCGGATTTCGACCTGGACAGGATGGAGGTGGTCCCGGACCTCGAACTCAGCACGCCATCCGAGATTCGTCTTCCGCTACTCTGGATCGCCGTCCTCCACGGTCGCATCAATGCCTCGATCGCCGCCACCCGCGGCGTGGACAGCCCCGTGGAGGTCGTCAAGTACCTGATGGCCGGAGCCGACGTTGTCATGACCACCTCGGGCGTGCTCAGGCATGGCATCGGCTTTCTCACCTCGCTGGTCGAGGGCCTGCAGGCCTGGATGGAGGAAAAGCAATACACCTCGGTGGGCCAGATGCGTGGTTCCATGAGCCAGGCCAATTGCCTCGATTCCAGCGCCTTCGAACGCGCCAACTACATCAAGATCCTGGAGAGCTACGCACCCGACTACGAGTAAGGGCACGGGATCCGGCCCCGCCGCTCCAGGCAGCACCAGTCGCACCTTCATGCCTGCCCTGCCGGCCACGGCCGGCATCCGGGGTGGCCGTACTGCAGGGACTGACGACGCCGGTGCCAGCGATTTTCATTATCGCCAGCTCCGCTATAATGAGGTGCAGTCACGGCGAGAGGCAGACATCATGCGTTGGAGAACGGGGCGCAGAAGTTCCAATATCGAGGATCGGCGCGGCCAGCGTGTCAGTGGCCCGCTCGCATTCAAGGGCGGGGTCGGGACCATCGCACTGGTGCTGGTGGCCAGCTACTTCCTCGGCATCAATCCGCTGGAGATACTGCAGATGCAGACCGGTAGCGGGCCGGCCGTCAGCCAGTCCGACTGGAAACCGACAGCAGCGGAACAGCAGGCGGCGGATTTTGTCTCCGTGGTGCTGGCCGATACCGAGGACACCTGGACCGCCATCTTTGAAAACAGCGGGCAGACCTACCAAAAGCCGACCCTGGTCCTGTTCAGCGGGTCGGTAAGTTCCGCCTGCGGCATGGCCAGCTCCGCGATGGGACCGTTCTATTGCCCGGCCGACCAGAAGGTCTATATCGACCTCGAATTCTTCGACGACCTCAAGCGCCGCCACGGTGCCCCCGGTGATTTCGCCCAGGCCTACGTCATCGCGCATGAGATCGGCCACCATGTTCAGAACCTGCTGGGCATCAGCAAACAGGTCAGGTCCGCACAGCGCGGCCTGGGCAAGGCGCAGGCCAACACCCTCTCGGTCAAGCAGGAATTACAGGCCGACTGCTTTGCGGGGCTCTGGGGCAACCATGCCGAGCGTAGCCGCCAGGTGCTGGAACAGGGTGATATCGAGGAGGCCCTGGGAGCGGCCAGCGCCATCGGTGATGACCGCCTGCAACGCGAAGCCCAGGGTCATGTGGTGCCGGAATCCTTCACCCATGGCACATCGAAACAACGGGTGGAGTGGTTCAAGCGCGGCATCCAGAGTGGTGACGTCAACAGCTGCAACACCTTCGAGACCACCTAGGCTTCAGTCTACATCGAAGCTGAGATACCGCGATTCCGGTTGGTGTGGAAGTGGCCGGTCACGCCTGCCTGCCTTATGATTTGGCCTGCCTGTTGAGGATATACTCGGCGTAGGCATCGCGCCCTTCATCAAAGGCGGTGATCATCACACCGATTTGATAGACGTCCTCCCGTTCGGAACGGGAATAGACGGTCTGGCAACGGACCTTGACACCTGCCGGACGGACCGCGCTATCGGACAGGACAAACGCCAGCTGTAATGCCGTCGGCGTATGCTGGTCCAGACGCTCGAGGCCGGGCAGCAGGGCCTGGATCATCTGCAGGTCACCCTCCAGGCGCATGCCGGAAAGCGAGATGTTGGTAATCAGGACATCCACACCCTCACCGCTGGCAGTGAGCGCCCGGGCCGGCAAGTGGCTATCAAACCGGGGGTGCCTGCGCAGATCGACAAGCAGGGTCGATTCAACCCGCCGACGATGCGGGGTGCTCAGCGGCTCCAGGGTAAAATCACTATATTTATCAAAGAGATCTGGATTTATGGCCACGGTATCCATCCTTTTATCGCTGTCCGATGACGAACCGCCCGGTGGCGATAAGCAGTTGATGTAACAACCGATATCTCGGCCATAATGGACCGGACTTTAACCGGCCCCGAACCCCGTCAGCGCCTCGGCAGGCCGGATGAAGACGTTCCGGGAGCAGGCCTAACGGGACAGCAGGGCAACCGACTCCTCCGTGTCAAGGAAGTCTGCAAGCACCTGCAGGGCGGCGGCAAATCCCTCCCCGGAAATAACACTGCCCTCCCGGTTCGCAATATCCAGGCCCGACTGGATAAAGATCTTGTTGTCCGACTTGCGCGTGACGTAGCCATAAAAACGATAGTCCGTCGCGTTGCTAACCGGGTCCCGGTAATCGAGCAGCAGCATGCTGGCACGGATCCCATGGATGGCCTTGATCAGCAGGCGATGCGCAAGGGGCAAGCGATCACGGGGATTCACCGCCATCGGCCGCGGCGTGCCTGCCAGCCGGCACAGTTCCCCGTAGCGGGACTGCAGTGTCTCTACGAAGTCACGCAGCTCGTAGACAGTAATCGCGAAGCCGTAGGAGTTGTAACTGATCCTGCTCTTGTAGGTGGCCTTCAGCCAGAGAACCGGTTTGCCGTCATTTTGATAAAGGTCGACGGAAATGGCCTCGCTGAAGAAACGCCTTCTCTGCTCGTAGACCACGCCCCACTCCCGGAGCGGCTCACCCAGGAAGACATCGGCCATTTTCTGCTTTACACCTTTAAGCAGTTTCTTGAGAAATGCCATCGCGATGTGCTTATTCCCGCTCAATAGGATTCACTGGAATACCCGCATCCGTCCCCCTATCATACCAGCCATCACCCGGGTCAACGCCGTTCCCTGCCGGCTGTCGTTATTGCAGGGCCCTGAATATACACCCTGATCAGCCATCAACCCTGCAGTGCAAAATTGCGTAAAATACCGCCGGGAAGTCTGAATTATAGCTCCACGGGATTACACACCAGTCATGCCAGATTCAATACTCACCCTCATGGAACGTTACCAGATCAATGAACAGGACCTGTGGCTGGCGCTGGTTATACTGGCAATTATCACGGCGCCGTTGTTCCTGCTCCTCAAGCCCCTGCGCCACTGGCATCAGGAGCGCCAGATCCGAAGAGCCCTGAAGCGGCTCGGTGTCAAGGGCATGCACAATATCAGCCTGCCCGACGGCCTCGGCAGTGAGGTCATGATTGACAACCTGCTGCTGGCGGCCGACGCAATCCTCGTTGTCGACGTGAAGCGTTTTGACGGACTGATTTTCGGCGGCAGCAAGACCGACATCTGGACCCAGGTGATCAACAAACGCAGCTACAAGTTTCCCAATCCCGATCAACATCTCAAGATACAGGTCGCTGCTGTCAGGATCATCGTGCCTCGAGTACCGGTCAGGGGCCTGCACCTGTTTACCCATAACGCAAGGTTTCCCAAGGGCAAGCCACCCAGCGTGTTGCAGCTGGCGGACATTCGCAAACAACCTCGCCGGCCCAGGCTGAATGACATCCCCAGGGAGTTGCTTACGGCCTGGGAGGAACTCGGCGCATCATTGTCGTGAGCCATTACCCGGGTCAAACCGCCATCCGGAAACTCCAGGCCTGAATCATTGGGTGTTAGCCTTTCAGGCACTGCTCTGTCAGCCGGACGGGGCGGTCATGACACCTGACTCAGCCGTTGCGGGCCGGGTTCATGTGCTGCAGTTCATCAAGACCCGGCCCGCTCAAGCGCCAGGCCTGGGCGAAACCGCGCACGTAGGTCCCGCTCACCGGTGTCAGGCAGATCAGTTGAAAGTCAGGCAGATTCCGCAGTGTCTCCACGATAGTCCCGAAGCGTCGTCTAAATTCCTGCATGATGTCATTGAAACGCTGGCTGTCCCGTTCGACCCCGCTAACCTGGCACTGGTAACTCAGGCGTTCACGGGCGAAGGCATTGGGTGCAGACTGTTCCTCCTGTATCAATAGCACCCCGGCCTGCGGGCTCGACCCGAGGTTTGAGGTATGCCGCGACAGTGCGCTGACATAGATATAAAACTCGCCTGCATCCCCCACGACCATTGGCATGGCGCTGGCCTCAGGTACACCCGTGGATGAGACAGTTGCGAGAAATAGACTGTTAAATCCAGCCCGAAAAGCCCGCATCTCTTCGCGGAGACGACTGAGTGAAGTGGTATCCTTGCGCATAGATCCTCCATCCTGACGGGTGTGATTACTGACTGGTGATACTGGCACAAGCCGCCATCTCGCACAAAACCCGCCCCTGTGTCATTGCTCTTACCCTTATATAAATAATCAGCGTCCCGTCGTGGCCGTGGGGCCGGATTGCGATTACACTTGCCGCCATGAAGGAGACCCTGAAAGATGCCATTCATCGCCAGCGGCTCATGCAGGCGGATTTGCTGTCCGCACCGCTGGCCGATCTGGCCGGAAAGTGTGCGGACGTATGGGGTAAGCGCGAGCAACTCGACATCGTGCTCAGCGACGGGTTCCACAGCGTGCCGCACTGCCTGTTCCTGTATACGCTCGATACCAACGGCATCCAGATAAGCGACAACGTCAGCAGCACCGGACTGCTGCCCGAACACTACGGGCGCGACCGCTCACGACGACCCTACATGCGCGAGACCGTCCCGTCCTGGGGCTTTCTGCTATCCGATGCCTACCTCAGCCTGCGCGCCAACCGGCCCTCGCTGACGGCCCTGCAGGTGGTTCGTCGGGGTGATAACATGCTTGGCTTCCTGGGCGCCGACTTCGACCTGCGCGACCTGCCGGTCACCGCAGATCGCTACGAGGAGTCCAGCGACTGGCGCCAGATCAAGGGTGACCCGGCCATCCGCGGCACGGTCTTCCAGCAGTGCCGCATCGACAGCCTGATGGACCGCAACATGGACCCGGCCATAGCCATCCTCGAGGAGTTGCTGACCGAGCGGGGTATGTTCCAGGGTGTGATCCATTTCTCCAGCAGTCGTGTCACCATCTGGCTGATGGAAGACCCGTTCCGTTACCGCATCCTCGACCACGAAGCGCTCAGTGATCCGGATGTCTGTATGCTCTATACACGCAGGCCCTACCCCGAGGATGCGCTTATTCCCCAGGGACAGATCGGCCCTATTCTGAACGGCATGCGCCTGTTACGGGTGGCAGACGAGACGCTCTACCTGCGCTCGGCCTCGATCAATATCTTCAATGGAATGATCAGCCTGACTTTCTCCTGTGACGGCACGCACTACATGTCGTGGCGCGAGTTCCTCGACAAGGACATGTCGTTCTGGGTGGGCAATGCGGCGTAGAGGACGGGCCCGCTCGAACCGGATCTGCCCGCCTACCCTTCCTCGTAGCGCGAGGTATTGAATTTCCGGCTGAAAATTTCATAGATTTCGGCCAGTGTGCGGGGCTTGCTGTTCCGGCTGCGGAAAATGCTCTGGTTGCGGCTCGCCGCACCTGGGAAAATATCTCGCGCGATCTTGTCGGGGTCCTCGTAGAGGGCCTTCAGAAACGAAATCGCACCTGACGCGCCCAGGAAGTGCGTCAGGTAAAGTTCGGTGCGGCCCGGCTTGCGGTCAAGTGAGAACACCAGCCTTCGCATGTTCTTCTTGACATACTCGGCCGCCAGCAATGCGGCTATTCTCGGGTTGTGGCGCAGATTGAGCACGTGCTGGTGCACGGCCGGATCACTGATGACTGACTGCGCCTTGCCCTGGCTATCAACAATCCGTTCGATCTGTGATGCATACATACCCATCCCGTACTTGTCTCCATAGTCTTTGACGACCTCGAGCCATGTCCCGGTCTTGAACTGATACAACCCCGCGGCTGAAGAAGTCTTTGCTCTGGATGCAGGATTAAAGCTGCTCTCGACATTGGCGAGTTCCATCAGAAAGGAAAAATCCACATCCGTGTGTATGCTACCCAGGCGGATTGCAGCCAACACCCCGCTGTTGATGTGATACGTCTTTTCATCCTCCCGAGCCTGGTCGGCGAACTTTTCTATCAGTCGTGTCAGTTGATCATCGTCCGGGATTTCCTGCTTAGCCGATAACGGCAGGTACAACAACCTGAATTCCTCAAGCGCCCTTTCTGTCCGCTTATCCTTCAAGCCGTCTGCATGCAAACGGCCAAGATTGAAGCCGAGCGTTATCAGGTCAGCCTGTTGTTCCTTGACCTCCGGGTCAAACACAGGCTTCCCGGGAGTCTCCACTGACGGCGTATCCTCCATCAGCAATAGCGGCCCCGACTTGTCATAGGCAGGCCGCTTGCCCGGCTTGCGCACCACGCGCGCGGCAACCGGCCCGGGCACCGGGGCCTCCTTGCTTACTTCCTCCTTCACGGTCCCGACATCAGGCACGGTCCCGACATCAGGCACGGCCCCGGCATCAGGCTCGTAGGCATTTGCGGTTACCTTGTTCAGCGCCTCCATCAGTCCCGTCAGGACCTCGTTCTGGTGGTTGAACTGCTGCTCCATGGATACCCGCATGTCCCGGATACCCAGGTTGAACTCCGCGAGTTCACCACTGTCTTCCTGGAAGCCCTGTATCGCTACGGCACCGACCAGGGTACCGCACAGAAAAAGTAAACCGGCAGCGGCCGCTATCCCCAACACCGGCCGTTTCGGTCTGGCGGTCGCCGCCTGCATGGCCTCCAGCAACTGCCGGCCGACCTCGCTGAATGCCTTTGCCTGGTCTGACTGCAGCGACAGCAGGTTTTGCTGTTCGGACTGCAACAGGGTAAGCGTTTCCCGGGTCAGGCCCAGGCTGGACTCATGTTGCTGGCGCTCCTGATCCAGCTTGCTCTCCAGCGTCATCAGCTGTTGTTCAGTGCCTGCCTGACGCTGCGAGGCCTGTTCCAGGGAGGACTCAAGCAACTGTATCTGGCTGCGCTCCTGCTCCAGGCTGTTTTCCAGCGACCTGAGCTGCTGTTCGGTGTCTGCCTGGCGCTGCGTGGCCTGTTGCAGCGACTCCTCCAGCAGCCGCGCCTGGCTGCGCTCCTGCTCCAGGCTGTTTTCCAGCGACCTGAGCTGCTGATCGGTGCCTGCCTGGCGCTGCGAGGCCTGTTCCAGGGAGGACTCGAGCAGCTGCACCTGGTGGCGTGCCGCGCTGTGTTCGAATTGAATATTGCCTAGTTGCTGTCGCAGATCGGTGATCTGCTGTGCGTCTTTGCTGAGGGTACTCTGGAGTTCATGGCGCACGCTCTCAAGGTCTGCGGACAGGGCCTGGTTCTCCCCCTGTGCGGCAGACAGTTCGCGTTCCAGCGCGGCCTTCCTTGGAAAGGCATGCTGTTTTATTGTTTGTAAGGTTTTTTGCCAGTCCATCGTTGTTGTAATGCACTTATTGTTCTTGTTAAGCGACTGTTATTATTGCTGCCACTTATTATACTTACATAAGCGATCAGCGCGAACCTCTACCCCGGCACCCGGGTGCCGGGCCCACAGCAGCGCGCTATCCCGTTTATATTCCTATGAAAACACGGGTCCTGTCCATAGGACCAAGGTCGTAGACACACCCATTCTCGCAGCGGATCCGCAGCGTGTTTTCCGTTTAAAAACAGAATTCAATTGTGATCTGCCGGCGTTTTTGTTATGTGATTGATAGTGTATTGAAATCATCCTCACCGACCGCTCAATCTGGAGGTGTCCCGTGCCCGATCCAGTACTGTCAGTCCGCGACAGAACGGATGCGCCCGCTGCGGTTGATTTCATCCTCGACAAGCTGGCTGTCTACGACACCTGCCTGCTGGACTGGATTCGCATTTATCCCATGACCGAGGAACAACACAAGCCCCGGATCAACGGTGAGTGTCCACCGGCCACCCTGAGTATCTGCTGGCCACCGCGGGAGCGGTACGTCGAGGCCGGGCCGCCACTGCCCCGGCATAAGTATCGGATCAAGGTAAATGTCTGGCAGGGAGTGGATTATCCGGCCCTGGAGCGCGACTGGGGCCGGGTACCGGCACGCCCCCTGCGGCGCCGGCGCGGCATGAAACCACGTTTCACCACCCGGGGGATATGCGAGTGGCAGCATCCGGACAGGCTGTCGGCGACAGTGCATGCCCTGGCACGGGCGATCTTCCTGTTTCTGGCCGACACCCGGCAGACCGATCAGCATCCCAGCAACAGCAACGCCAGTGCGTGGGGACACCGCTGGTCAGTGGAATGGCTGCACGCCAACGGGCAAACGTCAGCCGCCGAGGCACTGGCCGCACAGCTGGTGAAGTGGTACCTGATCCAGAGCAAAGGGACATGACCCGAATACCGGCAGCACACAACGGCGCCAGCCCAACTCCAGCCCGATTGACAGAGTGGAGATGAGATGCTGAGCAGGTACTGGTTGATTGCCCTGGCCGGCGTGGTTGCCTTGATTGCAATACCGCTGTTTCTCGATACTGATGAGGAGGAAATCCTCGAACAGCTCGAGCGAATACGCAGCCTGGCAGAGATCACTTCTTCCGAGAGCGGCATTCAGCAGCTCACCAGGACCCGGGAGATTGCACGGCATTTCAGTGCCCACACGGTCTATGATCTGACCAGTGCCGGTTATGGCATCATCGAAATCCCCAGCCATCAGGAACTGGAGCAGAAAATCCTCAGCGGACGCACCAGGATCAGCGCCCTGGAACTCAGCCTGGATGAACCCGTGGTGCACATCGAGGGCAGCACGGCCAGGATCACTGTCAGGGGCACCGCCCTGGGGTCGATCCGGGGCGAACAGGGCCAGTTCCTCGATATTCACACCATCGAGGTGCTGCTCGACAAGGCGGACGGCGACTGGCTGGTCAGCGGCGCCCGGCACCTGCGTGATGAACGACAGCAATGACAGTCGTTATGTGAAGCTGTCTGCCGTAATGCTCTGGTACCAGCCAACCGCATAGCGGGCCTCATCACGCCGGAATTCCGCATCGGCATCCTTGGGACTGACACCACCGGCACCCTCGACCTTCTTGATCTCACCATCAACCAGCCGGTAGACGGCCGCCACCGAGATCCCGTAGTCCGGTGCGACCAGGCTGTAACAGGTGTTCACATAAGAGGGGTCCGGCATCTCGATGCCGTGAAATTTCGCCGCCAGTCCTGCCGCGCAGACCTTGCCCTGGCTGTTTGCCGCAAACCCCGATTTGGGCATCTGCCCGGCCACGCTGGCATCGCCGATCACGTACACATCCTTGTGCATGTTTGATTCGAATGTACGCTGATCGACTGGACACCAGCCGTCGCTGTTGGCCAGACCGGAATTGCGCGCGATGCTGCCGGCCATCTGCGGCGGGATGTAATTGATCACGTCTGCCGTGTGGGGCTTGTCGAAACTGCTGTACAAGGTGCGAGACTGTGTATCTATTCGCCCGATGCCACCCCAGTCCGAGCCGCTGACCCATTCAATCATGCCCGGATACACGGCCTCCCAGCCCTGCATGAACAGCGGCTGCTTGGAAAATTTATCCTTGGCATCCAGCATCAGTATCTTCGAACGGGGTTTGTGCGTTTTCAAATAATGGGCGATCAGGCTGGCGCGCTCATAGGGCCCGGGCGGACAGCGGAACGGATTGCCGGGCGGCGCGATGATCACCACCCCCCCGTCTTCCATGGCCACCAGCTGCCGTCCCAGGATCTGTGTCTGGTTACCGGCCTGCCAGGCATGGGGAATCATTTCAGCGGCACTCTCGTCATAGCCTTCCACGGCATCCCAGCGGAAATCGATCCCCGGCGAGAGCACCAGGGCATCATAGTCCACGCTGTTGCCAGCTTGCAGGCTTATACGTTTCGCCACCGGATCGATATCGGATACCGTGTCATGGACTACATTGATCGCATAGCGCTCCGACAGGGTCTCGTAGCCATGCGAGATGTAGTCCATCCCGTTCATGCCACCCAGCACCGTGTTACTGAATGGGCAGGTGTAAAAACGCCGGGAGGGTTCGATGAGGGTGACTTGAACGTCGGCGGCAAAACGGCGCAGGTACTTGGCGCAACTGGCACCGCCGAAGCCGCCACCGACAATCACCGCGCGTGCCTTTGCCTTGACCTGCGGTTGCTTTCCGGTATCAAGTGATTGCTTTTCGGTATCGCCGCACCCGGCCAGTGACCAGGCCAGTCCATTGAGGGCCGAAAAGGCACCGGCCCCGCCCATCAGCCTGATGAAACGTCTGCGTGAAATCCCGTTCATGACGGACCTCCTAGTTGGGGGCGGCGAAGAATTCCGCGATCAGGCGGATTTCCTCTTCCGTATAGCCCTTTGTGTGACGCCCCATGACGGTGCCGGGACGCTCGCCGGAGCGGAATTCCAACAGGGCTTTCTCGATGTAGAGCACCGACTTGCCGGCAATGCTGGGAATCTCGCCCGGACTGTTGCCATCGGTACCATGACAGCCGGCGCAGGAATTGCTCAGCATGGCACCCCGACTGAGCTCGACCGAAGCCGCCTGGCCAGTGGAGGCCAGAAGCCCTGCGAGAATAATCACTTCCAAGAAATGGATTGAGAATACACGTGGCACGATTCACCCCCTCCAATGCTGTAATCGTCAAGACACAGATGCGTCCTTGTGAAGCAGGCAGGCTGCGTTGCACCGGGAATTCAATGCAAGCATCAATTGTAAATATATAGACCCCAATGCGGCACATTTCCAGCGAGACAAGAATAGGGGACATTCTGGTCTGTCCTGGCGGGTACCAATCACGCCGGGCATGACCGCCCCCCTCATCCAGGCCGGCAGATCCTGCCAGCCGCCTCGACAGGTCTACCTCAGCAACGGGTGGTCCTTGGGCAGCTGTCTGGCGGCCCACATGGCAAGCCGGTGGCGCATGGACTTCTGCGACACCTGTTCCTCGGGCATCGGCTGTATCACCTTGTCGTGGACCAGCAAGCGATAGATGTATTCGATTTTATCTTTTGCCGAATCGGTCGGCTCGAACTTCACGACACCGCGTTTCTCGCCGTATTCCACACCGGCCCGAATCGCCTCCTTGACCAGCTCCGCTTCATTCTTGAGTTTTTTCATAGCGCAACCCCAGGTTGGACGTGACGAATTGACAAGTGACAAGCCATACCCGCCAGACAGTGCTTGTCGCTTAACCATGATATTGAGTTTCCCGGACAAAAGTATTCCAGAATATAAATAGATAGACGCAGAAACCCTGGAATTAAATTCACAGCGCGCCCGGCCATAGCTGCAGACCCAAGCGTATGAAGTTGGCCGCCAGTATCAGATTACCGATCAGTAGAACAATTGCAATTATCTCAATACCCTGCTTCACCAGGTCACGCACACAGATACCGGCAGCGATGGCGGTGACCAGAAAACCGAACTCGGCCATCAACAATCCGGTTAGCAGGGGCAGCTTGTATCCGGCTGCGCCGTCAGGAGTACCGTAGCGCATCAACACCAGGCTGAGTATCAGCCCCAGGCCCAATGCAATCCAGGGATAGGATCGTTTCATGCTTCAGACGCCATAGACGTTGTCAGGGTTTAAAGGTGACAATCTGGTTATTCAAGATCGACATAAATAGTAGTAAAAAAATCAGAAGGTCCCCTTCCCTCCTTTCACAGGCCTGTGATGATAACAGGAACGGGACCTGATCAGTTTTCTTGCTGCCCGGAGACCGGGGTCAGCTTCCTGTTACTTTCCCGGAAAATCCGCTGCGCGTTGTCATGGGCAATGCCGGCCGCGATATCGGGTGGCAACTGGCGCAACCACGCGCGTGCCGCCTCCGCGAGATCGATCAGTTCCACCCAGCGGCCGGGGGTATAGGTGTCCATGCCGACCAGGCAACGCTGCGGGTAATTGGCAAACAGGGCCTCCCATTCGGGCGTCAGCTTCCCTTCCCGGGTGATTCCCTCCCGAAACGACAGCTCCAGGTAAAGTTGTCCATGTCCCTCGAGCAGGCGTCGCAGTGTTGCAATCGGCACATCGAAGCCCGCATGGGCCCAGATGACCGGGATGTCCGGCGCCTGTTCCAGGATAGCCGTCATCCCCAACCGGTCGGTGTGCGCATGCAAGGCCAGCTGATGCTCACGCGCCAGTCGGATGACTTGCATGACGACCGCTGTCCTGGCGTCGTCACCGAAGACGTGGAACTCACCGATGCCACGGTAAGGAATGCGTGTCAGATGTTCACGTATATACCGAGGTATGGTGTCGTCCCTGAACCAGGTATAGCGCCCGCTGCGACTGGCATAGGGGCGCAGGAAGGGTACGACGCGCCCCGGGGCGATTCGGTAGAGTCTTTCCGCTCCCTCGGTAGGCGTGGCCGAGACCAGTGCCCGGCTGATGCCGGCCTCCGTTAGCTTCTCCAGCACTCGCGCGGGCGGCAGCGTCTCCCAGACGTCCGCGTTATAATGAAGATGCGCATCAAAGATCGGGATCGGCTGTTCCTCCGCCTTGAGTGCGCATAGCGGTAACAACAGGGCACTGCAGAGCAGCATCGATAATCTGCTTATGCTTGTTGACGTAGTCATCGAAGCCATCCTCTCCCCGTTGCGTGTGACTGACTCTCAACGCTGTATTCCCACTGCACCCTGGTACTGGCTCACGTTGCTGCTGTGCGGAACCTCACATCCGCCTGCAGTCAGGGCTCACATTTCCGGACATCCTGCCATGCCCCACCCCTCGATGAGCAACCGGTCACAGTCCGCACGCCACTCGTTAACTAGGGTAACAACCAGTCGGTATCTATCTCAAACCCTTTCACCGGTGACGTGGAACAAATGGAGAGCAAACATGAAACTACAAATCGAACTGGTCGCGCTCGGCCTGCTTGCCTGCTGCCTGGCAGCACCCTCGGTACATGCCGGCGCCTTCGGCAACGACGGCATGGTCGGCAAACACTTTCAGGTCAACCTGATCGGCGTACCGCGTGACAAGGGCGCAGACATGACGAACACAAGCCGGCGGGCAATCTTCGTACCGCTGGACAGCGGCGATGATGTCGGACGCAAGGTCAAGATCAAGTACGTAGCAGGCGACAGCTTCGCGGTACTGGACGGCAATGCAACCGATGACAATCTCGCAGTCATCCAGGTTCCCCACGAGCACTGCGTCGACTACACGGCCGGCTGCACCGACCTCGTCGCCTATGATGTTTATGGCATCGCCCTGGGCAAACCCTATGGCGGCGCCCTGGTGTCCGCCGAATGCAGCTACACCCTCACGGTCGTGGACGCGGGCGGCACAAGCGATCTGGAATGCGAGGACACCCTGCTGATGGGCTCTTTTGAACTCAACCGCGGCAAGGGAAAACCCAAGGTCGAGGACATCACCAACATCTTCCGCGCCGAGGGCTGCCTGGACGTCGCCGAGGATGACGGCAGCTTCAGCGGCACCTGCGAATCGGGTGACATCGAATTCAGGAATCTCTGGATATTCAATATCGAACAACTCTCGGAGTACATGTGGGACTACGACAATAACGGCCTGAAGCTGATGCAGGTGCGCTTCTACCCTTCGGTCGACACGGGCTACATCGGTACTGTCCCGTAGCCCTGAGCGGACCGGCCCGGTTAACGCGCCAGTGACAGGCGCTGCTGCCGGTCCGGCCCGCCTTTGTCGGTAGGAGCTACCTGTTGCGATAGCGCTCGTGGCGCTGCCGGTTGAAGCTGCGCTCCTCGCGGTCACGTTTCATGTCGTGCTTGTAGTGCGCTTTCGGCCTGTATTTCTCGCGGTGCGCCTTATGCCCGGAATGCGGCTTGTCGGCATCAATCCAGAGACGCACGCGATCGCGGCGGTCCAGGCGGTGATGCGGCGGCAAGTGCCTGGCACGCTTCCAGTGGTCATGGTCGCGGTAGTAGTAGTGCCCGGACGAAATATGGAAATAGACGCGCGTGCTGGGGTAGTAATGGTAGTGATACGGGTGGTGATAATACGAAGACCGGTAAACCGGCGGCCCGTCACGATAGTACGCGGTACAGCCGACCATACCAGTCAATAACACGGCGCCCAGGACCATCCACCAGCTTATATCGATCCTGAATCCGCTCATCGGATACCTCCCCGGGTGCCGGCCGGTCAGGCGCGCAATCCATACAGTGACCAGCCCCTTCTATATCTATAGCACACCCGTGTAGCGCAGGCCGATCACCACCAGTACCAGGCACAGGAAGGCGCGCAGGCCGTTCTCGGGTATGTATTTGCTGAGAGCCGGTCCGATCGCCGAACCGACCACCACACCGGCCATCAGGATCCCCAGCAACGCATAGTCCAGTTCGACACCCAGGCGGACATAGTTGCTGATGGAGGTAATCGAGTGGATCGCAATGGCCAGCGCCGAGGTCCCCGCGATCACGTACATCGGCAGGCGCATCACGATGCTCATGAAGGGCACCAGCAGGAAGCCGCCGCCGACACCCAGGGCCGAGGACAGGACCGCGATGCCCATACCGGTTAAAAACGGCAGCCAGGGATTGTAGGAGAATTTCTGCTTGCCGAAGCGGATCACGATCCGGCGCAGGGAGAAAAACACGCACTCCACACCCACGTCACACAGCCTGCCACCGCTTTTCACATGCAGTTCAAAGGCCTCTGCGGCCCGCATGGTCTTGGTCAGCTCGGTGGTTTCCCTTGTGTGGTGAAACAGCTGCCAGGCCAGTTGCGCGGCGATAAAGAACACCAGCACCGCGAACACCGGTTTGAACACTGACATGTCGGATAACAGATTGACGGACAGACTACTGCCCAGCAGTGCGCCCAGTACACCACCCGCACCGAGCAGGACGGCCAAACTGTTGACCACGCGGCACTGGCGCATGTACAGCGGCACGGCAATCAGCGGTGTCACCAGCGTCAGTGCCTGCGCCATCGGCTTGACCAGGTTCGGGTTCTCGATCCCGAACACCGAGATCAGGCCCACCGAGGCCAGGATCCCGCCGGCCGCACCAACGGTTGAGAACACAAAGCCGACCAGCATACCCCAGCCCAGCAGCAGCCAGACGGAAACCATGATATCGGCTGTCTCGAAATACACGCTCAGTTGTACCTGCCTGAAATGTGCCTGTGTGTCACTGCGTGACGGGGTAACCGCCGGTCCACCCGGGTTGCGTGGTCGTCAGACCGCCTCGCCGTGCCGTAGTCGCTCGAGCCTCTTTTTGTAGCGCGTCTGCACCAGGTCGGTCAGCACCAGCACCGTAATGACGAAATAGAAGGTGGTCTTGCTCATCGGTACGATTTCGTGGCCGAATAGTTTCAGGTGCGCCAGGTGTCCGCCCTCGGTCAGCAGCATGATGCCCACCACCATCAGGATAAACAGCCCCAGTACCTCGTACATGCGGTTCTTCTCCAGGAAGGCCGCCACCCGGTCGGCCAACCAGATCATCAGGAGCCCGCCGATGACAATCGCGGACGCCATTACCCAGTAGACATCGCTCAATGCCATGGCGCTGAGGATGGAGTCGAAGGAAAACACCAGGTTCATGGCAACTATCAGCAAGATCACCTTGGCCGCGGAACTCGGCTTGCGCGTCTCGTGCTCCAGGTCAGGCACGCTGGTCATGTGCAGGATCTCCTTGGTGGCGGTGTAAAGTATGAAGACACCACCCAGCAGCACGATCAGGGCGTGGAAATTGAACTCGCTGGCGATCACGTTCGGGATATTGATGCCGAACATCGGGTCCTGGAAATACTGGACCATCTTCATAATCACCAACAGCAGCGCAACACGCAGAAACACCGCGATGCCGATGCCCAGACGTCGCACCCGGGCCTGCAGGTGCACCGGTGCGCGCTTGGATTCGAGTGAGATATACAGCAAGTTGTCAAATCCCAATACCGCTTGCAGCAGGATCAGCATGCCCAGGGTTAGCAGATTGTCCAGGCTCAAGATTTCCATCAGTCAACACCTTTGTGGGGAGTAGAAAACAACGTATGGCGCGAGACTATACCGTAAAACTGCTTACAGCTGCTCCAGCATTACCCCGTTACGCTGGGGCGGATGCATTCACGACAGACCGCCCACCGGGTAGCCGGCTCACCCCTGTCCTGGTTTGACAGGCACACCGACCAACTGCCTGACCGCAGCGGCATCGCGTGCCGCACACACCTGTTCCGCCAGTGCCTGGGCATCACTGATCCGGGCCTGGGCGATGGCCTGTCCCAGCCACGGCAGCAGGTTCGCCTCCACCGAGTACACCCGGAAGCCCAGCCCCAGCAGGATGGGCAGGACACCCGGCAGCTGCGGCAGCACACCGCACAGCTGGACTGCATCGAGCCGGTCCCCAGCGGACTCGGCCACCAGCGCCAGGAAGCGGTACAAAGGTGGGGCAAGGTGATCGAGGTAGCGGGCGAGTTCGGCTCGGTCGCGGTCGGCGCCGAACAGGCACTGCATCAGGTCGTTACAGCCGATGGCAACGAAGTCCGCCGTCTCCAGCCAGGCACCGATCTGCAGGGCCGCCGCGGGGGTCTCGGCCATGGCACCAATCGGGACCGGGCGTGACAGCCGCTCACACACATCACCACGCCACGCGTGCAGTTCTGCGCAATCCGCCACGTAGGGCAGCAGCACCCGCAGCTCGAACTCCCCGGCGAGTGCATCGACGGCCTCGAGCTGCGCCCGGTAGACGCCCTGCACCGGTTCCTCCCGGTACAGGCGCACGCCCTGCCGGCCAAGTACGCCACCTGTCGCTGGGTCCGGCAGCAGCCAGGCCGGGCGCTTGTCGGCGGCCACATCGAACAGGCGGATGGTGACCGGCAGACCGGAGGCGGACTCGCACAGCGCGCGAAATTCGCGTTGGTAGAACGCCGCATCAGGAACGCGACCGTCGCTGGCTTCGAGGAACTCGGAACGCACCAGACCGATGGACTCGGCCCGGTGTCGAACCGCCCTCTGCACGGCGTGCCGGTTGCGGGCACTGACGCGCAGGTGGACTCTCTCTCCGTCTGCTGTAGCGCATCCCGCAGCGGATACCGACGGCGTCGGTGTCCGGCTGATGAGGGTGGTGTCCGAGGTGACCAGCCCAGTCGCCCCATCGAGCGCCACTTCCATGCCCTCATACAGCGACTCGGCCTGTTCAGGCGTGACAATGACGCTCGGCACACCGCTGCCGAGCAATGGAATCAGGGCATGTGATAACGGTGCGCCGTGGATCACCACGAAACCGGCCGGCGCGGGTTCAAACGGCCCCGCCAGCGGCTGCTCCAGCAGCACGATCCGGCCAGCCGGATTGGCCGAAAGGCCGCGCTGCAGGGTACCGCGGGCGGTACCCGGCACGTAGGGCATCCCGCTAAGGTGGACATCAGTCAATGTGGCTGGACTCACAGTGGTCGCGCATGGAGTTACCAGTTCTTGCAGTGTTGGTGAGAGGATAGATCAATCATACCGCCATGCAGCTCCGCCGCTTACCCCTCATCCCAACCTTCTCTCGCTGAAAAGGGAAAGGTGTTTGTGAAATTACATTTCGCATCCTGCTTGTGACGTAATGGCTGCAGATGGATTCGAGTTCTCTCGCCTGGTTAAGCGGCAGCCTCTGGCCGTATGAGCAGCCAACCGGGCCATTCATGGATGCCTGCCTGCTCGGCCGGCCACTAGGCCCGGCGCAGGAAGGCCAGCCAGCGTGCCAGGTTGAGCAGGCTGGCCAGCGAATTGGCCACATAGGTGAACGCCGCCGCGCCCAGGATACGGCGCACCGCGACCTCGTCCGCGGGCTCGATGTAGTTGCCGGCCTTGAGTATCGGCAGCGCCTTGCGGAAACTGGCATCCAGTTCGACCGGCAGGGTGACCAGGTGCACCAGCGTCGCACTGGCCATGCTGGCCAGGCCGATGGCGGCCAGCACCAGCCCGGAAGCGGGTGCGCGGGTAATCGCCACCGCCACCGGCATCAGGAACATGGCCCCGGCACCTAGCTGCTGGGTGGTCTGCGCCAGCTTGACCAGCCGGTGGCGCAGCGCGAGCTTGGGTTCGTTACGCTGGTGTTGTATCGCGTGGCCGACCTCGTGGGCGGCCACCGCCACGGCCGTCAGCGAATTGTGATCGTAGTTATCTGGGCTGAGGCGCACGGTGCGGCTCTCCGGGTCATAGTGGTCGCCCTTATCGGTCATCTCCACCTGCACGCCCGGCATCTCGAAGCGATCCAGCAGGTGACGGGCGAGCTCCCCGCCGGTCCCGGGGATGCGGGGCTGTGCGTCTGCATAACGCCGGAAGGTGTAGCGCGCCCACCACTGCGGGCCGAACACCAGCAGCAACAGAACCACGATAATGAGCAGGATATGCATGACCGCTTGTTTGACCACCACCCGGGAGGAGAAAAAACAGATTTCTTCTTTCAATAAATCAACAGGATGAGATACATTAGCACCCCATGAGCTCAGCCGGATCAGGAATGCCGTCCCGCTGCCGATAATCATCATTATATGGGAGCGACCCTGGATTTTCAGGGCAGCCACTTGGACAACACGCACTTATGTGGACTATGAAAAAACGCCTATTGTTATGCAGCCTCCTGACCAGCCTCTGCACTGCGGCCAACAGCGCAGGTGACGCCCCCCAGCAACTGGCCAGCCTGGGTCCGGACACCCAGCCCGGGCATTACGCGGCCGCCTCGCCCTGGCAGGCGCTGAACCCGCGCAAGCTGCAACTCAAGTCGGCCGCCGCCCTGGTCGTGGACCGGCACGGCAACGAGGTGTATGCCAAGCAAATGGACACACCCATGCCCATCGCCTCGATCACCAAGCTGATGACCGCTATGGTCATCCTGGACGCGGAGCTGCCGCTGCAAGAACGGATCAGAATTACCCGGAATGACCGCGACCGCATCCGCAATACGGGATCGCGCCTCAACTACGGCGCCACGCTGACGCGGGAAGAACTACTGAGGGTCATGCTGATGGCCTCGGAGAACCGCGCAGCCAGCGCCTTTGCCCGCACCTGGCCCGGTGGCAAGCAGGCATTCGTGAAGGCCATGAACCTGAAGGCCTTCGCCCTGGGCATGCATGACAGCCACTTTGCCGGTCCCTCCGGACTGGATGCCGGCAATATCGCCTCGGCCCGTGACCTGGTCAAGCTGGTGCGCGCCGCACGCGAATACCCGCTGATCCACGAGGCAACCACCACGCGCAGCCTCAGCGTCTCACCCTACAAGGGACGCGGCAAACTGACCTTCCGCAATACCAACCGCCTGCTTAGAAACGAAAACTGGGAGATTCAGCTGAGCAAGACCGGCTACATCAGCGAAGCCGGGCGTTGCCTGACCATGCAGGCGGAAATTGCCGACCATCCCCTCACCATTATCCTGCTCAACTCCTATGGCAAGCTGACACCCATCGGGGATTCCAACCGCATTCGCAAGTGGATCGAGGGAGGTCTCGAAGGCTAAACAATAACCAGCGCGCAGGTCGGATTACGGCGCTTCGTACCTCATCCGACTTGCAACATCCCTCCAAGCTCGTAGGATTAGCGATAGCGTAATCCGACGTGACCGTTGTCGGGTTACGGCGCTTCGCGCCTAACCCGTACCTACAATATCCCTCATACTCGCAGGTCGGATTAGCGACAGCATAATCCGACGCGACCGCTGCAAGTAACAGTCATGAAAGAGGGACAAGACATCACCGTTTTAGGCTTCCCCGCAGCCACTTGATGGGCAGCAGCATCGATACCCTTTCCTGGTAATCCCGATATAGCTCCCCGAACTCCCGCACCAGCTTCTTCTCTTCAAGATACGCACCAATGACCAGGTAAGCTGAAAAAACCGCATTCAGCACGATGCCCGAAACATCGAGGTGGCGTGCCCAGATAATCAGCAACAGGGACAGGTACCAGGGATGCCTTATCACACCCAGGATTCCGGAGGTATCCAGCTCGCCGCTTTGTGTCATCGCCTTGCTGGAGACACCGTCCCTTATCTGGGAGAGGCCCAGAAAACGGCGCGCATCGTACTTGCCCGCACCCAGGACAAACAACACCAGCCCCAGCCCGATAAGCACGACCTGTATCGTGCGCAGGTAGCCTTCCCAGTCGAACACGGGCGTGGTCTTGATCAACTGCTGGTAGATGATTACCACGGCCAGGCTGAGAATAGCGAAGGAATTGAAGAACAGGCGATAGAACCGGTAGTGCGCACCCAGGTGCTGACTGAGATATTCCGTCACCTTGACCGAAATCAGCGCACTGTGCAGGAAACACCACCCGGCAGCCAGCAGCGCCAGCACAACATGGTCTGTGAAATTCGATGGTTCCATCAGCATCCATTGGAATCGCTGTGTTGAGATTCAAATCGCCCCGATCCCGTTCAGTTTAACCCAGTCGCCGTTGCGATACAGGCCAGCCCTTTTATACCGTGTTACATTAATCACATCGGGCCCGTACAAGGCTCAGGAGGCTGCACATGAGGGCACGCATACTACTCTGGCTTACTTTGTATGCCGTGGCGATGGCCTATGTCGAGGCCGCCCTGGTCGTACATCTGCGCCATCTGTATTATGCGGAGAACCCGCTGGCAATCTTCCCCCTGCGCCTGATGTCGCACGCCGACCTCGGCATCGAACTGGCCCGTGAAGCGGCTACCCTCGTCATGATTCTGAGCGTCGCACTGCTGGCTGCACGCACGACTAGCCGCCGGTTCGCCGCGTTTGTCTACGTCTTCGGCCTCTGGGACCTCGGCTACTATGGCTGTCTCAAGCTGCTCATCGACTGGCCGCAAACCTGGCTCGAATGGGACGTGCTGTTTCTGATTCCCTGGCCCTGGCTCGGGCCGTGGCTGACACCTGCCGCCATCGGCCTGTTGTTTGCGGTATGGGGCGCCCGGGCACTACTGGCCGATAACAGTCCACGGTTTACCCTGCGACGCAGTCTGCTGTTCCTGCTCGGCGCCGCTCTCGGATTGGGCGCCTTCCTCTGGCCCGGGGCACGGTTACTGCCAGGCGGCGAGGCCGCTTTCGAGGGCTACCAACCCGCCGGGTTTCCCTGGGCCGTTTATGCTGCAGGCCTGGCCTGCATGACGGCCAGCCTGTTCATGGACTCACGTGAACAGAACGACCGCTAACCGCAAATAACAGGGTCAGGTCCGATCGGTCGATGGGGGCTGCCCGATCTGGATATTCATGCAAGTGCATATATCCTCGAGGCGTTGCAGTTTGATTTCTATATCAAACTGGCTGCCTAGTCGTCTCTGCGCGTCAGCCAGTGAATGCGGCGGCGGTGACAACCGTCCCAGAAACCCGGCGACGTCCTCATACACTGCCCAGGGGTAGATCAGCCAGCGCCACTTGATTACCTTTCTGGCGTAATACTCCACGGTATAACGGGTAGTCACCTTGTGATGCATGACGGCCGTCCGGATCTCGGCGGGATGAAATGTGTTCAAGTGCTGGATGGCGGCATCCAGGGTGTCACCCGTATCGTTCACATCATCAACCAGTAGTACCCTGAGGTCCCGGATATCGGCCTTCAGGGGATAACGGACCACGGCCTGCTCCTGCCGGCTGGCGCCGGACAGGTAATGTTCAACCTTGATCGTGGTCAACGCCATGATATCGAGATAATCACACAGCAGCCGGGCGGGTATATACCCGCCACGCCCGATGGCGATGACGATATCGGGATGGTAGCCCGATGCCATGACCAGTCCCGCCAGCCGACGGCAGAGTCGCTGCACCTCCGCCCATGTAACAAGCTCGCAGTGAATCTTCTTCGCCATCTGGTCGCCCTTATATAAAGATGGAGGGAATATATACCACCCTGCCCTGCCCCCTTCAAATGGGGCGGGGACCCGGGCCGGGGTGTCGGGATACTTTCGTATTGATTAGGGAACCTCTGATTTATTGATGCATCACGTCATTGCGAGCGCGATGTACATGGAGAAGGTGAGACCGGGAACCGGTCGAGAGGCTGGCCTGGGCCATGAA